>NZ_AYWP01000010.1:0-297252 GCF_000502435.1 Mesorhizobium sp. LNHC232B00
GGACCACCAAGCAGGCCGCGGCCGAAACCGCCAAGGTTGCCGGCGATGCCGGCCCCGTCGAGCCGCGCACCATGCCGCCGGCGCCGGCCGCCGCCAAACTGATCGCCGAGAACAATCTGTCGGTCGACCAGCTTTCCGGCTCGGGCAAGCGCGGCCAGGTGCTGAAGGGCGACGTGCTCGACGCCATCTCCAAGGGCGCGCCGTCGCAGCCGGCCGAGACGCCGAAAGCGGCACCGGCACCGGTTGCCGTACGTGCGCCATCCTCCGGCGACGATGCCTCGCGCGAAGAGCGCGTGCGCATGACCAAGCTGCGCCAGACCATCGCGCGCCGGCTCAAGGAAGCGCAGTCGACCGCCGCCATGCTGACCACCTTCAACGAGGTCGACATGTCGGCGGTGATGGCGCTGAGGACCAAGTACAAGGACGTGTTCGAGAAGAAGCATGGCGTGAAGCTCGGTTTCATGGGCTTCTTCACCAAGGCCGTCACCCACGCGCTGAAGGAAATTCCCTCGGTCAACGCCGAGATCGACGGCACCGACATCATCTTCAAGAACTACGCCCATATCGGCGTTGCCGTCGGCACGGAGAAGGGCCTGGTCGTGCCGGTCGTGCGCGATGCCGACCAGATGTCGATCGCCGAGATCGAGAAGGACATCGGCCGGCTGGGCATCGCCGCGCGCGACGGCAAGCTGTCGGTGGCGGACATGCAGGGTGGCACGTTCACCATCTCCAATGGCGGCGTTTACGGGTCGCTGATGTCGACGCCGATCCTCAACGCGCCGCAGTCGGGTATCCTGGGCATGCACAAGATCCAGGACCGGCCCGTCGTGGTCGGCGGCCAGATCGTGATCCGGCCGATGATGTATCTGGCGCTCTCGTACGATCACCGCATCGTCGACGGAAAGGAAGCGGTGACCTTCCTGGTGCGGGTCAAGGAAAGCCTTGAGGATCCGGAACGGCTAGTGCTCGATCTCTGAGGTAGTCGCATGGCGGCTCGCGGCCGGGACGGCCAATGATGGCCCATTTGCTTGGGTCCTGTAAGCTGGTGACGCTGGCAACCGGCTTGGCTTTGGCTCCAGCAAATGCCCAGGCCGCCTGCCCGATCGAACTCGCCGTCTACGGCGACGCTCAAAGCGGCAGCGAAATAGACTTCACCCCGACCGGCACCTCTGCCACCGTCACCAACACATTCCGCGTGATCCTCGACAACAATGTGGTGCTGAACGGCATCGTCATGTGGAACGAAGGCGTTGCGCGGCCGAATGGCGCGCTGATGTACAAATGTCCGGAGGGCGATGCCACCGGGGATGAACTTGCCGCCTGCACGCTTTGGCACGGGGTCATCTACACGTCCGACGACAAGGGCGGCATTGGCCTGCTGCCGGCCGAGGGTGTCGAAGCGCCGAAGATGCTGATCCTGCCCGATCTTGGCCCAGCGCTGCGCCAGTCCAGCGCGTATGGCGGCGGCGGGTTTTCGAAAGTGCCGTGGGATGTGTTTGCCTTGAAGGGATGCCAGGAATGAGTGAGGCGCAAAAGGTGCTGCTGGTCACCGGCGGCAGCCGTGGCATCGGCGCCGCGATCTGCCGGCTCGGGTCCAAGGCGGGTTACCGCGTCGCGGTCAACTACGCCACGAACCGGAATGCCGCCGACGCGCTCGTTGCCGAGATCAGGGCCGCCGGCGGAGAAGCGTTTCCGGTCAAGGGCAATGTCGGCGTGGAGTCCGATGTGGTGGCCATGTTCGGCGCCGTCGACCGCGCCTATGGCCGGCTCGATGCCTTCGTCAACAATGCCGGCATCGTCGATCTCAAGGCGCGGGTCGACGAGATGTATGTCGCGCGGCTGGAACGCATGATGCGCGTCAATGTCGTCGGCGCGTTCCTGTGCGCCCGCGAGGCGGTGAAACGCATGTCGACCCGCTATGGCGGTTCGGGTGGCGCCATCGTCAACATCTCGTCGGCGGCCGCGACTTTGGGCTCGCCCGGCGAATATGTCGACTATGCCGCCTCCAAGGGTGCCGTCGACACGCTGACCATCGGGCTCGCCCGCGAGGTGGCGCTGGAAGGCATCCGCGTCAACGCGGTGCGGCCGGGCATCATCGACACCGAAATCCACGCCTCTGGCGGCCAGCCGGACCGGGTCGAGCGGTTCCGCGACATGCTGCCGATGAAACGGGCCGGCACGGCGGATGAAGTCGCGCATGCCGTTCTCTATCTCTTGTCCGACGCCGCGTCCTATACGACGGGCGCGATCCTGAATGTCAGCGGCGGCCGCTGAGCCCCAATCAAGAAGGAACCATCATGGCTTATGACGTCGTAATCATCGGATCGGGACCGGGCGGCTATGTCTGCGCCATCAAGGCGGCGCAGCTTGGGCTGAAGGTCGCGGTGGTCGAGAAGAACGCGACCTTCGGCGGCACCTGCCTCAACATCGGCTGCATCCCGTCCAAGGCGCTGCTCCATGCCTCCGAAATGTTCGCAGAGGCCGGCCATTCCTTCGATACGCTGGGCGTCGAGATACCGGCGCCGAAGCTCAACCTGAAGAAGATGATGGCGCACAAGGACACCACGGTCGCGTCCAACGTCAACGGCGTCGCCTTCCTGTTCAAGAAGAACAAGATCGATAGTTTCCGCGGCACCGGCAAGGTGGTCGCGGCCGGCAAGGTCTCGGTGACCGGCGAGGACGGCAAGGTCGAGGAGATCGAGACCACGAACATCGTCATCGCCACCGGTTCGGACGTCGCCGGCATTCCCGGCGTCAAGGTCGATTTCGACGAGAAGGTCATCGTGTCGTCGACCGGCGCGCTGTCGCTGGCGAAGGTTCCCGACCATCTGGTGGTGGTCGGCGGCGGCGTCATCGGGCTCGAGCTCGGCTCGGTCTGGGCGCGGCTTGGCGCCAAGGTCACCGTGGTCGAGTTCCTCGACACCATCCTCGGCGGCATGGACGGCGAGGTCTCCAAGCAGTTCCAGCGCCTGCTCTCCAAGCAAGGTTTCGAGTTCAAGCTCGGCGCCAAGGTCACTGGCGTCGCCAAGGCAAAGAAGGGCGTCAGCGTCACCTTCGAGCCAGTCAAAGGCGGTAATGCCGAGACGATCGATGCCGACGCGGTGCTGATCGCCACCGGCCGCCGCGCCTATTCCGACACGCTCGGCCTGAAGGAAGCGGGTGTCGAGGTCGACGAGCGCGGCCGGGTCAAGACCGACGGTCATCTCAGGACCAACGTACCCGGCATCTACGCCATCGGCGACGTCATCGCCGGGCCGATGCTGGCGCACAAGGCCGAGGACGAGGGCGTGGCGGTGGCCGAAACCATTGCCGGGCAGGCCGGCCATGTGAACTATGACGTCATTCCGAGCGTCGTCTACACCAGCCCGGAAATCGCCTCGGTCGGCAAGACCGAGGAGGAGCTGAAGAAGGCCGGCATCGACTACAAGGCCGGCAAATTCCCGTTCACAGCCAACGGCCGGGCACGCGCCATGCTGCACACCGACGGTTTCGTGAAGATCCTTGCCGACAAGACCAGCGACCGCGTGCTCGGCGTGCATATCGTCGGCTTCGGCGCCGGCGAGATGATCCACGAGGCAGCGGTGCTGATGGAGTTCGGGGGTTCGTCGGAGGATCTCGCCCGCACCTGCCACGCGCATCCGACGATGTCGGAAGCGGTCAAGGAAGCGGCGCTGGCCACGTTCTTCAAGCCGATCCATATCTAGCTAAAGGTCTTTTCGGCCGCTACCGCCAAAACAAAACGGCCCGCCTTTCGGCGGGCCGTTTGTATTCGATATCGAGCCGATTACTGAGCCGGTGCTGGCGCAGGGGCGGGCGCGGGAGCCGGAGCCGGAGCAGGTGCCGGAGCTGGCGCTGGTGCCGGAGCGGGCGCAGGCGCAGGCGCTGGTTCGGCTGGCTTCATCGGTTCAGCCGGCGCGGGCGCCGGGGCCGGTGTGCTGGCCGCTGGCGGTTCGGCGGGTGCCGGGTGTTCGCCACTTCTTCCGAAAACATAATAAGCGACAATCGCCAGGATAACCACGACCAGCGCAATCAGCCAGGGACTGCCACCGCCGCCGCCACTCGGCCTGGGAGTGTCGTTTGATGGATTCGCCATAAAAGTGTCCTCCGTGGATGAAAATGATCAATCAACAGCCATCAACGCGCAACCGTTGAATGGGTTTCACGCTAACGGAGGAAACCGCCGGAAACGCGGCGCCTGTGGCCCTCCGCTGCCGTCCGACTCAATTGACAGCGGTGACAGTATAGCCGGCTTTGCGGAAATCCTCGACCAGTCGCTCAGGACTGGAAGATGGCGCCTCCCGCCAGCTTTATTTCGAGCACTGGTGCCTCGCCGGACGGCGGCGTTTCGCCACGCAGCAAGCCAAGCCAACGGATGCTATCGTTGGTTGTTAGGGATTGCCGGTATGACGATCACTGCACAGACTATTCCCGATCCCGAACGCGCTCTTGCCGGCGCTCAGTTCGCCGACCGATACGTGCTGACAGCCGATGGTCTTGCCCTGACCGCCATTGGCGCGGCCGAACGCGTCCTGGGGCGGACACCGCGATGGGTCGACCGGCTTACGCGGCTACGCAACCTCGCCGTCAGGCCATTTGGGCTGAAAACGGGGGCAGCACCCGACGCACCGCCGGAAACCAGGATCGGCATATTTCCGCTCATCAGCCAGGCACATGGCAAGGTCGTCCTTGGCCTGGACGACCGGCATCTCGATTTCCGCATCCTGGTGGAGGTGAACGACCTCGGCGCTGGCCGGCAGGAGGTGGCGGCGTCGACGATCGTGAAGACACACAATCTGTTTGGGCGGACGTATCTCGCCATCATCATGCCGTTCCACCGCATCATCGTTCCGGCGATGCTGGCTCAGGTCTTGATCAAATAGGGCTTAAAGCCCCACGGCAGTGACGGTATAGCCAGCTTTGCGGAAATCCTCGACCAGTCCCTGCGGACCGGGGAGATGCAGGGCGCCGACCGCCATGAACGCATTGCCCTTGGCCAGGATCGGCCCGGCGTGGTCGACCATCACCTTGTTGCGGCTGGTGATCATGGTTTCCTCGAAGGCGGCATAGCCTGAGGCATCATTCTGCTCTTCCGGCATGGCGGCGCGGAACAGCGGCCAGAACATGCCGGTGTCGCCACGCTGGTAGAGCACGATCATGGTTTCGTTGATATCATTGACCTTGTCGCCCAGCTTCAGCGTGTCGACCAGGCCTTTCATGTGAAAGGCGAGCGGCAAGGATGCCATGGCGCGCAATTGGCTCTCGGCCGTTTCCAATCCCTCCACCGGCTTGCCGGCAGCCTTGGCGCCTTCGGCCAGCTTGACATCGAGCACCGGTGCGCCGCCGGACTGGCGGGCGAGCTCGCAAGCCGGAAGCGCCATCATGGCCGACAGCATCCACGGCTTCATCTTGGCGACGGTGGCCGGCGGGATGCCGCGTGCGTCGAGCGCGGCGTTCATGGCGGCCGCTTCGTCCGGCTTCAGCAGGGACGACAGCGTCGTGGAATCCGTGAACATCATCAGGTCCGGCTCCTTCAGCATCGCCGTCATCATCTTCTGCTTGTCGAGCACGTCGGTGGTTTCGATGATGATGGTGCCGGCGGCGTCAAAAGCCTTCTGCGCGGCCGGCGGCAGCGTGGTGACGCGCGGATCGGTCATGTGCATGGTGCCGAACAGGAAGGATGGCCGTTCGCCCGGCTTTTCGAGCTTCCACAGCAGGCCCTTGCCGTTCGGCGTGGCTGCGGCTTCGGCCTCGATCTTCTGGTAGGCGGCCGGGTCGGTCTTCTGCAAGGCCGACACCATGTCGGCGCCGATGCAAGTCGGGATCTCGGCATGCGCCCTGCCGGCCGCGAACAGCAGGACAGCGAGGAACGACAGGAAAAACAGGATGTTGAGCGCGACGAGCAGTTTCAGCGAGACGTGCGCTGCGCGGTCGGCGATGGCAATGACGCGTTTCATGACACTGTTGGTAAGCGCAAAAAGCGGCAAAACGGTTAACCTGTTCCGAGAAATTGTCCTCACCGGCTATCGTTCTCAGCACAGAAGCCTTGGCGAGTATGTGCCGACGTCGATGGGCCTCATCCCTCCAGCGATTAGCGGAAACGTCCATTTCTCGCCTGCTTCGCCCAGGGGTGACGAAGTTTAGAGCTCTCGGTCAATTCCGAACGATGAAATCTCAAGTCTCCGCCCGTTAAATGCGTCACGCCCTGGGATGGGCGGATTCGTAGATCTCCAGCAGCCTCGTCGTGTCGACGCCGGTGTATATCTGCGTCGTCGACAGGCTGGCGTGGCCGAGCAGTTCCTGGATGGTGCGCAAGTCGCCGCCGCGGCCGAGCAGATGCGTGGCGAAGGAATGGCGCAGCGCGTGCGGCGTCGCGGTGTCCGGCAGGTTGAGCGCCGAGCGCAACTTGGCCATGTCGCGCTGGATGATGGCCGGGTTGAGCGGGCCGCCGCGCGCACCGCGAAACAACAGCCCCTTCGGGTCGAGATGATGGGGGCAGAGTCGGCGGTATTCGGCGATTGCCCTGAGCGCCACTGGGAGCACCGGCACCAGCCGCGTCTTGCCGCCCTTGCCGGTAACACGCAGCACGGTGTCGGCTTCCGACGCCAGATCGGCGCCGGCGAGGCCAAGCGCTTCCGAAATGCGCAGGCCGGAGCCATAGAGCAGCGTCAGCACGGCGGCGTTGCGGGCGGCGATCCAGGGTTCTTCGGCCAGTTGGCCTTCCACCGACACCACATGTTTGGCGTCGCTCGCCGTCAGCGGCTTGGGCAGGGATTTGGGCTGGCGCGGCGCACGCAAGGCCGCCGCTCCGGCGGCATTGGCGAGACCGCGCCGTTCGAGGAAGCGCAGCAGCGAGCGGATGCCGGCGAGACCCCGGCCAAGCGTGCGGGCGCCGGCGCCGGCGTTGCGGCGGGCAGCGAGAAAGCCGCGCAGGTCGGCCGGGCGCAGATTGGCGATGTCGGAAATGCCGGGCGAGCCGCCGCAATGGCCGGTGAGGAAATGCAGGAATTGGCGGGGGTCGCGCCCATAGGCTTNGGGTGTCGCGCTCATAGGCTTCCACCGTCTCGGGTGACAGCCGACGTTCTCGCGCGAGCATCTTCAGCCAGCCTTCGCGCGCCGCCTGCAGATCGGGTTTTGCCGGGATGAGGAATTCCTGCATGGTGTCGTTCCGGTTCGCTGCCATTTTCGGGCACCCGGGTTAGGAAGCGGTGAAGAGGCCGTCATTGAAATCGCAGCCCTGTGGGGCTAGGAGACAGTCGATCGGTGGCAAATCCAAACCTTGGTGATTGGCTCCTGAACCGCCTTGCGTACTGGTCACCGTAACGGAATGGATCCTCGGGTCTGCGCAGTCGCTTCGCGCCTGCTCCGCCCGTGGATGACGAAGGTAAAAGCGCCATGAGCAAGCCCCAGAACCCCGTCCAGATGGCCGTGATCGGCGCCGCCCATGGCATCAAGGGCGAGCTCAGGGTGAAGACCTTCACCGGCGAGCCGATGGCGCTGGCCGACTATGGGCCGCTCTATGCCAGGGATGGCCGCGCCTTTCAGATCATCGACATCAGGCCCGCCAACACCGTCGTCGTGGTACGCTTCAAGGGTGTCGCCGACCGCAATGCCGCCGAGGCGCTTGCGGGCACCGAACTGTTCGTCGACCGTTCGATGCTGCCCGACGACGGCGAGGAGGACGAATTCTACCACGCCGACCTGATCGGGCTGGAGGTCCGCGACGATACAGGTGCTGCGCTCGGCAAGGTGGTCGCGGTGCACAATTTCGGCGGCGGCGACATTCTCGATGTGACGCTGGGCGGGCGCAAGGGCGTGCTGATCCCGTTCACCCAGGCCGCCGTGCCGCAGGTGTCGATCGCCGAGGGTTTTGTCCGCGTCGACCCGGCGGCGGCCGGGCTTGTCGAGGATGAGGATGGCGAAGCGCCGCGCGAGGAGGATTTCGACCCGAAGGGCAGGCCGCGCGGGCCGCGCGATGCCGGGGGCAACCGGTGACGTTCAAGGCTTCGGTGCTGACGCTCTATCCCGAAATGTTTCCGGGCGCGCTCGGCCTGTCGCTGGCCGGGCGGGCGCTCGAGGCTGGCACCTGGTCGCTGGAAGCAATCCAGATCCGCGACTTCGCCACCGACAAGCATCGCACCGTCGACGACACGCCGGCCGGCGGCGGCGCCGGCATGGTGATGCGCGCCGATGTCCTGGCCAAAGCGATCGACCATGCCTCTCCTGAAGGCGATTTGCGGCCACGACTGCTGATGAGCCCGCGCGGCAAACCGCTGACGCAGGCGCGCGTGCGCGAACTCGCCTCCGGGCCGGGCGCCGTCATCCTGTGCGGCCGCTTCGAAGGTGTCGACCAGCGGGTGATCGACGCGCGGGAACTGGAGGAAGTCTCGATCGGCGATTTCATTCTCTCAGGCGGCGAGCCGGCGGCGCTCGTGCTGCTCGACGCCGTGGTGCGGCTTTTGCCCGGGGTCATGGGCAATGCGGTGTCGGGCGAAGAAGAGAGTTTTGAGAACGGCCTTCTCGAACACCCGCATTACACGCGGCCCCAGGAATTCGAGGGTCGGGAGATTCCCGAAGTGCTGATTTCGGGCAATCACAAGAAGATCGCCGCCTGGCGGCGGGCGGAGTCCGAGAAACTGACGAAAGAGCGCCGGCCCGATCTGCTCGGCGTTCAGTCTTTGCTGAAATAGTAGAAGGCGAGGAACAGGCCGACGGCGATGACGAAGCCGCGCACCACGTTCTGCGGCACGCGCTTGGCGATCCACACGCCGGCATAGCCGCCGAGCGCCCCGCCCGGGATCATGACGATCGCCTGCGGCCAGGCGACGACGCCACCCGAGACGAAGACGACGATGGCGACAGCCGCGATGACCACGGCCAGCATGTTCTTCAGCGCGTTCAGCCGGTGGTAGTCGCCGGCCTGGGTCAGGCCGAGCGTCGCCAGCATCATGACGCCCATGCCGGCGCCGAAGAAGCCGCCATAAATGGCGGTGGCGAACTGCGCCAGCGAACCGGCAAGTGACCCCACGGACGCCTCATGCCCTGGTTTCGGCGCCGGCTTCAGCCAGGGTCCGGCGGCGAAAAGCGCCGTCGCCGCCAGCAGCAGCCACGGCACCATGGCGCGGAAGGACGGGTTGGACAGCGCCAGGAGGATGAAGGCCCCGGCCAGTGCGCCGGCCGCCGAGATCAGGCACAGCAGCAGGGCGCCGCGCCAGAAATGCTTGATGTCGGTCCAATAGGCGAGCGTCGAAGTGATGTAGCCCGGAAATTGCGTGACCGAGGAGGTCGCGTTGGCGACGATCGGCGGCACGCCGACCAATGTCATGGCGCCGAAGGTGATGAAGGTGCCGCCGCCGGCGACCGCGTTGGCGGCGCCTGACAGGAAGCCCGCCAGGAAAAGCAGGGTGGCGTCGAGAACAGACATGGAATGCCGCCGTGGAAAACTGTGTTATGTCAGGCTTAGAAAGCCCCGGTGACCAGCGCAACCCGGCACGGCCGGTATTACAATGGGGCCATGCCGGCAAAAAAGTCTCTGGCGCGGGCGTGACAAAGTGCTGAAATAGCTGTATGTGCCCGCCCGTACCGGCAAGAAAAATCTGCCGGGCCCGTCAACAATGACGGTGTAGTCGCCCCTGTCCGATGTCTGAAGATGGATGTCTTCTCGACAAAGGACATAGCCGAGCGGTCATTGGAACTGCAAGGCGAGTGTCGGACGCTCTGACTGTCGGAAGAACAAGAAGTGGATTATTGAGATGGATCTCATCCGTCAGCTCGAGGCCGAACAGGCCGCCAAGATCGAAGCCAAGCGCAAGCTTCCCGAATTCCAGCCCGGCGACACCGTGCGCGTCCAGGTCCGCGTGACCGAAGGTACCCGCACCCGCGTCCAGGCCTATGAGGGCGTCGTCATCGCCCGCGCCGGTTCCGGCTTCCAGGAAAATTTCACCGTCCGCAAGATCTCCTACGGCGAAGGCGTCGAGCGCGTGTTCCCGGTCTACTCGCCGATGGTCGAGGGCGTCGAGATCGTGCGTCGCGGCAAGGTGCGTCGCGCCAAGCTCTATTACCTGCGCGACCGTCGCGGCAAGTCGGCCCGTATTTCGGAAAACACCGGCGTGCGCGCCCGCAAGCTCAACGATGAGGAGCGCGATGCGCTGAACGCCGAGAAGGCCCGCATCGAGGCCGAGAAGGTCGCCGCTGCCCAGGCGCTGGCCGCCGAGACGGCCGCCAAGGAAGCCGCCGAGAAGAAGGCAGCCGCCGAGGCCGAAGCAGCAGCCAAGGCCGCCGCGGAAGCGACCCCGGCCGAATAAGGGTTTCGAAAAGTACATTCGAAAAGGCGGCTTCGGCCGCCTTTTTTCGTTTCACCAGACCGTGAACGCTTTCGGCCCCGGAAATCGGATGCGGGGCGTTGACGGCATATTATCTTGTGTACTAAACAATCGTGCACAAGATAATTGGAGATTTGATATGGCACTCTATACGACACAGGCTCACGTCACCGGCGGCCGCGCCGGCCATGGCGAGACCAGCGACGGCCTGCTCAAGGTCGATCTGGCAATGCCCAAGGAGCTCGGCGGGCCGGGAGGCGCCACCAATCCCGAACAGCTTTTCGCCGTTGGCTACGCCGCCTGCTTCGAAAGCGCCGTCCGCTTCATCGCGCGCAAGCAGAAGCTGCCGCTCGAGGATGCCGCGATAACCTCTACCGTCAGCCTTCTTCCCAATGGCGAAGGCTTCAAGCTCGGCGTCGCGCTCGCGGTGGAGACGAAAGGCCTTGATCAGGCGGCGGCGGAAGCGCTTGTATCAGAGGCGCATAATGTTTGCCCCTATTCGAACGCCATCAGGGGCAACATCGACGTAGCGCTTTCGGTAAGGGCGGCATGACGGCAAAGACCACAAAGAGCGCGAGCGACGTCCCGGCGGCAGCCGCCGGGACGATCCCTGTTCCACGGCTCGACCAGCAGCTCTGCTTCGCGCTCTATTCGGCGAGTGGGCTGATGACCAAGGTCTATCGGCCGCTGCTCGAGCCGCTCGGTCTCACCTATCCGCAATATCTGGTGATGCTGGCGCTGTGGGAGCGCACGCCAAGCACGGTTGGCGAGCTGGGCGTGGCGCTGGGCCTGGATTCCGCCACGCTGACGCCGCTGATCAAGCGGATGGAAGCAGGCGGCCTCGTTACCCGCCGGCGCGATGCCGCGGACGAGCGCCGCGTGCTGGTGGAACCGACGGCCAAGGGCCAGGCGTTGCGCGCGCGCATGAAGGACGTGTCCACCGCATTGGCTTGCGCCGTGCCGCTGGAGCCGGGCGACGTGAAAGCCTTGCACGCGACACTCACCCGCCTCGTTTCAAGCATGCGTGGCGCCATGGCCGATGACCGGCCGGCGGACGCGGAAGCGGAAGCGTTGACCTCTGCCTTGGTGTAACCAGATCATCCCGAAATTCCTGGCCCGAAATTCATCGATTGAGGGCATCGGAATCCCTTTTCGCCTGCACTGACGCAGCGGATCGTCTTGCATGGCGCTTGCGGCAAGCTAAAGTCGGCGCGAATTTTCCTGCAAGCCCGGCCGATGTCCGGGCGCTTTCAATTTTCGGGAGTGTGTCATGACCAAATCGAAACTGCTGCTGGCCGGCCTGCTTGCCCTGATCCTGACACCCGTTGCCGCTTTCGCGCAGGCGCTGCCCGATCTCGGCGGCAAGAAGGTAGTGGTGGTGACCGAGAACGCCTATCCGCCGCTGCAGTTCATCGATGCCAAGACCGGCAAGCAGATCGGCTGGGAATATGACGCGATGGACGAAATCGCCAAGCGGCTCAATTTCAAGGTCGAGTACCAGAACACCTCCTGGGACGCGATGATCCAGGCGGTTTCCGACAACCAGTACAACATCGGCATGACCGGCATCACCATCAAGGACGACCGCAAGGCGAAGGTCGATTTCTCCGACCCCTATATGCGCTCGGAGCAGTTCATGCTGGTGCGTGGCGATGAGAGCCGCTTCACCGATGCCAAGACCTTCGGCGCCTTCAAGGACGGGCTGATCGGCGCGCAGGCCGGCACCACGCCCTTCTACACCGCCGTCTACAGCGTGCTCGATGGCAATGAGCAGAACCCGCGCATCAAACTGTTCGAGACCTTCGGCGCCACGGTGCAGGCGTTGAAGTCCGGCGACGTCGACGTGGTGCTGACCGACGGCACCGCCGGCAAGGGCTATGTCGATGCTTCCGAGGGCAAGCTGAAGCTGATCGGCGGCCCGCTCGGCACCGAGGATTTCGGCTTCATCTTCCCGAAGGGGTCGGACCTGGTGAAGCCGGTCAACGCGGCGATCGCGGCGCTGAAGGCGGATGGCACGTTCGATGCGCTCAACAAGAAGTGGTTCCTTGATTACAAGATGGGGCAGTGATTTCCCGCTGACTTTGCGCTTGAACGCCCCCCTCTGCCCTGCCGGACGTTCGTCGTTCGGAAAGCCAAGCAATTGGCTTTCCGTCCGCTCCGCGGACCACTTCCTCAACCCCCGCAAGGGGGGAGATCGGATGTCTTTTCCGATTTCGCTAATCAGCAATGTTGTAAGAAGAGTGCCGCCGACGAGGCTGCCAATCTCCCCCCTTGAGGGGGAGATGTCCGGCAGGACAGAGGGGGGCGCCTTGGCGCCTGACCTTCGCGATATCTGCCTTGTCAGCATCGCCTGATGGCACCTCTGTCCTCCTCCAAGCCCGACTTCCCCTGGTGGCTTGCGGTCGCCGCCGTCCTGGCTCTGGCGGCCGCCATGTTCATCGCCACCAGCAACCTTTATGCCCAGGTCTTCGCCACGGTCGCCAAGGGCATCGGCGTCACCATCTTCGTCACCGTGGTCGCCTTCGCGCTAGCGTCCGCCATCGGTCTCGGTATTGCGCTGATGGGATTGTCGGGCTCGCGCTGGCTACGCCAGATCGCCCGTTTCTACGTCGAGATCATCCGCGGCGTACCTATCCTGGTGCTTCTGTTCTGGATCGCCTTCGCCGGCGCGCCGGCCTTCGTCGCGGCCTGGAACGCGCTGACCGCGCCGCTGCAGAATGCTGGCCTGTTCGGCGAGCTTCTGGTGCGCGACGTGTCGCTTTTGTGGCGCGCAGTCATGGCGCTGACCATCGGCTACTCGGCTTTTATCTCGGAGGTTTTCCGCGCCGGTATCCAGGCTGTCGAAAAAGGCCAGATCGAGGCGGCGAAGGCGCTCGGGCTGAGCCGCGCGCAACGCTTCCGGCTGATCGTGTTCCCGCAGGCGATCCGCACCATCCTGCCGCCACTCGGCAATGATTTCGTCGCCCTGGTCAAGGATTCCTCACTGGTCTCGGTGCTCGGCGTCGCCGACATCACCCAGATGGGCAAGGTCTATGCCGCCGGCTCCTTTCGCTTCTTCGAGACCTATTCGATAACAGCCTACATCTACCTCATCCTGACCGTCGGCCTGTCGCTGGCGCTGAGGGCGCTGGAACGGCGGCTGCGCCGCCAGCACGAGGAATAGTTTTTGGGCAAGGACGGCGTTACGATCATCCCGACATATCTGGTTGGGAGGTTTCATGATCGTCGACAAGGCCAATGCCGCGCTGGATTCCGTCTACGGCGCCGACACGCCGGAAGCGCTTGAAGAGGCCTACGCCGCATGGGCCGCGACCTATGACAGCGAGACCGCCTCGCTCGGCTACCTGCTGCCGTTCCTGATCACCGCCTGGGTGGCGCGCCACGTCCCGGCTGATGAAGGGCCGCTGCTCGACGCCGGCTGCGGCACCGGCCTGTCGGGGCCGTCGCTGAAGGCGTTGGGTTACGGCGACATTGCCGGGCTGGATCTGTCGGACGACATGCTGAAGATCGCCGGCAGCCGCAATGCCTATGGCGAGCTGAAGCAGGCGATGCTGGGCGGTCCGCTGCCATGGCCGGATGGCCATTTCCGCGCCTTCTTCTCGACTGGCGTCTTCACGATCAGCCACGCGCCGGCCTCGGGCCTGCACGAGCTGGTGCGTATCACCAGAAAGGGCGGCCACGCCATCTTCACCGTGCGCGACCAGGTGTTCGAAAACGGCGGTTTTCAGGCGGTGTTCGATGAACTGGAGCGGGCGAGGAAATGGCGGCCTGTGGAGCAAAGCCCGTGGTTTCGCTGTTATGCGATCGCCGAGCCGGATGCATTGGTGAAGACGTTTGTGTTCGAGGTTTTGTGAGTACCGTCTTCAAGAGGGCGGCGCTACGCGAGACGACAACAAACAAGTCATTTTGCTGCCGCTTCGGGGGGTAGATTCAAATCCTTTGCAAGCTTCCGGTACTCGAGGGGAATTTTGACCTTCTCATACTCAGTCCGCCATTCTTCATAGCGCAAGGTGCTTTGTTCCTTAAAGCTGCGAATTGATCCGCCCCACATGGCTCCCATTCCGGACGAGATCATCAATCCCAGAATGGAAGCGACTACGAAATTCCGCTTGAATGTCGGAGACTCGACCTCTTCGGTGGTCGCAGCGATCGCCCGCAATGTCTGCTCTTTTGGCAATATGTATACGAGCAGACCAGACAACAGCGTTATTATTGCTGGTAAGAACGCATTGGCCGAGGGCTCACGACTTGAGCCGAGGAGCAATCCCAGCACGCTTCCGCTTACCGAAAATACCAATGATACTTTGACAACGCTGCGGCTACGGACAAGTAAAAATACGAACAAGCAAGAAATTAGCGAGACAATAATAACGGGAACAAGCGCAAGAAAGAAAGCGTTGAGGAAATGAATCCACGTCGCTGCTAAAAAATTAAGGACATGTTTCACGCGTTCCCCCAATTATGCGTTACGGTGAAATCAAATAATAGCTAGTCCGCTTTCGTGTTGGCATGATCTGTCGTTAAGCCGCCGTCCCCGTCCCCAGAATCAGGAGGAGGATCACACGAAAAATTGTCGCCTACCTTTCTACATTCTGCGTGCGCAAAGTTGGCGACTAGGAGAAATATTGCCAACCCTGAAGCCCACAAATAATCTTTGGCGCGCATTTCGAAGCTCCACCATTCTTTAGCAAGCGCTCAATCTTATATTTAAGCCCAAAAGATCGCAAGCCAGGCGTCGCACCCCGGGGGATTATTGCCGTTCAGCCAAAACATTGATATGAGCCACGCCATGGAAGAGCTTTTTGGCGATCCGGCCTACACAGGGTTCGTGCTGCAGGACAGAAAACGCCTGCCGTCGCGCTTTTCCGCGCGCGTCAGCGGCGCGCTGACCAGCCGACTTAGCTAGGCCGACCTGTCCAGGTCGTTGCGCCGGACCCGACCTGCCGGCATCTGCTCCTTTCCATTCTCATATCGACGGATTTACGCACATGAGCGCACCGCGCACCCTCTACGACAAGATCTTCGACGACCATGTGGTCGACCGCCAGGACGACGGCACCTGCCTGCTCTACATCGATCGCCACCTCGTCCACGAAGTGACGAGCCCGCAGGCCTTCGAAGGCCTGCGCCTGAGCGGCCGAAAGGTCCGGCATCCGGAAAAGACACTGGCCGTGGTCGATCACAATGTCTCGACCTCGCCCGAGCGCAAGTTCGGCATCAAGAACGAGGAAAGCCGCATCCAGGTCGAGGCGCTGGCCAAGAACGCCAGGGATTTCGGCGTCGAATATTATTCCGAGAACGATATCCGCCAGGGCATCGTCCACATCATCGGTCCCGAGCAGGGCTTTACCTTGCCCGGCATGACGATCGTCTGCGGCGACAGCCACACCTCGACGCACGGTGCTTTTGGCGCATTGGCGCACGGCATCGGCACCTCCGAGGTCGAGCATGTGCTGGCGACGCAGACGCTGATCCAGCGCAAGGCCAAGAACATGCTGGTGCGTGTCGACGGCGTGCTGCCGGAAGGCGTCACCGCCAAGGACATCATCCTGGCCATCATCGGCGAGATCGGCACCGCCGGAGGCACCGGCTATGTCATCGAATATGCCGGCGAGGCGATCCGCTCGCTGTCGATGGAAGGGCGCATGACGATCTGCAACATGTCGATCGAAGGCGGCGCGCGTGCCGGCCTGATCGCCGCCGACGAGACGACCTTCGCCTATGTCAAGGACAAGCCGCGCGCGCCGAAGGGCGCGGCCTGGGATGCGGCACTCGAATACTGGAAGACGCTGCAGTCGGACGAAGGCGCGCATTTCGACAAGGTGATCGTGCTCGACGCGGCCAAGCTGCCGCCGATCGTCTCCTGGGGTTCGTCGCCCGAGGATGTCGTCTCGGTGCAAGGTATCGTGCCGAACCCGGCCGACATCACCGATGAGAACAAGCGCACCTCCAAGCAGCGCGCGCTCGACTATATGGGCCTGACGCCGGGGACGAAAATCACCGACATCGCGCTCGACCGCGTCTTCATCGGCTCCTGCACCAATGGCCGTATCGAGGATCTGCGCGCCGTCGCCAAGGTGGTCGAAGGCAAAACGGTCAGTGCGCATGTCGATGCGATGATCGTGCCGGGCTCCGGCCTGGTGAAGGAACAGGCGGAAGCCGAGGGTCTCGACAAGATCTTCCTCGCCGCCGGCTTCGACTGGCGCGAGCCGGGCTGCTCGATGTGCCTGGCCATGAACGACGACCGGCTGAAGCCGCATGAGCGCTGCGCCTCGACCTCGAACCGCAATTTCGAGGGCCGGCAGGGCTTCAAAGGCCGCACCCATCTGGTGTCGCCGGCGATGGCGGCGGCGGCGGCGATCGCCGGCCACTTCGTCGACATCCGCGATTGGAAATAATCCCAACTTCAACAGAACCCGAGCCGCACGGGCTCGGGTTCAGGGTTTTCCGTCGCGGCGGACGAGCTCGTGGAACTCCTCCCGGCGTCCCGGCTGGTCGGCAGCGACCACAAGCGCCAACTGCTGCTCTTCGAAGAGCCTGAACCATTCGTCCCATTCGACGAGTTCATAGCCTCCGGCATTGATCGGCCGTTCCGGCTGGTCTTGATCCTGGTAGGCATGCTGGCCAAAGACCAGCCTCAACATGGGCTGTGTTCCCGCTTCGGGCGATATGTCGACGATCGCGGGAAAACCGGCTCGTCCGGCAGCCCACGAGCGGATTGCTTCGTGGTCGGTCAGTGTAATCATGTCGGCCATGGGCTGCTCCCGATTGTGACCTCAGAACGCTGGCCGCGGGTTGGGGTTCCCTGACAATATGTCGAGACTTGGCTCGGCTTAACCGCTTGTTTGGGCTTGCGCTCTAAGCTCTTCCCCGACGTCAGCGAGGGGAAGTCACCGTCTTTTGGACACCGGTCTGTTTATAGCGCTGCTCAATCCGACGATCGCGCTGGCCCTCGGCGCGGCGTTCCTCGTGCTATGGACCTATCAGCGCCATCGTCCCTATCTGGCCGTGCTGGCGCTCAGTTACTGCGTCTCGGCGCCGGGCTTTCTGTTCCAGTATTTCACCTTGCCAATCGGCATGGTGCTGACCAAGCTGGTGTCCAACATCTGCTTCGCCATTGCCGGTTGCTGCCTGTCCAGCGCCATTGTCGCCCGCTACGGCCGCAAGGTGCCTTATGTCGGGATCGGCGTGCTGGCGCTTGGCGGGCTGGTGTCCTTCTGTTGGTTCCTGTTCGTGGCGCCGGATCTCACCTGGCGTATCCTGGCGATGAATTTCGCCTTCGGAGGCATCAGTCTCCTGGTCGCCGCCGAACTCAGGCCGGTGCGCAACCACGGCCCGACGGAAAAAATCCTGTTCGTGTTGTCGCTGCTGTCGGGCCTCAATTTCTTCGTCCGCACCCTCGTCGTGGTCATCGCGCACGGCCCGTTTGCCAGCTATGACGGGTTCTATGGTTCGTCCTACTGGACGACCGCGCTGCTGTCGCACGCGCTTTTGTCGCTGCTGATCGCGCTCTGCCTGTTCACCGCCGCCGCACTCGACGTGATGAAGGCGCTGAAGACCGAGACGTTTACCGATCCGCTGTCGGGCCTGCTCAACCGCCGCGGTTTCGAGGAGCGCGCCGCGATGCTGCTGGAGACTTGCGCCAGGGCAAAATTCCCGGTGGCCCTGGTGCTGGCCGATCTCGACCACTTCAAGGCGCTCAACGATGTGCATGGCCATGCGGCGGGCGACCGCGTGATCGCCGACTTCGCCGCCAAGCTTCGGGCGGCGGCCGGGACGAGGGGTGCCGCGGGGCGCATCGGCGGCGAGGAGTTCGCCGTACTCCTGCCGCTCAGCGATCTCGCGTCGGCGCGATTGTTCGCCGAGGCCGTGCGCACGCTTTATTCGGCCGGCAGCGTCGACGGGCTTCCTCCGGGCACCAAGGTCACCGCCAGTTTCGGCGTGGCGGCGCGCAGCGGCGGCGAGGCGCTGGAGCCCCTGATGCGCCGCGCGGACGAGGCGCTCTACAAGGCCAAGAAGAACGGCCGCGACAGTGTGCGCCTGTCTTACGAGCGACCGGAAACGGTGTTCGTGGCGGAGCCGCTCAAGGCGAGCTGATCACGCGCGCCCGGCCTCGCGTTAACGTCTTTTTCGCCCGTCGATGCTTAGGTGGGGCTCGGGGTTTGAAAGAAAATGAGCGGCGCCAACTTCATCCTGTTGATCAATCTGTCGGTTGCCGGCCTGCTGGCGGCAGCCTTCATGGCGGTCGCATTGCATGATGCCGGCCGCGCGCCGGCGCGCTGGTTTGCCTTCGGCTACCTGCTGGGCATGGTCTATTCGGCCATCGAATTCAGCATTCCTGCCTTCAGCGATGCGCGGCTCCCGGTGGTCGCCGCCTTCGCGGTTTTCCTTGCCGCCACCATCGCCTTCAATGGCGGGCTGGCCCGCAAATACGGCGTGGCGCCGCCATGGTCGCCGATGCTGGTCTTCCTGTTCGCCGCCACCGTCGCCGTCTATTTCGTGCAGGACCTGCCGCGCCAATCGCTGGTCCGCATGATGGCCTACCAGCTTCCCTATGCCGTCATGCAGTTCGTCGGGCTGGCCATCGTCTGGTCGTCAAGACAAAGGCGTGGCCGGCTCGATCTCATATTGATGGGGGTGCTCGCGGCCAGTGGCCTGCAGTTCGCCTCCAAGCCGTTCATCGCCCATGCGCTGGGCGGCTGGGGCGCCAATCCGCAGGCCTACCTGCAAAGCAGCTACGCGCTGGTGTCGCAGTCGCTCGGCACCGTCTTCGCGCTGGCGCTGGCGCTGCTGACGCTGGCGATACTCGCTCGCGATGTGCTGGCCGAAGTGATCTCGAAGTCGGAGATGGATATGCTGTCGGGGTTGCTCAATCGCGGGGGCTTCACGCGCCAGGCCGAGCTGGCGGTGCTTGGCGCCGTGCGGCAAGGCGTGCCGGTCGCCTTGGTGATTGCCGATCTCGATCATTTCAAGAGCATAAACGACGGTTTCGGCCATGCGTCCGGCGACCGGGTGATCGAGACCTTCGCCGGCCTGCTGCGGGAGGCCGCCGCCGGCCACCACGCCGCGGGCCGGATCGGTGGCGAGGAGTTCGCCATCATCCTGACGGGAACCAACCTTGCCGGCGCCCGGCTGTTCGCCGAGGGCACGCGCAGCGCGTTCGGCACGCTGCCCATCGACGGGCTGCCGGCCGACAATCGCTGCACGGCGAGCTTCGGGGTTGCCGAACTTCATCCGGGCGAAACCATTGCCGATCTCATGCGGCGTGCCGACGAGGCGCTTTATCTGGCGAAGAATGCCGGACGCGACTGCGTGCGTGTCTCAGCCGGACCGGGAGGCGAGTGGCCGGCTAATGCAATGGTCGTGAGTTCCAGATCAGGGTGACGTTTGGTTGGACCGTCATCCTGATCCAACTCTTTTCTGGAGCATGATCTCTTCCGAAAACCGGTTCCCACTTTTCGGAATCACGCTCTAGCGGCAGGGGCTGAGTTCGGGCATCTCGCCTTCGGAAAGCCCGTACATGTAGCTTCTGCCCTTGACGAAGACCGGCGGCCGGTAGCAATCGCTGCCGCCCGATATCTCATCGGCTTCGTCCTGGTAGATCACCTTGGGCTGGCCGGCGCTGGTGTAGTCGGACAGTCGCTTGGCGAGCTTGCCTTCGCCAACGATGATGCGCTTGTAGCCGGCTGAGCTGTCGATGACGAGATTGCCGAGGGAATCGGCGTAGACGCGATCCTGGTGGCGAGCCCCCGCAAGTGCGGGTGTCGCCAGGCCGGCGACCAAGGCGGCCACGATGAGCGCCGCGAGGCGCGATCTGCCAGAGTTGGAACGCATGACGTCCTCCTGATGGTTAGAGGCCCCTGATGGGTAGAGGCCAAAGCGCGTCGCGACGCGCCTTAATCCTTGTTTGGATGCATGCCGTTGTCCCAAAACCGCTGACGCGTTCTTGGACGACATGCATTGGCTCCTCGAATCAGAAATTAACCTTTTCTTAACCTTTGTTAAGAGGCCGGCGCGTTTGCCGGCGATGTCTCGTCAAACATGGTTAATTTCCGACTTGAGGGAAAACCCCGTGGCCATCATTCGGCCATGCTTGACCGCACCATCGCCGCCAGCCATCGGGTCGACCTTGATCTTGGCAAAAGCATCGCGGCTAGCTTGCCGCAGGGGAGGACAGCATATGGCGTTGCGGCGGACGGTTTGGGTGTCCTTTCTCCCGTTGCTCGCCATCGTTGCCGCCTGTGTGCCGCAGGATAACGCGCCGAAGGCGGCCAACACCGTCTCGCCCGCGCCGGCTCAGCAATCCATGGCAGCCGTGGCGCCTCCGACATCGCCAACCAAGATCACCACCGACCTTACCGCGCCGCGATCCGCAGTGGGTACGGCAACCTATGGATGCGGCAATGGCAGCGCGATCACCATTCAGAATCTCGGCTCGTCGTTGCGTGTGATCGGGCCGGACGGCGGGACCGAAGAATTCGTGGCGTCGCCCGCCAACCAGTCCAGCCGCTATCAGGAAGCCGCCACGCATAACGCAATCGTGATCGACGGGCGCGAGGCGCTGGTGATGAAGAGGGGCTCGACGCCGCGGACCTGCAGGCGATAGACCGCACGGCTAACGAGTTGTGTATGCTGCACTGCAGCGACATCGAGCGCGGCGCGGGCCACCAGCCCCTAATCGATTGAAGCCCGAGCCTGCCGTTTTGTCAGACTAAATGACGTTTCCAAAACGATTTTCTGGCTTTGACGCGGTGCAAAAAGAGCATTAGAAACCCGCTGTCCGAAGTCATACATAAGGGGGGCAAATGCCGCTTTCCATCGCGGCTCCGGACGTCGAACTGGGGGAGCCATGAGCAGATCACCAGCCACCCGCGCCAATGCCAGACGTGAACGGCCGCTGTCGCCGCATCTGACGGTCTACCGGCCGCCGATCACCATGATGATGTCGATCATCCATCGCATCACCGGCGGTGCGCTCTATTTCGGCACGCTGCTGGTCGCGATCTGGCTGATGGCGGCGGCAAGCTCGCAAGGCGCCTTCGACTGGGTCAACTGGGCCTTCGGCACCTGGCTCGGCCGGCTCATCCTGTTCGGCTACACCTGGGCGCTGATGCACCACATGCTGGGCGGTGTGCGCCACCTTGTCTGGGACACCGGCGCCGGTCTCGAAAAGCACACGGCGTCGAAGATCGCCTGGGCGACGCTGGCCGGCTCGATCCTGCTCACATTGCTGATCTGGGTCGCCGGCTACATGGCGCGGGGAGCCTGATCATGAGCACTGGCAAGACCGACATGCGCACGCCGCTGGCCAGGGTCCGCGGCCTGGGTTCCGCCCGCGAAGGCACCGGGCATTTCTGGCGCCAGCGGCTGACGGCGATCGCCAACATTCCGCTGATCCTGTTTTTCACCGGCTTCCTGATTGCGCTCAACGGCGCCAGCTATGCTGAGGTGCGCGCAGCGCTCGCCAATCCACTGGTGGCCCTGGTGATGGCACTGGTGCTCATTTCTCCCCTTTATCACATGCGTATCGGCATGCAGGTGATCATCGAGGATTACGTGCATGCCGAAGGCATGAAGCTGGCGCTCATCGCGCTCAATACTTTTTTCACGGTAGTGGTCGGCGTCGCCTCGATCTTCGCCCTGCTCAAGCTGGCATTCGGAGGCTGATTTGGCCAAGGACGCGAAATCGGCCAATACGGCAGGTTACACTTTCGTCGACCACAAATTCGATGTGGTGGTCGTCGGCGCCGGAGGGGCTGGCCTGCGCGCCACGCTCGGCATGGCCGAACAGGGCCTGCGCACGGCGTGCATCACCAAGGTGTTCCCGACCCGCTCGCATACGGTGGCCGCGCAAGGCGGCATTGCCGCTTCGCTCGCCAATATGGGCCCGGACAACTGGCAATGGCATCTCTTCGATACCGTCAAGGGGTCGGACTGGCTGGGCGACATCGACGCGCAGGAGTACATGGTCCAGCAGGCGCCCGCCGCCGTCTACGAACTCGAGCATTACGGTGTGCCGTTCTCGCGCACCGAAGAAGGCAAGATCTATCAGCGGCCGTTCGGCGGCATGATGATGAATTTCGGCGAAGGCCCGCCCGTGCAGCGCACCTGCGCCGCCGCCGACCGAACCGGCCATGCCATGCTGCACACGCTCTATGGCCAGTCGCTGAAGCACAACGCGCAGTTCTTCATCGAGTATTTCGCGCTCGACCTGATCATGGAGCCGGACGGCACCTGCACCGGCGTCGTCGCGTGGAATCTCGACGACGGCACCATCCACCGGTTCTCGGCCAAGATGGTGGTGCTGGCGACCGGCGGCTATGGCCGCGCCTATTTCTCGGCGACGTCGGCACACACATGCACCGGCGACGGCGGCGGCATGGCAGCCAGGGCCGGCTTCCCGCTGCAGGACATGGAGTTCGTGCAGTTCCACCCGACCGGAATCTACGGTGCCGGCTGCCTGATCACCGAAGGCGCGCGCGGCGAGGGCGGCTACCTCGTCAATTCCGAAGGCGAACGCTTCATGGAGCGCTACGCGCCGTCGGCCAAAGACCTTGCCTCACGCGACGTGGTGTCGCGCTGCATGACGCTGGAAATCCGCGAGGGCCGCGGCGTCGGCCCGAAGAAGGACCATATCTTCCTGCATCTCGACCATCTCGACCCGGCCGTCCTGCATGAGCGGCTGCCCGGCATTTCGGAATCGGCCAAGATCTTCGCGGGCGTCGATCTGACCAAGGAGCCGATCCCCGTGCTGCCGACGGTGCACTACAATATGGGTGGCGTGCCGACCAACTATTGGGGCGAAGTGCTGAGCCCGACGGCGGAGAACCCGGACCGGGTGTCGCCCGGGCTGATGGCCGTCGGCGAGGCGGGCTGCGCCTCGGTGCACGGCGCCAACCGGCTGGGCTCGAACTCGCTGATCGATCTGGTCGTGTTCGGCCGCGCGGCGGCGATCCGGGCCGGCCAGGTCATCGACCGCAATTCGGCTATCCCTTCGCCCAACGAAGCCTCTGTCGAAAAGATCATGGACCGCTTCGACCGGCTGCGCCACGCCAATGGCTCGACGCCGACGGCGGTGCTGCGGGAGAAGATGCAGAAGGCGATGCAGGAGGACGCGGCGGTGTTCCGCACCCAGGAATCGCTGGACAATGGCTGCAAGCGCGTCTCGCAGATCTGGGGCGAGCTCAAGGACATAAAAGTGTCCGACCGCTCGATGATCTGGAACTCCGACCTGGTCGAGACGCTTGAGCTGGAAAATTTGATGGCCAATGCCATCACCACGGTCTATGGCGCCGCGGCGCGCAAGGAGAGCCGTGGCGCACACGCCCGCGAGGATTTTTCGGCGCGCGACGACGTGACCTGGCGCAAGCATACGCTGGCGCGGCTCAACGAAGCCGGCGAGGTGACGCTCAGCTATCGGCCGGTGCACACCGAATTGCAGCGCAAGGAAGCCGACGGCGGTATCAACCCGGCCAAGATCGCGCCCAAGGCCAGGGTGTATTGACCATGGCGCTGGCGGCAGCGGGATATTCCGGCACGCCCCTTCCGGCCAAGCTCGGCCTGAAGGACGGTATGACCGCCGCCTTCATCGCGCTGCCTGTGGAACTCGATGCGTTGGCCGGCGCCGTCGATTTTGCCGAGGTCGACCGGCTTGCCGAATGGTCCGACATTTCAGGCAGCCATCAAAGATACGACGCCGTCCATGCCTTCACCCGGCAGCGCGCCGAGATCGAGGATCGCCTGGGCGATGTCGAAGCGGCGATCAAGCGCGACGGCATGGTCTGGGTGTCCTGGCCGAAAAAGGCGTCGAAGGTGCCGACCGACGTCACCGAAGGCGTTGTCCGCACTGAAGCGCTGAAGCTCGACCTTGTCGATGTGAAGGTCGCCGCCGTCAATGAAATCTGGTCCGGGCTGAAGCTCGTCATCCGAAAGGACCTGAGGTAAATGGTCGAACTGACGCTCCCCAAGAACTCGAAGATCCAGCAGGGCAAGACCTGGCCGAAGCCGGAGGGCGCCACCAATCTGCGGGAATACCGCATCTACCGCTGGTCGCCCGACGATGATGAGAATCCGCGCATCGACACCTATTTCGTCGACATGGACGATTGCGGGCCGATGGTGCTCGACGCGCTGCTGTGGATCAAGAACAAGATCGACCCGACGCTGGCCTTGCGCCGCTCCTGCCGCGAAGGCATTTGCGGCTCCTGCGCCATGAACATCGACGGCTCCAACACGCTGGCCTGCACCAAGGGCTGCGACGACATTTCCGGCGCCGTGAAAGTCTACCCGCTGCCGCACATGCAGGTGGTGAAGGATCTGGTGCCCGACCTCACCAATTTCTACGCCCAGCACGCCTCCATCGAGCCGTGGCTGAAGACGGTGTCGCCGGAGCCGGCCAAGGAATGGCTGCAGAGCCATGAGGACCGCGAGAAGCTCGACGGGCTCTACGAATGCATATTGTGCGCCTGCTGCTCGACCTCGTGCCCGAGCTACTGGTGGAACGGCGACCGCTATCTCGGCCCCGCAACCCTGCTGCAAGCCTATCGCTGGCTGATCGACAGCCGCGACGAAGCCAAGGGCGAGCGCCTCGACAATCTCGAGGACCCGTTCCGTCTCTATCGCTGCCACACCATCATGAACTGCGCCCAGACCTGCCCCAAGGGGCTGAACCCGGCCAAGGCAATCGCCGAGATCAAGAAGATGATGGTGGAGAGACGGGTTTAGGCGGAGGTTAGTCTCGACGAAATTGTCGTCTGTAGCGATCCGTCACACCCCCCTCTGTCCTGCCGGACATCTCCCCCGCAAGGGGGGAGATTGGCCGTCATCTCGACTTTCGCTACTTTCCACCGTTGCAAGAGTGGATCGACAGCGCTGAAGCTGTTGATCTCCCCCCTTGCGGGGGAGATGTCCGGCAGGACAGAGGGGGGTGCTGTCCCTCGACCTCAAAAAGGATACTCATCCAATGAGCGAAGACCTTCCCATCCTTTCCCCCGTCGAAGCCCGCGTGCTCGGCTGCCTGATCGAGAAGAAGGAGCTGACGCCGGATGTCTATCCGCTGACGCTCAATGCAGCCCTTGCCGCCGCCAACCAGAAGACGGCGCGCGAACCTGTGATGGCGCTGGAGCAGACAGAGGTGCACCGGGCATTGAAGCTGCTTGAGCAGAANGACGGCGCGCGAACCTGTGATGGCGCTGGAGCAGACAGAGGTGCACCGGGCATTGAAGCTGCTTGAGCAGAAGGGGCTGGTGCGGCAGATGTTCGGCTCTCGCGTGGAGCGCTATGAGCATCAGATGGCGCAGCGCTTCTCGCTGACGACGCCGCAGACCGCCTTGCTCGGCCTGCTCCTGTTGCGCGGGCCGCAAACGGCGCATGAACTCCTGGCGCGCGCCGAGCGCATGGCGCGGTTTTCGTCGATCGAGGCGCTGCGGGGTGAACTCGATATGCTGATCGGCCGTCGCCCGCCGCTGATCCAGGAAATCCCGCGCGGGCCAGGCCAACGCGAGGACCGCTACGTGCATCTCCTCGCCGGCCCGGTGGACATTGCTGCCCTTTCGGCGCAGCGGAGCGCGCCAGCCATGCCTGCCTCCGACCTGGAGGCGAGATTGGAGGCGCTGGAGCAGGAAGTCGCCGCACTACGCGCCCGGCTTGACGCGCTGGGCGGTTGAGGGTTCGCCGCTCAGGGCGCCGGCGCCCATAACGAAAAC
Source organism: Mesorhizobium sp. LNHC232B00 (assembly GCF_000502435.1). Taxonomy (NCBI): domain Bacteria; kingdom Pseudomonadati; phylum Pseudomonadota; class Alphaproteobacteria; order Hyphomicrobiales; family Phyllobacteriaceae; genus Mesorhizobium; species Mesorhizobium sp. LNHC232B00. The sequence goes on from NZ_AYWP01000010.1 coordinate 26,024, forward strand.
GCCGGCTCTCAGGCCGGCGTTCGTCACTTCCGGTCGGCCTGCTCAACCAAGCCGGGCGTCGAGCGATACGTTGATGGCGCCGAGCGCCTTCGAGACCGGGCATTCGGCCTTGGCTTTCTCGGCCAATTCCTTGAATTTAGCCGCGTCGATGCCGGGCACCTTGCCGACCAGCGTGATGGCGCTGCCGGTGATGCCGGTGCCGGGAACCAACGTCACCACGGCCTTGGCGTCGAGTTCGGCGGCGGGCGTGCCATTCTCGGCCAGGAAGTGCGAAAGCTGCATGGCGTAGCAGCCGGCGTGAGCCGCCGCGATCAGCTCTTCCGGATTGGTGCCGGATTTGCCGCTCTCGTCCTCGAAGCGCGCCTTGAACGAATAGGGCGTGCCCTTGAGCGTCCCGCTCTGCGTGTCGAGCGTGCCCTGGCCCTCTTTCAGATTGCCTTTCCAGACGGCGTTTGCAGTGCGGTCCATGAAGTCCTCCTTGGTCGTCGTGAATTTGTCCTGGGTGAGCCCAGCGTCCGGCCAACTATAGCGCGGGTGTGTGCGAAGACCACTCCCGCTGTTTGGACATTTGCGCGCTGTTGGCTGCGGCGGGTTCGAACTTTTTGGAAAAAAGTGCGTGCAAAAATGTCGACTTCCATCCGGCCCGACCGTCCTGCGGGCGGCCACGGAGTTGTGGCCGGATGGAGGTTCACATGGATAATCTGTTTTTCGCGCTGTGGAACAACCCGGGCCACAAGGCTCAGCGACGGCAGGACTTCTGGCTGGATCCGCCGGCGTCCGGTTTCGGCAGGCTGCTGGCGGCTGTCGCCATCATCGCGGTCGCGGCGTGTTTGCTCGACCATGCGGCAGCGGTCGACGGCAAGGCTGACACGCTCGTGGCGGCATCCTATGATTCATCCCAGCACGGGAGTTCGAAATGAAATATGTCTGCCTGGTCTATGGTGAGGAGAAAGACCTCTATGCGCTGACCCCGGAGGGGATGGCCAAGCTCGATGCCGATTCGCTGGCCTATGACAGGTCCCTGGATCAAGCGGGCAAGCTGATCATCGCGCAGGCGCTGCAATCGGTGAGGACGTCGAAGTCGGTGCGACGGCGAGAGGGCAAGCGCCTGATCACCGACGGCCCTTTCGCCGAAACCAAGGAGCAGCTGCTCGGTTTCGTGATGATCGAAGCCGACAATCTCGAGCAGGCGCTGGACATCGCCGGCGACATTCCGCTGGCTGAACTGGGCACCATCGAGGTGCGCGCGATCTACAATGTGCCGGGATCATAGGCAGGATTGTTTGCCTGCGGCCCAACGGAATAGGTGCCTGGCTGAGCGGCCGAGATTTCTTCGCCGTTGAAGCAAGCCGAGAGTTCTCCTATCGTCGCCGGGATCTTGGGGGAATCCGACATGCCTTTCCTGATTGCCGTTCTCGGCGTGCTCGGAGCGGCGGCGCTCTGGTGGTACCGGATGAAGGCCATGAACGAAGCCGCGCGTGACGTTGCCGATGTGATCGGCCGGGTCCAGGGCTCCGTGCGTCGCAAGAAACTGCGCAAGCAGGCGGCCCTGTCGCCGCTGACGGCGATCGACGACCCGGTGGTGGCGGCGGCAACGCTCATCACCGCGATCGTCTCCGAGGACGGGCCGGTGCTGCCGCAGCGCGAGGCCGTCATCCGGTCGGTGATCTCGGAAATCGCCGACAAGAAGAAGACCGACGAGGCGGTGATCTACGCCAAATGGGCGGTCTCGCAGATCGACGACACGACGATCGTCATCGACAAACTGGCGCCGTTCCTGCGCGAGCGTCTTGACGTGTCGGAACGCAACGATCTCCTGCAGATGGTCAACCGCGCCGCCCAGGGCGGCGAGAAGCGCCTCGAGATCGCCGACCAACGCATTTTGCGGCTGCGGCAGAAGCTCGGTTTCGAGGTCAATTAGGCTTGACCGCACACCCTGGTGTGTCCGCCCGTGAGACGGTCAGATCGCTTCGCCCTTCAACAGGCGCGGCGTGCCGGCGGACAGTCCCGACGCCTGGCGGATGAAGAAATCCTTCAGGCGCGGCATGCGTTCGACGAGGCCGAGGCCGATGTCGCGGACGGTGCGCAGCGGGGCGATGTCGTTGGAAAACAGCCGGTTCAGCACATCCGTCGTGACGCCCATCTGCACCGTGTCGAAACGGCGCCATTGCTGGTAGCGCTCGAGCACGTCGAGCGCGCCGATGTCCTGGCCGAGCCGGTCCGCCTCGACAATCACCTCGGCGAGCGCCGCCACATCCTTGAAGCCGAGATTGAGCCCCTGGCCGGCGATCGGGTGGATGCCGTGGGCTGCGTCGCCGGCAAGCGCGATACGCGGGGCGACGAAGGCACGTGCGATGGTGAGGCCGAGCGGCCAGGCGCGCGGTTTGTCGGCGACGCGGATTTCGCCGAGCTTCAGGCCGAAGCGCAGTTCGAGTTCGTGCTCGAAGACGAGATCGTCGCCTTCGACGAGCGCCTTGGCATCCTCCGCGCGTTCGACCCAGACGATCGACGAGCGGTTGGTGCCGTCCTCGTCGGGTTTCAGCGGCAAGGTGGCGAAGGGGCCGGCCGGTAAAAAGTGCTCTTCGGCGCGGCCATTGTGCGGACGTTCATGCGCCACGGTGCAGACGATGCCCGACTGGCCATAGTCCCACTTCACGGTCTTGATGCCGGCCATGTCGCGCAGCTTCGAATTGACGCCGTCGGCGGCAACCAAAAGCCGTGCCGTCAGCGCGGCACCGTCGGCCAGATGCACAGACATGCCGGCGCTATTGGTTTCGAAGCCTTGCACGGCAACGCCTTCGATGATGTCGATGCCGAGCTTTTCGGCCCTGGCCCGCAAGGCGCCGTTCAGCGCCCGGTTGGCGACCATATGCGCGAAAGGCTCGCCAGGGGCCACTTCGCCGCCGAAGGTCAGGAAGATCGGGCGCACCGGATCGGCGCTGCGCGAATCGGTGATGATCATCTCGGTGATCGCCTGCGCCTGCGGCGCGATCTCGGCCCAGACGCCGAGCTGGTCGAGCATGCGGCAGGCGGCCGCGGCGATCGCCGAGGCGCGGCCATCCCTTTGCCAGGCGCCGGCGGGCGCGGCATCGACCAGCGCCACGGCAAGGCCCGGGCGGGCCTGCTTCAGCGAGACGGCGGTGGCCAGGCCGACATAGCCGGCGCCGGCCACGAGGACATCGAGCCCGGATCTGGTCTTGGCGTCCGCCTTGCGTTCCATGTCTTGGCTCCTTGCGCTTCGACCGGGGCTTGCGCCCTTGACGGCTCGTTCTTCCTGTCGGAAACCGCCATAGCAATTTTGAGGCGAGGTCACAAAACATGACGGCGGCCATGGACGAGCTTCTCGGCATTCTCGACCTCGAGAGGCTGGAACACAATCTGTATCGTGGTCGCAGCCCCCAGGTGGAGTGGCAGCGCGTGTTCGGCGGCCAGACCATCGCCCAGGCCCTGGTGGCGGCGCAGCGTACGGTGGAGCCGGACCGCTTCGTGCATTCGCTGCACGGCTATTTCATGCGGCCTGGCGACATCAAGGTGCCGATCATCTACGAGGTCGACCGCATTCGCGACGGCGGCTCCTTCACCACCCGCCGCGTGCTGGCGATTCAGCACGGACAGGCGATCTTTTCGCTGGAAGCCTCGTTCCAGGTCGACGAGAAGGGGCTCGAACACCAATTCGCGCTGCCCGACGACGTGCCGCCGCCGGAAGGTCTGCAGACGCAGCGTCAGCTGCTCGAAAAAGCCGAGCGCGTGCCGGACGCGGTGCGCCGCTTCTGGGCGCGCGAGCGGCCGCTGGAGCTCAGGCCGGTCAATCTCCAGCACTATGAAAGCCGCGACAAGCTGCCGCCCCGCCAGAATGTCTGGATCCGCCTTGCCGGGCCGGTTCCCGACGACCGGGCGCTGCAATCGGTGTTGCTCGCCTATCTCTCCGATATGACGCTGCTCGACACCTCTACCTTCGCGCATGGGCGCGGCCTGTTCGATCCCGATATCCAGGCGGCGAGCCTCGACCATTCCATGTGGTTCCACCGGCCGCACGCGCTCGACGGCTGGCTGCTCTATGCGCAGGACAGCCCGTCGAGCTCGGGATCGCGCGGCTTCAGCCGCGGTACGCTCTATGCACGCGACGGCACGCTGATCGCCTCGATGGCCCAGGAAGGCTTGATCCGGCTCAAGCGTTGAGCACTGCGAGTCTTGTTTGAGCAGGATCTCTGGACAAACGAAAACCGTTTGTCCGCGAAAACCGGCTCCGTGTTTCGGTCCCATGCACAAAGCCGGCGAAATAGGCAATTTCGAAAAATTGCACATTTTTTGTGCATACGCTTAGGCGTGCCTGTGTGCACGAGGCGGCCGACAGCCTCTCAATCCTTTTGTTTACAACGGGTTAATGTTCTGCCTCCGCAATTGGCATGAAGCTTGAATCCTTGTTGGCACTCTCCGGCTCTTTGGGATCGGTGAAGTCGTGCAAACGCGGGTCACCGCAACAGCAAAGGGTGAAACCTTATGAAAATCGTGATGGCAATCATCAAGCCGTTCAAGCTCGACGAGGTACGCGAAGCGCTGACCGCCGTCGGCATCCAGGGCCTGACCGTCACCGAAGTCAAAGGCTACGGGCGTCAGAAGGGGCATACGGAAATCTATCGCGGTGCGGAATACGCGGTCAGTTTCCTGCCGAAGATCAAGATCGAGGTCGCAGTCAGTGGCGACATGGTCGACAAGGCCGTCGAAGCCATCACGGCGGCGGCCAAGACCGGCCAGATCGGCGACGGCAAGATCTTCGTTTTCGGCATCGATCAGGCGGTGCGCATCCGCACCGGCGAAACAGACACCGACGCGCTCTGAGCGGCGAACACGTATTCCAATGGAGAGTTCAATGAATATTTCTTCTACCTTGAAGACGACGGGACGCGCCGCCCTTTTGGGCTCGCTCGCTCTCGCAGCGTTGGGCAGCGTCGCCGCCTTCGCGCAGGAAGCGGCTCCGGCCGCCGCGGCCGCCGCGCCAACGCCAGTGCTCGACACCGGCAACACCGCCTGGATGCTGACCTCGACGGCGCTGGTGCTGATGATGACCATCCCCGGCCTGGCGCTGTTCTACGGCGGCATGGTGCGCAAGAAGAACGTGCTTGCCACCATCATGCAGAGCTTTGCCATCACCTGCCTGGTGACGGTGCTGTGGTTCATGTTCGGCTATTCGCTGGCCTTCTCCGACGGCGGCGGCATGAACAGCTATATTGGCGGCGCCTCGAAATTCTTCCACCACGGCATCACGACCTCGTCGTTGTGGCTGCCGGGGGTTGCGAACATTCCCGAGTTCGTCTTCTCGATGTTCCAGATGACCTTTGCCATCATCACCCCGGCGCTGATTGCCGGCGCCTTCGCCGAACGGTTCAAATTCTCGGCACTGCTGATCTTCATGGCGCTCTGGCTGCTCATCGTCTACGTGCCGATCGCGCATTGGGTCTGGGGCGGCGGCTTCCTCGGCTCAGCTGGCGTGCTCGACTTCGCCGGCGGCACGGTCGTCCACATCAATGCCGGTGTCGCGGGCTTGGTCTGCGCGCTGGTCCTGGGCAAGCGCGAAGGCTACGGCACCACCAACATGGCGCCGCACAACCTGGTCTATTCGGTGATCGGCGCCTCGCTGCTGTGGGTCGGCTGGTTCGGCTTCAACGCCGGTTCGGAACTGGCGGCTGACGGCCTTGCCGGTGCGGCCATGCTCAACACCCAGGTTGCCACCGCCGCGGCGGCGCTGGCCTGGATGTTCGCCGAATGGATCGTCGCCAAGAAGCCTTCGGTGCTCGGCATCATCTCGGGTGCCGTCGCCGGCCTCGTCGCGGTGACGCCGGCTTCCGGCTTCGTCAACCCGACCGGCGCCTTCATCGTCGGCATCCTTGCCGGTGTCATCTGCTACATCTCGGCGGTCAAGGTGAAGCACATGTTCGGCTATGACGACTCGCTGGACGCCTTCGGCGTGCACGGCGTCGGCGGCGTGGTCGGCGCCCTGCTCACCGGCGTGCTGGCCGATCCCGCGATCAACAGCCTGTCGTCGGGCGCTTCGCTCGGCAAGCAGATCTACGGCGTCGCGGTCACCATCGTGTGGACGGCCGTCGCCACCTTCGTGATCCTCTACGTCGTCAAGGCACTGGTTGGGCTGCGCCCGACGACCCAGGAAGAGGTCGAGGGTCTCGACATCTCCCAGCATGGCGAAGTCGTGCCGTAAGGCCGGCTTGGCCAACGGGACCGGCGGATCCTCCTCCCGCCGGTCCCCTGCCTGTTCCACGCAATCGCGGGCGGCAATGCACTTGCACCCTGCAATTGCCTCGAAGAAGATCCCGTCGTGACACTCCCGAAAGGAGTTCACGCCTTGAGGCCCGGATCGTATCCGGGCCTCTTTTTTTGGTGCAGGCATTCTGCCGCTGCCGGGATTCATGCAATCACGTTCGCGTGAACAAGTTTTTCGAAGAAACATCGACCGCCCAGGCCCCGAACTGTGGGGACGAATCGCCGTTCCGACGATCGCTTTTCAAACACAGGGAAGGAATTTTCTCATGAACTTCAAGAATATCTGCCTCGGGGCACTCGCGCTTTCCATGGTCAGTGGCGTGGCAGTTGCCGGTGCTCTCGACGAACCGGACAACATGGCGCCGTTCTTCACCGATTCCAGCATGAAAACCATGAAGCCGATGGAAGAATTCAAGGCCGCCTTCATGGCCATGCCGAAGGAGAAGCAGGACGCCATGATGAAGGAATGCCAGGACGCGGCGATGAGCAAGGCGCATGCCGAGTTCTGCGCCAATGTGAAGGCGCTTGGCGGGGCCAACAAGTAACGCGCTGCCCGATCCCAAAACGAATGGATGGCGGGCCAACGCGCCCGCCATTTTCATGCGGGTGGGTTGGCCGGAAGATTTTCATGCAATGGGAGTGGCTCCACCGGTCTTATAGTTAATGCAGCCTTAACCTTCCCACGCCTAGTCTGGTCTCCGAATCTGCCGGAGTGCGTCATGCGCTCGGGCCGGGCAATCACTGACGGGGAAGAGCATGCGTTCAGGGGCTTCAGCACCGCTCGCGATGGCCGATACGGGGCACGGCATCCAGGCTTTCGCGCGACGCCAGGTCGGCCGGCTTGTCGGCGTCGGCCTGTTCCTGACTGTTGCCTTCGGGATCGCCAGCCTCGCCACCTGGAACGTTGCCGATCCAAGCTTCTCGCACGCGACGAACAACATCGTCACCAACGCCATGGGCTATGCCGGCGCGGTGTTCTCCGACCTTGCCATGCAGTTTTTCGGCCTCGCCGCGGTTGCCGCGCTGGTTCCGGCGGTGATCTGGGGCTACCTCCTGTTTTCGGCGCGCGGCGTCGACAGGCTGCCCAAGCGCGGTCTGTACTGGTTCGGCTTCGCGCTGCTTTGCGCCGCGATCGCCGGCTGCATCGTCCCGCCCAAGACCTGGCCGCTGCCGACCGGCCTCGGCGGCGTGTTCGGCGACATGGTGCTCAAGATTCCCGGTGTCCTCATCGGCGGCTATCCGACCGGGCTGATCGCCAGCGTGCTTGCCGTGCTTTTGGCCGCGCCGGCGCTCTGGCTGTTCGCCTACGGCGCGGCGCTGACCGGACGCAAGAACGGCTTCGCCGTCATGGAAGAGCCGGCCGCCGCTGACCCGCGCGAGGACGAGCTTTTGTTCGACAATGACGAGGATGAGGGCGACGAGGGCATATTGGCGCTCGGTGCGATCACCCATTGGTGGCTCTCGTTGCGTGCATGGATGCACCGCCGCGCCGTGCGCCGCCAGCGCGAGCGGGACGAGTACGAGCCGGAGATGGAGCCGCGCGCCAGCGCCTGGCGCCGTGCCGCCGAACGGGTCGAATCGGCCGAGTTCGCGGAGCAGCGCATGAGCCAGGACGGCCGCGCCCGCGTCGAGCCTGAATTCTTCGCCGCCATGGTCAATGACCGCAGCGTTTCCGTCGATCCCGACGATGACGACATCTTCGACCGCGACGACCGGGACATGGATTTCGACGACGAGCCCGTCGCGCCGCGCCGCGCCGCGCCCACGGCCAAGGTGCAGCAGTTCCGTTCCGATGCCGCCACCCGCGTCGAGGCGCCGGCGNCCCGCGTCGAGGCGCCGGCGCCGCGCCCGGCCCCGGGCGCTCGCGTCCAGCGCGAGGCGCAGACATCGATGATCGGCTCGGACACGTTCGAGATGCCGTCGCTGCATTTCCTGTCCGAACCGAAGAACGTTGCGCGAGACCCAAGTCTCTCCAAGGATGCGCTGGAACAGAATGCGCGCCTGCTCGAAGGCGTTCTGGAAGATTTCGGCGTCAAGGGCGAGATCATCGCCGTCCGCCCGGGTCCCGTCGTGACGCTCTACGAGCTCGAACCGGCGCCGGGCATCAAATCGTCGCGCGTCATCGGCCTTTCCGACGACATCGCCCGCTCGATGAGCGCGATCGCCTGCCGCGTCGCCGTGGTGCCTGGCCGCAACGCCATCGGCATCGAACTGCCGAACGCCAAGCGCGAGACGGTGTATCTCCGGGAAATCATGGCCAGCCGTGATTTCGAGACCACCAAGGCCAAGCTGGCGCTGGCGCTGGGCAAGACCATCAATGGCGAGGCGGTCATCGTCGACATCGCCAAGATGCCGCACGTGCTGGTCGCCGGCACCACCGGCTCGGGCAAGTCGGTCGCCATCAACACCATGATCCTGTCGCTGCTCTACCGGCTGACGCCGCAGGAATGCCGGCTGATCATGATCGACCCGAAGATGCTGGAACTCTCCGTCTATGACGGCATCCCGCATCTGCTCACGCCGGTCGTCACCGATCCGAAGAAGGCGGTCGTGGCGCTGAAATGGACCGTGCGCGAGATGGAGGACCGCTACCGCAAGATGTCCAAGGTCGGTGTGCGCAACATCGACGGTTTCAACGCACGCGTCCAACAGGCCGAGAAGAAGGGCGAGAAGATTTCGCGTACGGTGCAGACCGGCTTCGACCGCCAGACGGGCGAGGCGATCTACGAGACCGAGGATCTCGATCTCGAGCCGATGCCCTATATCGTCGTCATCATCGACGAAATGGCCGACCTGATGATGGTCGCCGGCAAGGATATCGAAGGTGCTGTGCAGCGCCTGGCGCAGATGGCGCGTGCGGCCGGCATCCACGTCATCATGGCGACGCAGCGTCCGTCGGTCGACGTCATCACCGGCACCATCAAGGCCAACTTCCCGACCCGCATCTCCTTCCAGGTGACGTCGAAGATCGACAGCCGCACCATCCTTGGGGAGCAGGGCGCCGAACAGCTGCTCGGCATGGGTGACATGCTCTACATGGCCGGCGGCGGCCGCATCCAGCGCGTGCACGGCCCCTTCGTCGCCGACGAGGAGGTGGAGAAGATCGTTGCGCATCTGAAGCTGCAGGGCGTGCCGGAATATCTCGACGCCATCACCGAGGATGACGACGAGGATGATGACGAACCGTCCGGCAAGGGCGGATCGGGCGGCGGTGGCGGCGGCAATTTCGAGGATTCCGACGACCCCTACGACCAAGCGGTCGCCGTGGTGCTGCGCGACGGCAAGGCGTCGACCAGCTATATCCAGCGCCGTCTCGGCATCGGCTACAACCGCGCCGCCTCGATCATCGAGAAGATGGAAAAGGAAGGCATTGTCGGACCGGCCAACCATGCGGGAAAACGCGAAATCCTGGTGCCGACCGAAGACGACAAATTCTGACAAAGGGGCGTTCGCGGCAACTTTGAACTTTCTGGCGCGTTCATGGCACGAAGCAGCGTTCGCCCGGTCAAACTTAAGCCCAACTGGGGGTCCACCACAGCCACCAAATCAGGAATCAGACGAGAGTGACCGATATGAAAAATGATCTTTCAGTGCTCAGCGATCTTGCCCCGACACGCCGCCAGCTGCTCGGCCTTGGCCTTGCCTTCGCGGGTGCAGCGGCCATCAATTTGGTGCCCGGGTTCCAGCTGCTGGCCTCGGCGCAGGCGGCCGTGCCGGCGGCCGCGCAGAAGATCGCCGACCATTTTTCCGCGGTCAAATCGATGAGTGGCGAATTCGTCCAGTTCGGCCCCAAGGGCGAGCAGACCGGCGGCAAGTTCTTCCTGGAACGGCCGGGCAAGATCCGCTTCAACTATGACGGCTCGTCGAATTTCAAGGTGATTTCCGACGGCAAGTCGGTGGTCATCCTCAACAAGAAAATGAACACGTCCGATCTCTATCCGCTGTCGAAAACGCCACTGAAGCTTTTGCTCGACGACCGCATCGACCTATCCGGCGACCGCGTCAAAAGCGTCAAGCAAGAGGATGATCTCACCACCATCCAGCTTTCCGACAAGTCGGTGTTCGGCAATGCGCGCATCACCATGATGTTCGATCCAAAAACCTATGATTTGCGCCAGTGGACGATCACCGATGCGCAGGGCAAGGACACCACGGTGATGATCTTCAACACCAAGGAAGGCGTCAGCTTCGCCCCGGATACCTTTGCCATCGACTATACGGCGAACCGCGAGCTGAATACGAAGACAAGATAAGTTCTCTTTGGGCGCTAGCGCTGCCCCTCATCTGGCTGCCGCCATCTTCTCCCCGTGAACGGGGAGAAGGACGCTGGACCGCCGATTTCGCCAATNGCCCCTCATCTGGCTGCCGCCATCTTCTCCCCGTGAACGGGGAGAAGGACGCTGGACCGCCGATTTCGCCAATTGCAAGCGTTGAAAGAAGGCGCCGCGGCCCGGCCAGCTTCTTTCTCCCCGTTTACGGGGAGAAATGCCCGGCAGGGCAATGAGGGGCGGCGCTGAGATTGGCGGTTAGCACCCGCTTGTTTTTATATCGCGCGGCTGGCAGTAGTTCGGGAACCAACTTCATAGGGCACAATGTCCTGTCCGGCCGTCCTAGAGCTGGCGGGGCTTGCTCCGCCCCGGACTGGATTCCCGCGCATGCCCTTTTCCATCGCCACCTGGAACATCAACTCCGTGCGCCTGCGGATGCCGATCGTCGAGCGCTTGCTGGTCGAGCAGGCCCCCGATGTGCTCTGCCTGCAGGAAACGAAAGTTCCTGATGAGCTGTTTCCCGAAAAGGCGTTCCGCAAGCTCGGCTACGAGCACATCGCCTTCCACGGCCAGAAGGGCTACCACGGCGTGGCGACGGTGGCGCGGCGGCCGATCGCGGTGGTCGAGAAGCGCCGTTTTTGCGAGATCGAGGACAGCCGGCACCTTTCGGTGACGGTGCGGGCCGGCGGCAAGACGATCCTGGTGCACAATTTCTACGTTCCGGCGGGCGGCGACGAACCAAACCCCGAGATCAACAAGAAATTCAAGCACAAGCTCGATTTCGTCGCCGAAATGAACGCCATCCGCGCCGAGCATGACGAGGTGTCGGCTTCGGTCCTGGTCGGCGACCTCAACATCGCGCCGCTCGAACATGATGTCTGGTCGCACAAGCAATTGCTCAACGTGGTCAGTCACACGCCGGTCGAGACCGAGAACTTCGAAGCGATGCGGCTGGCCGGCAATTGGGTCGACCTGATGCGGCTCAACGTACCATCAGAACAGAAGCTCTACACCTGGTGGAGCTATCGCGCGCAGGACTGGGAAGCGTCGAACCGGGGCCGTCGGCTCGACCATGTCTGGTCGTCGCCGAACCTGGTGCCAAGTTTCACCGGCTACGAAATCCTGCGCCTGGCGCGCGGTTGGGAACGCCCGTCGGACCACGTGCCGGTGATTGCGCGGTTCGATCTGGACTAGCTCACTCCGAAAAGCGCGGCGCCAGTTTCTCGATGCGGCGGATCATCGCCTGGAATTCCTCGGATATGCGCTCATGCAGCTTCACCGCGACTTCCGGATATTCTTCCAGGATGCGGCGGAACATCTTGCGGCTGAGCCGGATCACTTCCGAGTCGATCTCGGCCGACGCGCTGGTCAGCCGGTTGGTGTCGGCGATCAATGCCAGTTCACTCAGGATGGTGCCGGGGCCGGCCGTGCCGATCGGGATGCGCGCGCCATTCTGCTCGCGGTAGAGCACGATGCGCCCGCTGACCACGATATAGGCTGAATCGGCCTCGTCGTCCTCGCGGTAAAGCTTGTGGTTGGCTTGCAGCACGGTGTTCTCGGCGCCGAAGGCGAGCAGGCGCAACTGTTCCTGCGTGAAGCCCTCGAAGAGCCTCACGGCGGACAGGATGCGGATGTCGTCATCCAACGCCATCTCTAGCTGCGTCCCCGAACGGTCAGTCCAATCCCTCCTTCACGAGCAGACCCTGAATCCCCTCCGACAGGATCGCACCCGAAAGCGGTCCCGCCCAGACCGCTCATTGGATAATGAAATGTTTAAGGAACCAGCTTGTAGCCACCGCTTTCTGTCACAAGAATTTCCGCATTGGAAGGATCGCGCTCGATCTTCTGGCGCAACCGGTAGACATGGGTTTCCAGCGTGTGCGTGGTGACGCCGGAATTGTAGCCCCAGACCTCCTCGAGCAGCACGTCGCGCGTCACCACCTTCTGGTCGGCGCGATAGAGATATTTGATGATCGAGGCTTCCTTTTCCGTCAGCCGCACCTTGGCGCCGCGCGGGTCGATAAGCAGCTTCTGGCTGGGTTTGAAGGTGTAGGGGCCGACCGAGAAAGTGGCGTCCTCGCTCTGCTCATGCTGGCGCAGCTGCGCGCGGATGCGTGCCAGAAGCACCGCGAAGCGGAACGGCTTCGTCACATAGTCGTTGGCGCCGGCCTCGAGACCGAGAATCGTGTCCGAATCGGTGTCGTGGCCGGTCAGCATGATGATGGGCGCCTTGTAGCCGCCCTTGCGCAGGATCTTCACCGCCTCGCGGCCGTCCATGTCGGGGAGGCCGACATCCATGATGAGCAGATCGATGAGGCCGCCGCGCGCCGTGTTGACGCCTTTTGCCGCAGTCGCTTCCTGCAGCACGTCGAATTCCTCGTAGAGGGACAATTGCTCGACCAGTGTGCCGCGCAGGTCGTCATCGTCGTCGACGATCAGGATGGTGCGTGAAGTCATGGATCAATCCGTTGTTTTGAAAAGTGAATTCAGTTGACCGCTGCGTATTTATGCGGAAGCTGGCCGGCACAACAGCCGATCACAGTGATTTGTTCCGTGGCACGATCATACAAGAAAAAACGCGATCGCAATGCAGCCGGCGCAATTTTGGTAAAACGGCTGCGTGTGCTGACCGTGCGGGCGAGGCCCGGGCACCCAACCCAGGGCCTGCTGCAGGCCGGAAACACGGTGTTTGCCTGCGCGCTGGGGCGTAGCGGCATCTCGGCCGACAAGCGTGAGGGCGATGGCGCCACGCCGCTCGGCTCGATGCGGGTGCTGTCAGGCTATTTCCGGGGCGATCAGTTTGCCGGCGCGCGCCGGACCCGGCTGGCGATGACGCCGATCGGGCCCGATCTCGGCTGGTGCGAGGTGCCTGATGACCGCAACTACAACCGTCCGGTCAAGATTCCCTATGGCGCCAGCCATGAACGCATGCGGCGCGACGACCGGCTGTATGACGCCTGCCTGGTGCTCGACTGGAACATCGCGCCGCGCCGCCGCGGGCGCGGCAGCGCGATCTTCTTCCACCTGGCGCGGCCAGGCTTCACGCCGACGCAAGGCTGCGTCGCGGTGACGGCGCGGACCATGGCGCGGCTTCTGCCACTGCTGTCGGACAGGACGGTGGTCAGGGTGGTGAGGTAGGCAGTAGGCAGTAGGCAGTAGGCAGTAGGCAGTAGGCAGTAGGCAGTAGGGTTACGTGTCGATGCCGTCTAATTTCCCTACTCCCTACTCCCTACTCCCTCCTCCCTACTCCCTACTCCTTTCGCCTGGGCTGTTGCCAGCCGATGTCGAGAAGGCCCAGCCGGCCCATCTCGCGGTCCATTGCCCGGGCGATGTCCTTGCGGCCGGCGCCGATATCGCGCAGTTGGCGATCGGACAGGTCCTCGACGTTCTGGTGCGGAAGATTGATCGCGACCCTGGCTTGACGCAGCCAGGCACGGATCGCCGCCAGCCGGGCCGGGCGGGCGGCATATGCAGGATGAAAAGCGGCGTGAGACATGATGGCATCCGTTCGTCCGGACATCAAATCCGGTTTGATGGTGTTTCGATGATCACATCATGCCCGATTGAAATCTTGGGAGGAAACGAGTAGTTTTTGCTCGATCATCAAGTTTTCTTTGAGGATTGAGAGCGCCATGGACCGCTTCGCCGAGATCCCCCGCTGATGGCGACCCTGCTGCCGGGAACGCGGGCGCTGAGGACGCTGGAGGCGGCGGCCAGGCACCTCAATTTCACCCGTGCCGCCGACGAGCTTGGCCTGACGCCGGCCGCGGTCAGCCATCAGATCAAGGAAATCGAGGATCAGCTCGGCATCGTGCTTTTCACGCGCACCAGCCGCACGATCCGGCTGACGGAGGCCGGCACGGTGCTGTTCGAGGCCGCGACCGATGCGCTCGACCTGCTTGGCCGGGCCGCCATGCGGGCGCGCAAGATAGCGCGGGGGACGGAATTTCTGAAGGTGACGCTGGACGCCCAGTTCGCGACAAAATGGCTGATGCGGCGGGTCGAGGATTTTCGCAAGCAGCGGCCGGGCATCGAGCTCCGGTTCGACATCGCCTACGGGCTGCGCGATTTCGATCTCGACGATGTCGATGTCGGCATCCGTTTCGGCGCCGGCAAATATCCGGGTCTGTGCGCGCACCGCCTGTTCGACAACGTCATCATTCCGGTGTGCAGCCCGGGCCTTCTGGCGTCCGGGCCGCCCTTGCGCGAGCCGCGCGATCTCTTCCACCACACGCTTGCCCATATCGAGTGGGCGCGCCAAGGCGTGACATGGCCGAACTGGCGCATGTGGATGGCGGCGGCCGGTGTCGACGATTTCGACAACAGCCGGACAATCGTCTTCGTCAATTCCTCGGATGCCATCCAGGCGGCGATCGACGGCAACGCCGTCGCCCTCGCCGATTTCGCCATGGTGGCCAACGACCTGTCCGAGGGCCGGCTGGTGCGGCCTTTCGAGCTCGGCATCAAGGTCGCGCCCGAATTCGCCTATTTCCTGGTCTATCCCCAGGCCATGGCCGACGACCCGCGCATCGTCGCCTTTCGCGACTGGATCCTGGAGGAAGTGGCCAGGACGCGCACGACGGACAGGGTATAGGCCGTCAACTCCCGCTCACGACCGGGCGTTGTGGCCGAAGATCATGCGGGTGTATTTCTTCCACTTCCATTTCACGCTTTTGTACAGGCGCGGATAGTTTTTCCCCGAAATAGACGTCTGAAAAGCTCCGTTCTCGCTGCCTTGTTCGACAATCGGCCGTTCGAACCACAGCATTTCAACGCCGAGTTGGTCGTCCATCCGTTCGACCTGGTGATCGATCGACGTGGATATCTTGTTTTGGTTGATCCAGGCACAGCGGGCTTCGGCGACCGGGCGGGTGATGAGATAGGAATCGGTGCATCTGGCATGCAGCGCGGGGTAGAGCCTTTGGCCCTTCCGCAGGTTCCAGCTCGGCGTGTAGTAGTTGCTGCCATTGCCGAGATAGATGACGGCCTTGCGGTCGGGGCTGCCGAGTTCGGCCAGTCCCTGGCGGAACTTGGCGACAAAGTCGCGAGCGAGGAAAACGTCGTCCTCGAACACCAGGCAATAGGGCAGGTCGGTCTCGAGGAAATCGCGCCAGATGCCGACATGCTTCAGCGCCAGCGAGACGGCAGGCGGGTGGACAAAGCCGGGCGCGACCAATTCGGCGCGGATCTCCGGGGTGACGTCCGGGCGGTCCCATTCGGTGTAGAAGTAGACCGGCACGCCGCGCCGCTCGAACTCGCGCACGATATGCCGGCGCCGGTCGTCATAGCCTTGCTTGACGTGACAGACGCGGGTGAACACCAGGTCGCGCGGAAATCCGGACTCATCCGCCATCGTCAACCCGCCGTCTCAGCTTGCCACGGCGCCGAACCAGCCGATCACCGCACCGATGATCAGCAAGACACCCAGCCAATGGCCGCCGTCGATGAGGGTCAGGTCCCAGCCGAAATTCTCATAGCGATGGTTGACCGAAAGTGTCGTCGCGACGAACCCCAGCCAAAGCACGAAGCCGAAGACGAGGCCGGCAAGCCATGTCGGCTCACCACCGGTCATCGCGCCGACAACCAGGGCCATGATCGTGGCCATGACCAGTTCGGCGATGAAGCTGACGACGAAGGGCAGCGGCGATTTCTTAATCGTCGCCGGATCGAGCTTGGCGGCTTTGAGCCACGGCTTGCTCAACGTCATGTACCATGCCGCGCCGAACAACCAGGCGACGATAGCGGCCACGATCACCGCCAGCCAGTTCACTGCCGAAAAATCCATCAGCTTCCCCCTCCAGAGCGTTTCACCGTTTCATGGAAACGGCGAACCGCTCCAACTCTTTATTTTGGACGCAATTCCAGACGGAAAAACCGCTCACACTTTTCCTGGAATTGCTCCAGATACAAATTCATGGAAACGCCTGTTCGGCGACGGCGTCAAGCAGTCGCCAGACGGTGGTGCGCTTTACCTCGGCGTCCTCGAGTGCCCGTGTCACCGGGACCTCGTAGAACGCCAACGGCTCCAGCCCCGATCGCGGCAAATAGGAGCGGCCGGGATCGCCGATCAGGATATCGGCCCCACGCCGTTTGAGAGCCGAGAACCAAGGCATCAGCCGGTCGGCGAAAGGCTTGTCGTAGAAGACATCGCCGGCGAGGATCACGTCCCAGCCCGCATCGGTGCCGACGCAGTCCGTGCCGAGGAATTGGACCTGGACATCATTGGCCTCGCTGTTGAGACGGATCGCCGTGGCGCAGAACGGATCGATGTCGGTGGCCATCACCCCGGCGGCGCCCACCTTGGCGGCGGCGATGGCGACGAGGCCGGAGCCCGAGGCAAAGTCGAGCACGCGCTTGCCCCGCACGGTACCGGGATTGTCGATGACATGGCGGGCGAGGCCCTGGCCGCCGGCCCAGGCAAATGCCCAGAAGGGCGGCGGCAGGCCGATCTCGACCAGTTCGTCCTCGGTCCGCTGCCAGAGGTCGTGCGCCTCGTCGGCGAGGTGCAGAAGAACCTCCGGCACATGCGGCGGCGCCATTAGTGCCGTGTTGTCGAGGATGAATTTTTGCGCGCTGTTTGGCGTGAGTACCGTCACGGAGCGGGCGTCAGGCCGCCCATGCGGCAGACTTCCTTCCATTCGGCCGGGGTCACCGGCTGCACGGAAAGCCGTCCGAGCCGCACCAGCGCCATGTCGGCGAGTTTGGGATTGGCCTTGATCTCTCCCAGCGTCGGCGGGTTGGGCACCTCCTTGAAGGCGCGGATGTCGACGCACTCCCAGCGCGGGTCGTCGGTGGTGCTGTCGGGATGGGCGAGCGCGCAGACCTCGGCGATGCCGACCACGTTCAACCCCTCATTGGAGTGGTAGAAGAAGCCGAGGTCGCCGATCTGCATGGCCTTCATATTGTTGCGGGCGGCATAGTTGCGCACGCCGTCCCATTGCGTGCCGGCCTTGCCCTTGGCCTTCAACGCCTCGAAGGAGAAGACCGAGGGTTCGGATTTGAACAGCCAGTAGTTCATTCTTTTTGCTCCTCCTTGCGCACCAGCGAGCAGGATTACCTAGCCGCCGGCTTGTTGAAGGTCCAGTTCCACTGGCGGATTTCGACGCTTTCGAACAGGCCGGCCTTGGCGTAGGGATCGGCTGCCGACAAAGCCTGAGCGGCCGCGATATCCGGAGCCTCGATTACGGCGAGAGTGCCGTTCGGCTTGCCGTCGGCGTCAAGAAAAGGACCGGCGAAGGCGAGCTTCCCTTCACCGTTCAGGCCTTCGATGAAGACGACGTGGGCGGGCCGCGTGTCAAGGCGCACCTGCAGGCTGCCGGGCTTGTCCTTGCAAATCAACGCAAACAGCATGGTTTTCTCCTGGTCTCGGGATCAAGGTTGGGGAATCAAGGTTGGGGATCAATCGTTGGTTTCGGTCTTTAGCGGCCGGGTCATCAGCGCCGTTACGGCTTGCCGCACGGTGATGGTGCCGTCCAGTATGGCGGCGACGGCGGCGATAATCGGCGCATCGATGTTGCGCTCGGCGGCGATGCGCGCGGCGATGGCCGCCGTCGGCACGCCCTCGGCCAGCGGCAGTCCGGAAAGTTCCTTGCCTTGCCCAAGCGCCAGCCCATAGGCGAAGTTGCGCGACTGGGCGGACGCGCAGGTGAGCAGCAGGTCGCCGAGACCGGAAAGCCCCATCAAGGTCTCGGGCCGGGCGCCGAAGGCGGCACCGATCCGGCGCAGTTCGACAAAGCCGCGCGTCACCATGGCGGCCTGGGCGCTGGCGCCGAGCCCGGCGCCGGTGACGGCACCCGCGGCGATGGCAAAGACGTTCTTCAAGGCGCCGCCGATCTCGACGCCGATCAGGTCATCGTTCGAATAGCAGCGCAGGTTCTCGGCCGAGAAGCGGGCGGCAAGGTCGGCTGCCAGCGCCTCGTCGCGTGCCGCCACCACCACCGCCGTCGGCAGGCCGCGGGCAACGTCGGTGGCGAAGCTCGGGCCCGACAGAACCGCGACGGGGTTTCCAGGGAGTATCTCCTCGACAATCGCCGACAGCAAGGCGCCGGTGTCGCGCTCGATGCCCTTGGCGCAGAGAACAAGCGGAATGCCGGCCGGCATGTTCGGCCTGGCGGCTGTCAGCATGGCACGAAGCGATTGCGCTGGCGTCACCGCCAGCACGCAATCGGCACCGTCGAGTGCCGCTTGGATGTTGCTCGTCGCCACGATGCCGGCCTGGAGCGCGATGCCCGGCAGATAGCGTGGATTTTCGCCGCGATCGATCGCGGTGACGGTCTCCGGGTCGCGTGCATAGAGGCGGACGAAATGGCCGGCGCGCAGCATGGCCAGCGCCAAAGCGGTGCCCCAGGCCCCGCCGCCGAGCACGGCAACGCGCCAGCCACTTGGCACTGGGTCGCCGCCGCTCACGCCCCTCTCGGTCAGGTCCGTCTCGGTCATGCCCCTCTTGGTCATGCCCCTCTTGATCATGCCTTGGCTCCCCGCCGGCCGGAGCCGACCATCGGCGCCGAGATGCTGTCCAGCGGCCAGCGCGAACGGGGTACGAAATCGAAGCCGTTCTCCTGCGCCATGCCTTCGCGCAGCCGCTCGATACCGGCCCAGGCGATCATCGCCGCATTGTCGGTGCAAAGCTTCAGCGGCGGCGCGACGAAGGTGAAACCGGCTTGAGAGCACAGCCGTTCCAGCGTCGTCTTGATGGTGCGGTTGGCGGCGACGCCGCCGGCGACCACCAGCGCGGGCGTGTTCGTGCCCGGAAATGTCTCGCTGAACCGTGCCAGCGCGCGCGAAACGCGGTCGGCGAGCGCATCGGCGACCGCGGCCTGGAACGAGGCGCAGATGTCGGCGACGTCCTGGTCGCTCAGCGGCTCGATGGCGGTCGCCGCCTGGCGCACGGCGGTCTTGAGGCCGGAGAAGGAGAAATCAGGCTGCGCCGACCCCTTCATCGGACGGGGAAAGGCAAAGCGGGCCGCATTGCCGGCCTGCGCCGCCTTCTCGACGTTCGGGCCGCCGGGATAGGGCAGGCCGAGCATCTTGGCGGTCTTGTCGAAGGCTTCGCCGAGCGCATCGTCGATGGTGGTCGCCCAACGCTGGTAGTCGCCAACGCCGCGCACGGCCAGGATCTGCGTGTGGCCGCCGGAAACCAGCAGCAGCAGATAGGGGAAATCGAGCCCGTCGGTCAGCCGCGCCGTCAAGGCATGGCCTTCGAGGTGGTTTACGGCGATCAGCGGCTTGCCCGCCGCCGCGGCGATCGCCTTGGCCGTCATCAAGCCGACGATCAGGCCGCCGACGAGACCGGGACCGGCGGTGGCGGCGATGGCGTCGATATCGGCCAGCGCCACACCCGAATCGGCAAGGGCGGCCTCGACGATGCCGTCCAGCGCCTCGACATGGGCGCGCGCGGCGATCTCGGGCACGACACCGCCGAAGGCGGCATGCTCCTCGATCTGGCTGAGCACGATGTTGGACAGGATTTTCGGCGCGTCATAGCCTTCAAGCGCCACGACGCTGGCGGCGGTCTCATCGCAACTCGTCTCAATGCCCAGAACGCGGATCAATTCGTCGCTATCCCAAGAGTTGTTTATCAGGCCTTTCCCCGTTAGGAGAAAGCCCGAAAGGCCTCGGTCATTCCAACTGCATTTCTGCGACGCCAAGTGGCTCCACTTGGCTGCAAAATGCTCTGGCCGGGGGTTATCACGGACCGCGCGCCATGCAAACAACCTTGAAAATCGGAACACGCGGCAGCCCGCTGGCGCTGGCCCAGGCCCATGAAACGCAGGCGCGGCTGATGGCCGCGCATGGCTTGCCGGCGGAAGCGTTCGAGGTGGTCGTCATCTCGACCAGCGGCGACCGCATCCAGGACCGGCCGTTGTCGGAGGCCGGCGGCAAGGGCCTGTTCACCAAGGAGATCGAGGAGGCGCTGCTGGCGGGCGCCATCGACATCGCCGTGCATTCGTCGAAGGACATGCCGACGCAACTGCCCGGCGGCCTGGAACTCTCGGCCTTCCTGCCGCGCGAGGACGCGCGCGACGCCTATGTCGGCAAGGCGGCGAAGACGATCGCCGACCTGCCGCGCGGCGCGACAGTCGGCTCGTCGTCGCTCAGGCGGCAGGCGCTGATCCGCCGTATGCGGCCGGATCTCGACGTGGTGATGTTCCGCGGCAATGTGCAGACGCGGCTGCGCAAGCTGGATGAAGGGGCCGCCGCCGGCACCATCCTTGCCTATGCCGGGCTGAAGCGGCTCGGGCTCGACCATGTCGTCACCGACCTGATCCCGCTCGACGTCTTTCCGCCGGCGCCGGGCCAGGGTGCGATCGGCATCGAGACCCGCATCGGCGATCGCGCTGTCGAAAAGATGCTGGTGGCGATCCATGACGTGCCGACCGGACAGGCGCTCGCCTGCGAGCGCGCCTTCCTGGCGGCGCTCGACGGCTCCTGCCGCACGCCGATCGCCGGCTACGCGGCGATCGAGGGTGGGAAGCTCTCTTTCGCCGGCCTGATCATCTCGCCCGACGGCACGCAGTCGCACATGATCGAGCTGCAGGGGCCAGCGCAGGATGCCGCCCGCATCGGCACGGAAGCCGCCGGGACGGTGCGGGCCAAGGCCGGTGAAAAGTTCTTCGACGGCTGGNCGCCCGCATCGGCACGGAAGCCGCCGGGACGGTGCGGGCCAAGGCCGGTGAAAAGTTCTTCGACGGCTGGCTCTGAAAATGCCTGGCGTCCTGGTGACCAGGCCGGAACCGGGGGCTTCGCGTACGGCGCGGCGGGTCCTGGAGGCGGGTTTCCAGCCGATTCTCCTGCCTTTGACCGAAACGGCGGCTTTGCCTACCGATGCCGGTCAGGTTCCGGCTGATGCTCTCGCCGTTGCCGTCACCAGCGCCAACGCCGTGCGCCATGCTTCGGAAGAAATCATCGCGGCGCTCGCGGCCTTGCCTTGCCATGCCGTTGGAAAGCGGACAGCCGAAGCCGCGCGCGACGCAGGGTTCCTGTCGGTGCGCGAGGGTGCGGGCGATGCCGAGGCGCTGGCCGAAAACATGGGCGATACCTTTTCCGGCAAGACGATCGTCTATCTCTGCGGACGCGTGCGGTTCCCGGTGTTCGAACAGCGGCTGGAAGCCGCTGGCGTCCAGGTCCACGCCGTCGAGACGTACGACACTTCGGCGGTGCGATGTTCCGACAAGGACGTCCTTGCGCTGACGTCAGGCCAACCGGTCGATGCGGTGCTGCTCTATTCCGCCAAGGCGGCTGCCGCGATGCAGGATTTGGCTGCAAGGCCCGCCTTGAAACTACTGTTTGAAAAAACACGGTTTTTGGCGCTTTCCCAGCGCATCGCCGCTGCTCTTGACTATAGCGCCGGCAAAGCAATCGAGATTGCCGCGACGCCCGACGAAGACGCGCTGCTGGCACTTTTGCGGGCGCCCCGCTGACCCGCGTCATCACACCGCCCCTTTTCACCGCTTGGTGATGTGCTAGACCCTTTCTGAACCATCACGCGCCGCCAGGCGTTGAGACGAAGCGAATTTTGCGGAGCCCAGGCATGGTCAAGACGCCGAAGATGCGACACTCGAAAGGACGCCGCGACCCGGTGACCATCGATCTCGAGCCGGGTGCCGTCTCGCGCATCGTCGACGAGGATGCCGGCAAGGACGCAGCAGTCGGGGACGCAGAAGCCGGGAATGCGGCCCAGACCGACGAGGCGAAGGCGGAGGAAGCCGCGAACGCCTCGCAGCCGGAGGCGCCCGAAGAGCCGGTGCATGCCGACCAGGTCGATCTCGAACCCTGGGAGCATGCCGATGCCGCCGCGGGACAGTCCGGGGCGGATACGGCGGCAAGGGTCAAGGCCGCCGAGCCGGAAATGCCTTATCCCGGCTCGGACACGCCATCCGACCGTGGCAACCCTTCTTCCGACTACAACTTTGAGGACGCAACCACCAAGACTGGTGAAACCAAGGCAGCCGGGGGAAAACCCGACGCAAGGAGCGGACCAATGGCAGCGCAGCCGAAGCGTGGCGGCCTCAACGGCCTCGCCGCCGGCATCATCGGCGGTGTCATCGCGCTGGTCGGCGCCGGCGGCCTGCAATTCGCCGGTCTGCTCGGCGCGCCGGGTTCCGGCGCCGGCGTCTCGCTCGATGGCGTCAACAGCGACATCGCCTCGCTGAAGAGCGAAATCACCGGCCTGAAAGAAGCCGGCGGCAACAACGATGCAGCGGCCAAGCTGGTCGGGCTTTCTTCGGGCCTGGAGCAGGTTAAGGCCGATGTCGCGGCGCTGAAATCGGCGGTTGAATCCGGCGGCGCCGGCGACAATGCCGGGCTCGCCGCGCTCGGCGACAAGGTCAAGCAGATCGAAACCGCGGTCGCGGCTCTCGGCAAGGCCGGCAGCGCGGCGCCGGTCGATCTCGGCCCGCTCAACGAAAAGCTGGCCGATCTCGATGCGCTGGTGAAATCGACAAGCGAAGCGGCGAAGACCCAGGACGGACGGCTCGCCGCGCTCGAACAGTCGGTGTCGCAGCTCTCCGGCAAGGTCGACGCCCAGGCTTCGCAGCCGAAGATCGCGCTCGCCATCGCCGCTTCGGCGCTGAAGGCGGCGCTCGACCGTGGCGCGCCGTTCTCGGCCGAACTCGATACGCTGGCCGCGATTTCGCCCAACGCGCCTGAACTCGCGACCTTGCGACCCTATGCCGAAAAGGGCGTCCCGACCCGAGCCGAGATCGCATCGCAGGTGGATGCTGCCGCCAATGCCATGGTCGCCGCCGCAACGCCGGTCGATCAGAATGCCGGCTTCCTCGACAATTTGATGTCGAGCGCCGAATCGCTGGTCAAGGTCCGGCCGATTGGCGCCGTCGAAGGGGCCGGCGCGCCGGAAACGGTCGCGCGCATGGAGATGGCGGTCAACCAGGGCGACTACGCCAAGGCGCTCAGCGAATACGACACGCTGCCGGCAGCGGTGAAGACCGCCGGCGCTGACTTTGCCGGCAAACTGAAGGCCCGCGTCGAGGTCGAAACCCAGGTCGACGCGCTGATCTCCAGCGCGATGAAGGCATGAGGGCAACACAATGATCCGCCTGTTCGCCTTCCTCGTCGTCGTCTTCGCGCTCGGGCTGGGCTTTGCCTGGCTGGCCGACCGGCCGGGCGACATGGTCATCACCTTCAACGGCTACCAGTACCAGGTCAGCCTTATGGTCGCGGCGGTGGCCGTCGTGGCGGTCGTGGCCGCGGTGATGATCGCGTGGTGGCTCGTCAAGTCGCTGTGGAACAGCCCCTACACCATCTCGCGCTATTTCCGCGTGCGCCGCCGCGACCGCGGCTATCAGGCGCTGTCGACCGGCATGATCGCCGCCGGCGCCGGCGACGGTGCGCTGGCGCGCAAGAAGACCAAGGAAGCGGCCAAGCTGATCCGCTCCGACCAGGAACCGCTGATCCATCTCCTGGAGGCGCAAGCGTCGCTGCTCGAAGGCGACCATGAAGGCGCGCGGCAGAAATTCGAGAGCATGCTGGACGATCCCGAGATGCGGCTGCTTGGCCTGCGTGGCCTCTATCTGGAAGCCGAACGCCTGGGCGACCGCAACGCGGCGCGCCATTATGCCGGTCGTGCCGCGGTGATGGCGCCGCAGCTCGCCTGGGCCGCCGAATCGACGCTGGAGGAGTTGACCGCGCGCGGCGACTGGGACGGCGCCCTGAAGTTGGTCGATGCGCAGAAGTCGACACGGCAGATCGAACGCGACGCCGCCAACCGCCGTCGTGCCGTGCTGCTGACCGCCAAGGCGCAGTCGCTCGCCGACAGTGACCCCAACGCGGCAAGGACAGCGGCGCTGGAGGCCAACAAGCTGCGGCCGGACTTCGCCCCCGCCGCCGTCGCCGCCGCCGCCGCGCTGTTCAAGCAGAACGACGTGCGCAAGGGCTCGAAGATCCTGGAGACGGCATGGAAGGCCGAGCCGCATCCGGAGGTCGCCGAGCTCTATATCCATGCAAGGCCGGGCGACGCCGTGCTCGACCGCCTCAACCGGGCGAAGAAGCTGCAGGAGATGAAGAAGAACCACGCCGAATCGTCGATGACGGTGGCGCGCGCCGCGCTCGACGCGCAGGATTTTTCGACCGCCCGCCGCGAGGCCGAGGCAGCGATCCGGATGGACCGCCGCGAGGGCGCGTATCTGCTGCTCGCCGACGTGGAGGAGGCCGAGACCGGCGACCAGGGCAAGGTCAGGCAACTGCTCTCCAAGGCGGTACGGGCGCCGCGCGATCCGGCCTGGGTCGCCGACGGCGTCGTTTCAGAACGGTGGGCGCCGGTATCGCCGGTCACCGGCCGGCTCGATGCCTTCGAGTGGCGTGCGCCGATGGAGCGGCTTGGCCAGCTCATAGATAGCCGTGATGAGGCTCCGGACACCGTGCCGGTCATCGAGGCCCTGTCCAAGCCGGTCAGCGAAACGCCGGTCGACGCGATCGAACCTGCCACCACGGGCAGCGAGGCGACGGACAAGGCGGCCGAAAGCCGCGAAGACCACGTCACGCCGGTTACGGCCGCGGCGTTCGCGGCGGTGCCGGCCGATGCCGAGGGCGTGGAGCCGGCGGAAGAATTGACGCGCTTGCCGGACGATCCCGGCGTCGATCCGGACGACGAGGCAGAGAAGTCGCCGCGCCGCTTCCGGCTGTTTTGATTTGGCCATCGGGCGGTTGGGAATGAATTGATGTTCGAACGTGTTCTGTCGTTTCTCAGGGACTTGCCGGCCAGTTCCGGCACGCATGCCAGCACGGACGATCCGCGCGTCGCCGCCTCGGCGCTGCTCTACCATGTGATGAATGCCGACGGCGTGCGGCAGGATGTCGAATGGGAGCGGTTCAAGGCGGTGCTGGCGCAGAGCTACTCGATCAGCGGCGCCGAACTCGAGGCGCTCGCCGCCGCCGGCGAGCGTGCCGACAACGAGGCGATCGACCTCTATGCCTTCACCAGCGTTCTCAAGCGCCACCTCGACGCGGACGGGCGCAAGGCCTTCATCGGCCTGATGTGGGAGATCGTCTATGCCGATGGCGAGCTGCATGAACTCGAGGACAACACGGTGTGGCGCGTCGCCGAACTGATCGGCGTCGAGCGCCACGACCGGGTCGAGGCGCGCCGCAAGGCGGCGGCGCAAGCGCCCGGCGCGCGCGGAACCTCCAGCGACGAATAGACGGGATCCCGCCTGCCGATGCCGCGCCAGACGAGCCCGAAGCCAAAAATCCTGATTGTGCTGCACCAGGAGAATTCGAGCCCCGGACGCGTCGGCCACATGCTCATCGAAGAGGGTTTCGACCTCGATATCCGCCGGCCGCCGCTTGGCGACGCCTTGCCGGAGACGCTGGATGGCCATGCTGGCGCCGTGGTGTTCGGCGGACCGATGAGCGCCAATGACGAGGACGAGTTCGTCCGCCGCGAGACCAGCTGGCTGGACATTCCGCTCAAGGAAAACCGGCCGCTGCTCGGCATCTGCCTTGGCGCGCAGATGCTGGTCAATCATCTCGGCGGCAAGGTCGAGGGTCACGGCGAAGGGCTGGTCGAGATCGGCTGGTATCCGCTCAAGGCGACCGAAGCCGGCAAGAAGCTGATGCACTGGCCCGAGATGGTCTACCAGTTCCATCGCGAAGGCTTTTCGCTGCCGAGCGACGCGATCTTGCTGGCGACGGCGGAGACCTACCCCAACCAGGCCTTCCGCTATGGCGACAATGCCTGGGGCATCCAGTTCCACGGCGAACTGACCAGGGTGATGATGCAGCGCTGGGTGGTGCGCGGCGCGCATCGCTTCGAGCTGCCCGGCGCGCAGCCGGGCCGCGATCATTTGGGGGGCCGGCTGATCTGGGATTTACATCTGAAGCGCTGGCTGGACGAGTTCCTGCGCATGGTGTTCGGCAGGCCAGCGGTACGGTAGCTCGGTTTTCTTGCAATTCCGGACGAGGACGGTTTTCGCGTTTTCCGAAACATCCACTTTTCTAGGCTTCGAGCACCGGCCGCATGAAGCTGCGCTCATAGCTGAGAATGCTGCGATTGCGTTTTTCCGTTTCGAACACTTCCTGGCATTCCGGATCGGCAGCCATCCGTTTGCGGTAGTCCTCGTAGTCGGCAAGGCTCGGAAAGCTGAACATGGCATAGGCGATATTGCTCGCCCCTTCGCTTGGTAGGAAATAGCCGTGATGGTTTCCACCGAGACGATTGACCAGACCGATCCAGCGACGGCCATATTCTTCAAACTCGGCAAGCTTGTAAGGATCGATGACATATTTCAGGTAACAAGTGATCATGGGAGTTCCTGTGACAGGGTGACGAATCTTGCCGACGGTTAGCGCGCGTCAGTTTCGCCCGTTGAGGTGGCGAACCCTGCGCAGTTGCGGGAACAGATACGCCCACAGGCCGGCGACCGCGATGGCGCCGACGCCGCCGATCACTACCGCCGGAACCGTGCCGATCAATGCCGCCATGGTGCCGGCACGGAATTCGCCGACTTCGTTGGAGGCGCCGACGAAGACCTGGTTGACGGCGTTGACGCGGCCGCGCACTTCGTCCGGCGTCCACAACTGGATCAGCGTTTCCCTGATGTAGACGCTGAACATGTCGGTGGCGCCCAGCAAGGCAAGGGCGACGATGGACAGCCAGGTGATGGTCGACAGGCCGAACAGCACGGTGCAGGCGCCGAATGCGGCGACGAAGCCGAGCATGATCTTGCCGGCATTGTCGCGAAGTGGGTGCCCGGCCAGCCAGACCGCCACGCAGATGGCGCCGATGCCGGGCGCCGAGCGCAACAGGCCGAGGCCCCAGGGGCCGAGTTCAAGAATATCGCGCGCATAGACCGGCAGCAGCGCCGAGGCGCCGGACAGGAGCACGGCGAAGAGGTCGAGCGAGATCGCGCCGAGCACGATCTTCTCGCTCCAGATGTAGCGGAAGCCGGCAAACAGCGTTTCCATCGTCGGCTTGTCGGTTGCGGTCTGCTGGGCGGGCTTGGGAATGGTGAAGATCAGCAGGCCCGCCACCAGCATCAGCGCGGAGGCGACAGCGTAGGCGGCTTCCGGCGAGACGCCATAGAGCAGGCCGCCGGCGACCGGGCCAACGATCGTTGCCGTCTGCCAGGCGGACGAGTTCCACGCAATCGCGTTGCCGAAATCTTCCGGAGGCACCAGATTGGCGAACAGCGACGAGGAGGCCGGTCCGTAAAAGGCGCGCGCCATGCCGAACAGCGCCAGAACGACGAAGATCGGCAGCGGACTGACGAGGCCGCGCAGCGTGAAGTACAGGAGAACGAGCGCACAGCTTGCCTCGACCACCGTTGCCAAGGCCATGATCAGGCGGCGGCCGAAGCGATCCGCGACGACGCCGGTGACCAGCACCAAAAGCAGCGACGGCAGGAACTGGACGATACCGACAATGCCGAGATCGAAGGGATCGCGCGTCAAATCATAGATCTGCCAGCCGACGGCGACGGACACGATCATGGTGGCGAAGGTGGTGAGGAAGCGCGCCGTCCAATAGCTGAGGAAGGCTTTGTGCCGGAACGCGGCGTAACGCTGCTCCGGGGAAGTTTGTAGGGATGTCATCGAGTGAGGCCCCGTTGCTATGACATTGACCGGCGGGGCACTTCCCGGATGGGCGCTGTTCCGATCAATGAAACTTATCAAAGTTCGGCGGGCATATGCGTTAAAATCAGGCCTGGATCAAGGGACTTTCGCCTTGGCCGATCCATCGCACAAGGAAGTTACTGTCGCAGCGCGGCCGAAATGGCATCGAGCCCACCCCTCAGTTCGGCCTCGGTCGGCCAGCCGAAACCAACGCGAAAGAAGCGCTTCGGCATCT
Organism: Mesorhizobium sp. LNHC232B00; assembly: GCF_000502435.1. Lineage (NCBI taxonomy): Bacteria > Pseudomonadati > Pseudomonadota > Alphaproteobacteria > Hyphomicrobiales > Phyllobacteriaceae > Mesorhizobium > Mesorhizobium sp. LNHC232B00. Next base: position 54,371 of record NZ_AYWP01000010.1, read on the forward strand.
CGAACCAGTGACCGGGCCCGACATAGGTGCCGTGGTTTTCCAGCAGGTTCACATAGAACCGGTCGAGGTCGAAGCCGGGGTCGACATTGAGGCGCGGGAAGCCGACGACACCGCCTTCGGGCCTGATCCAGTCTACCAGCGGCTCGCGGTCGATCCAGGCCTGGACGATGTCGCGTCGCCCTGCCATCTCGGGCAGCAGCGTCGCCAGGAAGGCGTCCCGGCGCTCCAGCATGCCGCGTGCGATACCTTCGTCGATGACGCTGCCGCAAATGCCGATCTGCTCCTTGGCGGCAAGGAACGTCTCCTGAAGGGCCGCATCCCTGGTGATCAGCCAGCCGATGCGGATGCCGGGAATGCCGAAGGCCTTCGACAGCGACGAGACGCTGATGGCCTTGCGGCTCAGCGAGGCCGCCGACGGCAGCCGCTTGCCGTAGGAGAGATCGCGATAGGTCTCGTCGACCAGCAAATGGCAGTTGCTGGCTTCGGCTAAAACCACCAGAGCGTCGAGTTCGGCGCGGCGCATCATCGTGCCGGTCGGATTGTGCGGGCAGGTGACGCTGATCAGCTTCGTGTTCGGCCGGATCGCCGCCTTGACGGCCTCGACATCGATGGCAAAGCTGTTCTCGAACGCGAGGTCGACAAAGCCGATGGCGCAGCCGATCGCCCTCGGGGTCTCGATGTTGGTGGCATAGTTGGGCCTGACGACGACGAGGTGATCGTCCGCCGACAGAAGCGAGGTAGAGATGATGAACAGTGCGCCGGCGGCGCCGGCGGTGACCAGCACATCGTCGGGCGAAACGCCGGCATCCTGCGCCGCAATCAGCGCACGCAAGTCCTTATCGCCGCGATGCTCGCCATAGAAGAGCGTCAGGTCGGGCAGCGACAGGCCGATGTCGGAGAGCTTCTGGTCGGCGATCGAACTTTCGGAGAGATTGTAGCGGATACGGTCGTAGCCGTACTCTTCCGGCGCCTCTTTCTCGATCACCATCCTGGTGTAGTTCATGGCTTCCCCCAGATCACCCTGTCTAGCCTATCCAAGCCACAAAAACATGAAGCCTGCCAAGGCGAATTCGCCGGCAGGCTTCTGTTCCAGTCGTCCTAACGATTGGCTCAGGATGAAGGGGTCAGGCCGAGACCTTGGCCTTCCGAGCTTTGCCCTTGACGGGTACCACTACGGCCGCCTTGCGGCCAAGGCCGATCGACTTCGCCAGCAGCGAACGCGAGGCGGCGTAGTTGGGGGCGACCATCGGGTAGTCCGACGGCAGGCCCCATTTGGCGCGATAGGCGTCCGGGCTCAGGCCGAAATGCACGCCGAGATGGCGCTTCAGCGATTTGAACTTCTTGCCGTCCTCGAGGCAGATGATGAAATCCGGCATCACCGACTTCTTGGGGTTGACCGCGGGGACCAGGGGCGCCGCCACCGTAACCGCCGGCTTGCCGAGGCTGCTGATCGAGGCGGCGACACTGGCAATGAGGTCGGCCAGGCCGGAGGCGGGCAAGCGGTTCTTCTCGACGTAGGCGGACACAATATGAGCGGTCAGCTCGAGAAGGTCGATGTCTTTGCGAGCGTCGTTGCTATCGTCGGTCAATCTTTCCTCCGTCTATGGCGCGCAGCCTCGAAAATCGGGCTCGTTTTCGAAAGGACAGTGCGCAAACCCTAAGTGCTGAAGCGACTTTCGTGGACCCCTTGGTCGCGCCGCAGTGTAGTTCGGCGAAACTCCTAGTCGGCAAATCTGCTTAATGCAATGACTGACGTGGCGTCACACGTGATTTTGAACAACTATACTAAAACGTAATAATATCAGACGATCAAGGCCTCGTCTCGCCACAGACGAAACCCGCCTTCGAAAGCGCGTGTGTTGTCGCCGCGCCTGCTGTCGGTGGGCAGCTCGTCGAGCTTGTCGACATTGCCGCCGCCGATGACGATATAGTCGGGCTGCAAGGCGGCGCGGAGCCGGCCGACGACGTCGAACACATATTTGCGCCACTTCTTCTTGCCGTGCTTTTCCAGGCCGCGTTCGCCGACATAGTCCTCGAAGCTCCTGCCTTTCCTGTAAGGAAGATGGGCGAGTTCCATCGGCTGGCCGACATTGTCGAGGACCATCGCCGCGCCAAGGCCGGTGCCGAGGCCCAGGAACAGCATGCGCCCGCCTTCATAGCTGCCGATGGCCTGCATGAGCGCATCATTGACCACCTTGACCGGCTTGCCGAACTGCGCGGCGAAATCGAGGCCTGCCCAACCCTTGCCGAGGTTCATGGGGTCGAGCACCGGCTTGTTGTGACGCACCGGGCCTGGATAGCCCATCGAGATGACGTCGTAGGACAGGCCCTCGGCGAGCTTTTTCACCACGTCGATCATCTGTCGTGGTGTCAGGTCCGGGCCCGAATCGGCCAGGCGTTCCGCTCCGCCGGCGCTGGTCAGGATCTTGACGTGCGAGCCTCCGATATCGATCGAAAGCACGATCTTGCCGGTGTCCGCAGCCTTCTGCTTTGCCGCCTTGGCCATCGCTTCCCCTCCGCTCATGCTACCGGGTCGATCCAGCCATTTGGCGGACCGAAGTCGGCCATGGCGTCCGCCGGTCCCCATGTCCTGGGATCGTAAAGGTGCGGCGGGGTGGTGTCGCCGAGCACCGGGCCGACGATGCGCCAGGCGAGCTCGGCCGCGTCCTGGCGCGTGAACAGCTGGCCATTGCCGTTCATGGCGTCGCCGATCAGCCGTTCGTAAGGCGGCATGTCGCCCTTGCTGTCGTCGAGCGCGGTGAGTTCCACCTGCTCGCCGACCATGTCGTCGCCGGGCGCCTTGCGCTGGGCGCCGATGGCGATCACCACCTGCGGGTCGATGCGGAAGCGCACGTAGTTCTGGTCGGCGGGCTTGATCGGGTCGAAGACGTCGAGCGGCGGCCGCTTCAGCCGCACCACCACCTCGGTGACATGCACCGGCATGTTCTTGCCGGCGCGGATGAAGAACGGCACGTCCTGCCAGCGCCAGGTGTCGACGAAAAAGCGCACCGCCGCGAAAGTCTCGACCGGCGAATTCGGCGCCACGCCGGGCTCGGCCAGATAGCCGGTGAACTGGCCGCGCACGACGTCGTCCTTCGTCAGCGTCCTGATCGCCCGCAGCACCTGCACCTTCTCGTCGATCAGGTCGTCGGCCGAGCGGCCGACGGGCGGCTCCATGGCCAGCAGCAAGAGAATGTTGAGCAGATGGTTCTCGATGACGTCCCTGATGCAGCCGACGTCGTCATAGAAGCGGCCGCGCCCTTCGACGCCGAAATCCTCGGCCATGGTGATCTGCACGCTTTCGACGTAGTTGCGGTTCCAGATCGGCTCGAGCAGCGAATTGGCGAAGCGGAAATAGAGCAGGTTCTGGATCGCTTCCTTGCCGAGATAGTGGTCGATGCGGAAGATCGACTGTTCGTCGAACACCAGGTGCAGGACCCGGTTCAGCCAGCGCGCCGACTGCAAATCGTGGCCGAAGGGTTTTTCCACCATCAGCCGCGCGCCGTGCGCCGTGCCCGACTGCTCCAGCCCTTGCACGACGGTCTCGAACATGGTCGGCGGCACCGCCATGTAGTGCAGCGGCCGCTGGGCGCTGCCGAGCGCGCTCTTCAGCTTTTCGAAGGTCGCGCCGTCGCGGTAGTCGCCGCTGACATAGCGCAGCAAATTGGCGAATTTGGCGAAGATCTTTTCGTCGATCTTGCCGAGCGCGTTGACGATGCCGTCGCGGGCGCGGGCCTGCAACTGCTTCAAATCCCAGGCGTCGAATGCCACGCCGATCACCGGTTCGGTGAGCGTGCCCTTGGCGACCATCTGGTAAAGCGCTGGAAATATCTTCTTGTGGGCGAGGTCGCCGGTCGCCCCGAAGAGCACCAGTGTGTCGGACCGTTCCTGGCTCATGCCTGTGTCTCCCCTGCCGCCGTCACTTGCCGGCCTTCGGCTTCTCGACATGGCCGCCGAAGGCATAGCGCATGGCGGACAACAATTTGTCGGAGAACTCGGATTCGCCTTGCGAGGAGAAGCGGTCGAACAGCGCCGAGGACAGCACCGGCGCCGGCACGCCGGTGTCGATCGCCGCCTTCAGCGTCCAGCGTCCCTCGCCGGAATCCGAGACCCGGCCGCCGAACTGCGCCAGGCCCGGATCGCTCTTCAGCGCGCCGGCGGTGAGATCGAGCAGCCAGGAGCCGATGACGCTGCCATGGCGCCAGACCTCGGCGACCTGGGGAAGGTCGATGTCGAACTGGTAGTATTGCGGGTTTTCCAGCGGGCTGGTCTCGGCGTCGGCGGTGCGCTGCCGCTTGCCGGCATTGGCCGATTTCAGGATGTTCATGCCTTCGGCATAAGCGGCCATGACGCCATATTCGATGCCGTTGTGCACCATCTTGACGAAGTGGCCGGCGCCGCTCGGCCCGCAATGCAGGTAACCGAACGGCGCCGTGCCGGCAGCCTTGTCCGGTGAAGGCGCGCCGGCATCGGCGCCCGGCGCCAGCGTGGCGAAGACCGAATCGAGGTGCTGCACCGCGACGTCGGGACCGCCGATCATCAGACAGTAGCCACGCTCCAGGCCCCAGACACCGCCGCTGGTGCCGACATCGACGAGATGGATACCCTTGGCGGCCAGTTTCGCGGCCTGGTCGACGGCGTCATGATAGTAGGAATTGCCGCCGTCGATGACGATGTCGCCGGGCTCCATCAGGGCCGCGACCTGATCGATGATCTTGCCGGTGATGGCGGCCGGCAGCATCAGCCAGACGCAGCGCGGCTTGGCGAGCTTGCCGACGAATTCCGCCATCGAGGCGGCCCCAAGGGCGCCGTCGCCGACCAGGGCCGCGACGCTGGCGGGGTTGATGTCGTAGACGACGCATTCATGGCCGTCGCGCATCAGGCGGCGGACCATATTGGCGCCCATCCGGCCCAGTCCCATCATTCCGATCTGCATGGTTTCGTCCCTGTTTGCTGGAGATTTGGGGTTTGTCGAGGAAGGATTTTAGCGGCTATCCTGCTCGCCTGATGTGACGGAGAAGTCGACATTCTCCCAATCGCCGGTCCCGGGCCAGAAAAAAGTGAAGGTCAGCGTGCTTCCGCTGGGCAGGGCGACGGGCAGATCGACAAGGTGGATGCCGAAAGCATTCTCTTCGGTCTTGCTGTCCTGGGCGGTCGTCCAGTTGTCGATGCTCCAATGGACCGTGGCCGGAGCCAGCAGCTCGACACGCAACGTCTTGCCCCCAGGCAGCGCACGGATCTTGTTGTTGAAGCGCCATGTCCTGAACGGCGATACGGTCCTGTCCTCGATGTAGCGCTTCACGCCTTGCGGCGGCATGTCGAAGACCGCGCCGTCGCGCAGCGAGCGCAACAGCTTGATGTGCTCCGAATGGGCCCAGACCAGCGGCATGGCGCTGTCCGATGGCCTGCCGCGCAGCAGTTCGCGCTCGGGCATGTCGGGGCCGTCCCAGACCTGCTCCGGCAACAGGCCACCCGTTCCGGCGGATCGTTCCAGCGTGTCGAGCAGGCCGGCGGCCTTGTCCTTGCGGCCCGCCGCCAGTTCGTAGTGAGCGCGCTCGCCGGCGAGCAGCGGCCATGGCCGGCCCTGGCCGGTGCCGTCGAAGGGCGAGCCATCTTCGTGCTCGCCATAGCCGTCGCCATTGTAGCGGTACCAGAGCGGCCCTTGCGGCAATGCGCAGCGCAATTGCGCGTCGATGACCTTGACGGTGTCGATGATGCGCGGATCGTCGGCGGCCCGGAGGCCAAAGCGGACCAGCGCCAGCGCATCCGGGCTGACGATCTCTTGCGCCGGCCGATCGGTATCGCCAGGTGGCCGGTTCTTGATCGGGACAAAGCCGTCCTTCGGCGAGCCGGCCTCGGCGCTGTCGGGTGGCGCGATGCGGACATAGTAGCCGTCGACGCCGGCCACCTCGCTGGTGGCCGTGGCGGTGACATAGGTCCAGCGCTCGACCTGGTCATTCCAGACGTCCGCGGTCTCGCGCAGATAGGTTGCCGCGTCCGCCTCGCCGCAGGCGTCGAGCAGGTCGGCGGCGGCAAGCAATGCGGCGATCTCGACGGCGAGCGTGAACGGGCTGTAGCCGGCGTCTTCTTCCCAGCGGTCCTCGCCGGTGACGGGTCCGTTGCGCACGACATAGGTTGCGGCGCGTTCGATCATCGGCTGGAAGGTGGCGAGCCTGGTACGTGGCAGGTGCCCGGCGCGGTGCAAGGCATCGGCCAGCAGCAGCGGAAAGGCGCATTCGTCCATCTGGATGCCGGGCCAATAGGCGGATCCGTCGAGCCAGGCGTTCTGCGGCCAATGACCGTCCGGCTGCTGGATGGAGGCGAGATAGTCGAGGATGTGCAGCGCCGAGGCGGCATCGCCTGCCGCGAGAAATCCGCCCGCCGTCTCGACAAGGTCGCGCGGCCAGACCAGATGATAGCCGCCGAGGTCGTCGTCACCCTTGTTGAAGCCCCAGGGGATGGACAGGCTGGCGACCGCCGCGCCCGGCAGGGCGATCGAGCGGTGCGTCGCCAGGACAGCGGTGCTGGTTCGATAGCTGTTGACCCCGGACGCCGCTCGCCGGTCCAGAGGCAGCAGCCCGGCCTGCCATTTGCGCCAGTTCTGGACATAAGACTTTGCTGCCGGCTCAAAACCTCGCTTCAGGCTGGCGAAGGCGTTTTCCGCAGCCTCATCCGGCGTCGCGCCAAAACCCAGCGCCAGCACGGCCTTTGTCTTGGCCGATGTAAAGCCGATCTCGCCGGTCAGCGCGACATTGCCGTTCTCGGCGCGCTGGCAGGCCGGATCGAGCCTGCCGGCATGGTTCAGTTGCTGCCAGCCGTCGGAGAAGCCGACATAGCCGGCCGAACAGTCTCGCCAGGACAGCGACGAAGCCAATGCCAGGCAAGAGCCGCGCCCCGAGGCGAACAGCACCGGTTTTCCCTTGTGGGCGCCGATCCAGGCGGTGTTGCCCATGCCGGCATTGACCAGATGCGGCGCCAGCAAGGCGTAAACGCGGTAGTCGCCAGGCGCGCCCTTGAGCGGCGTGTAGGTGATTTCCTGCAGCAGTGCGGGGCGCGCCGGGTCGGCAAGGATGCGCTTTTCGATGCGGTAGGCGCCATCGGTGGCGGTGTTGACCAGCCTGTAGGCCGGCACGCCGTCCTCGAACGGCTCGATGGCGTGCGCGGCATCGCGCTTTTCCTCCGAGAAATAGCCGTCGGGACCGGTGACGAGCAGGCCGAGGTCGCGGGTGCAGGCGCTGTCGAGCCGCGGACAGTAGATTTCGTTGAGGATGCCGTGGCTGATGGTGAACCAGATCTGGCCGGCCGGCGAAAGCGAAGTGCCGACGCCACTCTTGGCGCTTGACGTCCAGCGCGCCGGAATTCCCGGGGCGCCCTGGGCAATTTTTGGCGTCACTGGCATTCTGTTTCGGTCTCCTGACCCACTCCCTAGACAGGACCCGGAGCCATTTCAATCATTGCACCGCAAGTTGATCGGCACGCCCCGCTGATTGCAGTTGACAGCCCGCCGGCCTTCTGCACTTTTGTCTGACAATAGATAAAAAACAGGTACGCAAGCGCGACAGTCACCAACAGCCCTCAAGACCAGCAACTCTCGGGAGGAGTATGACATGAAGAAGCTATTTGTCCTCGGCACGCTCGCAGCGGTGCTCACCGCCGGCACGGCACTTGCCGACACCAGCGGCAAGAAGATCGCATTCTCCAACAATTATGCCGGCAATTCATGGCGGCAGGCGATGCTCGACAGCTATGGCATCGTCACCAAGAAGGCGGTCGACGACAAGGTCGTCGGCGCGGCCGACATCTTCACCACCGCCGACAAGGAAGTGCCGACGCAGGCAGCCCAGGTGCAGAACCTGATCCTGCAGGGCTACGACGCCATCGTCATCAACGCGGCTTCGCCCGACGCGCTCAACGGCGCCATCAAGCAGGCCTGCGACGCCGGCATCGTCGTCGTCTCCTTCGACGGCATCGTCACCGAGCCTTGCGCCTACCGCGTCGTGGTCGACTTCAAGGACATGGGCAAGCAGGAAGTCGAGCAGATGGCCAAGTTCCAGCCCAAGGGCGGCAATTTGCTGGAAATCCGCGGCCTGGCCGGCACGTCGATCGACGATGCCATCCATGCCGGCATCCTCGAAGGCGTCGCCGCCCATCCCGAGTTCAAGATCGTCGGCTCGGTGACCGGCGACTGGGACCAGACGACGGCGCAGAAGGCGGTGGCGACCATCCTGCCGTCGTTGCCCGATGTCGTCGGCATCGTCGACCAGGGCGGTGACGGCTATGGCGCCGCGCAAGCCTTCGCCGCCGCCAACAAGCCGCGCCCGACCATCATCATGGGCAACCGGCAGGACGAGCTGAAGTGGTGGAAGGAACAGAAGGAGAAGGACGGCTATCAGACCTGGTCGGCTTCGATCGCGCCGGGCGTGTCGACGCTCGCCTTCTGGGTGGCGCAGCAGGTGCTCGACGGCCGCAAGGATATTCCGCACGATCTCCTGGTGCCCTATCTGGCCTTCACCCAGGACGATTTCGAGGCAGCCCTGCCGAAGATCAAGGAGGGCGGCGTCGCCACCCACGAATACACGCAGGAAGAAGCGGCGGCGGCCATCAAAGCCAACATCAAGTGAATGCGGCGTTGGCGTCCATACTGGCGAGCGGATATTGTTGAGCATGCCTGAAGGGAACGCCGATATCATCAGACTGAACGGCGCCGAAAAACAATTCGGCGCCGTTCGCGCGCTGGGCGGGGTGGATTTCCACGTCGGGCCTGGCGAGTGCGTTGGCCTGGTCGGCCACAATGGCGCCGGTAAATCGACCCTCATGCACATGGTGGCGGGCACGTTGACGCCCGACAGCGGCAAGATCGGCGTGCATGGCGCCGTCGAGGACAATTACTCGGTGTCGCGCGCGCAGCAGCTCGGCATACGCTGCGTGTTCCAGGAACTGTCGCTGTGTCCCAATCTCAGCGTCGCCGAAAACACGCGCATCAACCACGCTTCGCTCACCGGCTTCGGCTGGCGGCGCAAGGCGGCCGAGCTGATCTCCGCCAAGCTCGACGAGATTTTTCCCGGCCACAGCATTTCGGCATCGGATATCGTTGCCGACCTGTCGATCGGCCGGCGCCAGATGGTCGAGGTCGCCCGTGCCTTCACGGTCACGCAAGACCGGCTCGACCTCGTCATCCTCGACGAACCGACATCCTCGCTCGACGCGCATACGGCCGGCCAGCTGCTCGCCTTCGTGCGGCGTTTCGTGGCCAGCGGCAAAAGCTGCATCCTGATCTCGCATGTTCTGGGCGAGGTGCTGCGCAATGCCGACCGCATCGTGGTGATGCGCGACGGCAAGGTGGTGGCGTCGGACGCGGCGGATGCCTTCGATCGCGACCGGCTGGTGACGGTGATGGGCGGGGCGGAGGCGCGCCGCAAGATCGCGGCGCAAGCCGCTGCCGCAAAGCCCGAAGCCAGTCCGCTGCGGGTGCAGGCGCGGCCCGCCGCGCAGAAGGACGGCACCGACCTTGTCGCCCGTGCCGGCGAAATCATCGGCCTTGCCGGGCTGGCCGGACACGGGCAGACCGACCTGCTGCTGTCGATCTTCAGTGCGGCCTCACGCGCCAAGAAGGGCATCGAAGTGACGGCGCCGGTGGCGCTGGTGGCCGGCGACCGCCAGTCGGACGGCATTTTTTCGCAGTGGTCGATCGCTGAGAATATCGGCATCGGTTCGCTTGCACGCCTGCGCAACGGGCTTTTGATTTCGCCGCAACGCGAGGCCGAACTGGCGCGGTCCTGGCAAAAGAAGATCGGCATTCGCACGCCGGACATGAACAACAACATCTTTTCGCTGTCGGGCGGCAACCAGCAGAAGGCGCTGTTTGCCCGCGCTCTCGGCTCGGATGCGCAGATCGTGCTGATGGACGACCCGATGCGCGGCGTGGACATCGGCACCAAGCTCGAAGTCTATGACCTCGTGCGCGAAGAGGCCGGCCGCGGCCGCACCTTTCTCTGGTACACGACCGAAACCGAAGAGCTCGACAATTGCGATCACATCTACGTCTTCAAGAACGGCCGCATCGTCGCCAATCTGCGTCGCGACGAGTTGACCGAAGAGAAGATCATCCAGTCCTCCTTCGGCGATGCGGCCTGAGATGACGGCGGCGACACTCGAAAACGGTCTCAAGGCGTCCGCGGCGCGCGGCAGCGCGGCACGCGCGCGCCTGCTGCGCGGGTTGCTGCCGGCGCTGTCGCTGGCGCTGGTGCTCATCGCCATCGCCTGGCTCAACCCGCGCGCCATCAGCTATTTCGGCTTCAGCCTGATGCTGAACCTGGCGATCCCGATCGCGCTGGCGACGATCGCGCAGATGTTCGTCATCGCGGGCAACGAACTCGACCTGTCGATCGGCACCTTCGTCGGTTTCGTCGGCTGCGTCACCGCGACCTGGCTGAAGGACGCTCCGCTGATCGGCGTCGCCATACTGCTCGGCTCGATCGGCATCTATGCGCTGCTCGGGGCGCTGATCCATCTGCGCAATTTGCCGTCGATCGTGGTGACGCTCGGCATGAGCTTCGTCTGGCAGGGGCTGGCCATTCTCGTGCTGCCCAAGCCGGGCGGCAAGGCGCCGGACTGGCTGCTGGCGATCATGTCCTTCAAGCCGCCTTTCGTGCCGTTTCCGATCATCGCGGCGCTGCTGATCGGGCTCATCGTCCATTTCGGCCTGATGCGGACCTCCTATGGCGTGATCCTGCGCGGCTCCGGCGGCAATCCGGCCGCGCTCAAGCGCGCCGGCTGGTCGCTGCTCAAGACCAAGATCGTGCTGTTCGCGCTGGCCGGCCTGTTCGGCGTGCTGTCCGGCATGGCGCTGATCGGCATCACCACCTCGGCCGATGCCAATATCGGCAATGGCTACACGCTGCTGGCGATCGCCGGCGTCATCCTCGGCGGCGGCGAGTTCGTCGGCGGCCGGGTGTCGCCGATCGGCGCGGTGATCGGCGCGCTGACGCTGGCGCTGGCCGCTTCGCCGCTGCTCACCTTCATGCACATTCCGCCCGACTGGCAGGTTGCCGCCAACGGCGCCATCCTCATCATCGTGCTGGCGGCGCGGGTGCTGATCAGCCGCAGGGAGAGGTAAGCGATGGCATGGGTGAAATCGCTGGCCGGCAAACCGTGGATCTGGTCGTTCGTCGGCGCGCTCGTGGTGTGGCTGGCGACGATCGCCTTCACCGGCGGCTATGGCGGCGGCGGCATGGTCACGGCGGCGCTGTCGCTCGCCGTGTTCACGGTCATCGTCGGTGTCGGCCAGATGTTCGTCATCACGCTCGGCCCGGGCAATGTCGACCTGTCGCTGCCGGCCAATATCGGTCTTGCCAGCGCGGTCGCGATGAAGGTGATGGGCGGCAGCGATTCCATGATCGTGGTCGGCCTGCTGGCGGCGCTCGCCTGCGGGGCGGCGATCGGCGCGGCCAACTACCTGCTGATCTGGGCGCTGCGCATCCCACCGATCATCGCCACGCTGTCGGCGAGCTTCATCATCCAGTCGATCGATATCAGCTATGGGCGCGGGCTACAGATCAAGCCGCCGCCGGGCTTCGCCAATTTCGCCAACTGGCAGATCCTGGGCGTTCCGGTGCTGGCGATCCTCACCGTGCTGTTTACCATCGGTGCGGCCATCGCGTTGCAGCGCATGATCTATGGCCGCTCGGTGTTGGCGATCGGCCAGAACATCCGCGCCGCCTGGCTCGCCGGCGTCAATGTCGGCCGCATCCGCTTCCTCACCTACACGCTGTCGGGCGCGCTCGGCGGCATCGACGGCGCGCTGCTCGCCGGCTATTTCCGCGGCGCCAATGTCGATATCGGCAATGAATATCTGCTGGCCTCGATTGCCGTGGTGGTCATCGGCGGCACGTCGGTCGCCGGCGGCAAGGCCAATGTGCCGGGCGTCTGGGGCGCGGCGCTGTTTTTGGTACTTCTGCTGACCATGCTCAACACCTTTGGGGTCAGTGCCGGCGTGCGGCTGCTGCTGACGGGGCTGATTATCGTTGGCGTGATCACGGCGGCGGGTGGGGAGAGGGCGGTTCGGTAGTATTTTGCGCCTTCGCCGCGCTACAGCCCTTCCGGACAAGCATTGTGCCAGTGCGACGCGCGGTTCCCATTCGCGGCGCGGCCTAGTAAACCCTCCCGATCGCAGCCGGTCTCGGGAGGTTCAGCTTGTCCAGTTTTGTCAGTGTCACCAGGGACAATGATGTCGCCGTCGTCACCATCGAAAATCCGCCGGTCAACGCGCTGAGTTTTCATGTCCGTGAGCCACTGATGCAGGCGCTGGTTGCCCTGCGCGACGATGCTTCGGTCGCGGCAATCGTCATCGCCTGCGCCGGCCGGACGTTCGTCGCCGGCGCCGACATCACGGAGTTCGGCAAGCCGATGCAGCCGCCGGAGTTGCGTGCCATCGTCGCCATGCTGGAAACCATCGCCAAGCCGACCGTTGCCGCCATCCACGGCACCGCGCTCGGCGGCGGCCTGGAACTGGCGCTCGGCTGTCATTTCCGTGTCGCTGACGCGCACGCCAGGCTTGGCCTTCCCGAAGTGAAGCTCGGGCTCTTGCCGGGTGGCGGTGGCACAGTGCGGCTGCCGCGCCTGGTCGGCCCGGTGAAGGCATTGAAGATGATCGTTTCGGGCACGCCGATCGGTGCGGAGGAGGCGCATGCCGCCGGTCTCATCGATGCCATTTTCGAAGGCGATCTGCCCACACATACCGTGAACTTCGCCAGGGAGTTGGCCCGCAAGGGTGGTCCCTTCACGCCGGTGCGTGATCGCGATGACCGCCTCAAGGAAACCGACCTGGCGGCCTTCGATGCCGAAGTGGCCGATCTTGCCAGGAAGGCGCGCGGCCTCGAGGCGCCGATCGCCTGCGCGCAAGCGGTGCGCAATGCCGTCACGCTGCCCTTCGACGAAGCGCTGGCGGCGGAACGGGCGCTGTTCGCTGGACTGGTCGCCAGCGATCAGTCGCGCGCGCAGCGGCACCTGTTCTTCGCCGAACGTGAGGCGGCAAAGGTTCCCGGCAAGGACATCGTCAAGCGCAGGATCGCGCGTGTCGGCGTCATCGGCGCCGGCACGATGGGCGGCGGCATCGCCATGGCCTTCGCCAATGGCGGTTTTTCGGTCACCTTGCTGGAGACCAGCGAGGAAGCGCTGCAACGCGGGCTGGCTACGATCGAGAAGAACTATGCCGTCTCCGTTTCGCGCGGCTCCCTGGCCGAGGACGCCAAGCGTCAGCGGCTCGCCCAGTTCAAGGGTGCCACAGACTATGCCGATCTCGCCGACTGCGACCTGATCGTCGAGGCGGTGTTCGAGGACATGGCGGTGAAGAAGGAGGTGTTCGGCAAGCTCGATGCGGTGGCCAGGCCGGGCGCGATCCTTGCCACCAACACCTCCTATCTCGACATCAACGAAATCGCCGCCTCGGTCTCGCGGCCGCAGGACGTGGTCGGCCTGCATTTCTTTTCGCCGGCCAATGTCATGAAGCTGCTGGAAATCGTGCGGGCCGACAAGACCGCGCCGGATGCGCTGGCGACCGTCGTCGACCTGGCGCGGCGGATCGGCAAGGTGGCCGTCGTCGTCGGCGTCTGCCACGGCTTCGTCGGCAACCGCATGCTGGCGGCACGGGGTTCGGAGTCGGAAGAGCTTCTCCTGGAGGGTGCGACACCCAGCCAGATCGACAAGGCCTTCACCGATTTCGGCTGGCCGATGGGGCCGTTCCAGATGGGCGATCTCGCCGGCCTCGACATTGGCTGGCGCAACCGCAAGGCGCGCGGCCAGACGGCCGTCATCGCCGACACGCTGTGCGAGCAAGGGCGCTTCGGCCAGAAGACCGGCCGAGGCTTCTATCTCTACGAGGCCGGCGCGCGGTCAGGCATTCCCGATCCCGAGGTGGAGGCGCTGATCCGCGACAAGGCGGCCGAGCGCGGCATCGAACCGCGCGCGATCGGTGCGGACGAAATCATCGAGCGCACGCTTTATCCGTTGGTCAACGAGGGCGCGAAGATTCTCGAGGAAGGCATAGCTGCCCGTGCATCCGACATCGATGTTGTCTGGGTCAATGGCTACGGTTTTCCAATCGGCAAGGGCGGCCCGATGTTCTGGGCCGGCCTCGAAGGCGCGGCCAGGATCGTCGAGCGGCTCGAGCATTGGCACCAACAGACCGGCAAGGATGTGTTCAAGCCGGCCCCGCGGCTTAAAGCGATGGCTGAGACCGGCTCCTGGGAGGCCGGCGCGACGGGCTGATCACACGGCGGTCGATGAGCGATTTCGTCCGCACGACTGCCGTGGTCTCACGGGGTATTGGTCGAAGCGATCGAAGCGTAAATGCGCTTGGCGCGCCCTTGCCACGCCGTAGCTTTCACACGTGCTTGCGGCCGCCGGCCTCGCGGAACCAACTGTCGGGGTAGGGATACCACCATTCCTGGATCACCGGCTTGTGGTCGATGATGACCATCTTGGAGCGGCGGAAGGCATCGAGCCCCTGGCGGCCGAGTTCTCGGCCGAGGCCGGAAGCCTTCCAGCCGCCGAAGGGCAGGGCGTCATTGTCGATCAGCGGGTTGTTGACCCAGACCATGCCGGCCTCGAGCCGTTCGGCGGCCTCATGCGCCTCGGCGAGATCAGTGGTGAAGACGGAAGCGCCAAGCCCGAACGGGCTGTCATTGGCAAGCCGTATCGCCTCGTCGAAATTTTTCACCCGGCAGATCGCGGCGACCGGGCCAAAGCATTCTTCGCGCACGATCGCCATCTCCGGGGTGACGCCGGTCAGGATCGTCGGTTCGTAGAACCAGCCGGTGTTGTGCGCCGGCGGGATGCGCCCGCCGGTGACTGCGGTGGCGCCGTTGCGGATGGCATCGTCGACCAGCCGCATGACCTTGGTGCGAGCGGCCTCGCTGACCAGCGGGCCGATCTCGGTCTTGTCCATGCCGTTGCCGATGCGCAGCGCACGCGCCCGTTCAGCGAAAAGCGCGACGAAGCGATCATGAACGGCGTCGACGACGAAGAAGCGCTCTGCCGAGGTGCAGACCTGGCCGGTGAGATGGAAGGCGGCGGTGACGCTGCCGGCCGCCGCAACCTCCAGCGGCGCGTGCTCGCTGATGATCAGCGGATCGCTGCCGCCGGCCTCGATGACGCAAGGCTTCATGCGCTCGGCGCAGGCGACCGCGACGGCCTTGCCGGCGGCGACCGAGCCGGTGAAGGCAACGGCATGGGTGCGGTCGGAGGCAATCAGCGCCTGCGCCGTGGCCGCTCCGCCGGGCAGGCAGGAGACCAGACCTTCGGGCAGCGAGCGGAACACGGTCATGTAGTCCAGCGTCGACAGCGTCGTCGCCTCGGCCGGCTTGATGATGCAGGCGTTGCCGGCGGCGAGCGAAGCCGCCACCGTCCAGCACATCAGCAGGATCGGGAAATTGTAGGGCATGATGTGGACGGACACGCCGTAAGGTTCGTATCGCGCATACTGGAACGAACCAGCCTGCGTTGTGCCGGCGATCTTGCCGGCATCGTCGCGCGCCATCTCGGCATAGTAGCGGAAGATCGGCGCGCAATTGGCGATCTCGCCGATGGCTTCCGGATAGGGCTTGCCCATCTCGCGCACCATCAGTTCCGCGCAACGCGTGAAGTCGGCCGCCTCGATGGCGTTGGCGACGGCGTGCAGGTGCTTGGCCCTGCTTTTGGCGTCGAGCTTCTTCCAGGCGGCCTGCGCCTTGGTCGCGGCGGTTAGCGCGGCGTCGATCTCGCCGTCGCTGGCCGCGGCGATCGCGCCGACGGTTTCCAGCGTCGCGGGGTCGATCACCGGTTTTGCCGCGGCAGTCATCGGCCGGTAGTCCGGATTGACGAAGAAGGTCGGCCGGTCAGGGGAGAAGTTCATGGACATCCTCTCGGATCCGATCAGCGGATCATGTAGACCTTCTTGATCGTCTCATGGACGGTGCAGACGCCCTTCCAGTCCTGCGGGAAGAAGGCGGCCGTGTCCGGCTCGATCTCGATGACCTCGCCGGATTCATGCACATAGGTGCAGCTTCCTTCGAGGAAGTGGCAGAATTCGTCGCGGGTCACATGGCAGTGCCATTTGCCTGGTGTGCAGACCCATAGACCGCATTCGGAGCGGCCTTCCGGCCCTTTGTAGAGCAGCTTGCCCGAGGTGTGGGATTGCCCCTCGATCATGGTCGGGATGACGCCCCAGTCGACGAGGTCGGTGACGGCGAGCGGCGATTGCATGATTGGCGTGGTCATAGGGATGTCCTCGAAAGAGTGCTCAGCGGCACATGAAAGCCTTGGTCAACGTTTGGGTGATGATGGAAATGCCGGCCCAGCCGGAGGGAAAGAACACCAGTGTGCCGGCCTCGACCGGAATCTGTTCGCCGTTCTCATGGACGTAGGTGCCGTGCCCCGACAGGAAGTGGCAGAACTCGTCCGACGCAAAGGTCACCTTGCGGGTGCCCGGCGTGCACGACCACAGGCCGCATTCGCTCGAACCGTCCGGGTTTTGCGACAGGATCCTGCCCGACGCGCGTGGCGCGCCGGCAAGCGTGTTGGTGCCCGCGCCCCAATCCTCCAGTTCCACGGTCGAGGCCTTCGGCCAATGCGGTGTCGGCATGTCTTGCTCCTGTGCAGCGGATTCTTGCTTGAGCATGATCTTGTCCGAAAACCGGTTCCCACTTTTCGGGATCATGCTTTCACGCCAGCATGTAGACGTTGCGCATGGTCTCATGCACCGTGCATTCGCCCGTCCAGCCGGCGGGGAACATGACCACGGTCCCGGCCGAGACTTCTATCATTTCGCCGACATCCGAGCGGTAGGTCGCGTGGCCGGCGACGAAATGGCACAATTCGTCGCGCGGGATCGAGAGCCGCCAGCGGCCAGGCGTGCACACCCAGATGCCGGATTCCGGCTGGTTGTTGGGCCCCTTGTGCAGGAGTTTGCCGGTGGAGTGCGAAGTGCCTGCCAGCGCATCCGACTGAATGCCCCAGTCGACGAGGTCGGTCCGGGTGGAGGCTTGGTGGAGGTGCGGGGCGGAGGAGGTCATGGCTGTGCTCCATAATCAAACGCGATCCGTTGCCGCTCTACGAGGCCCCCCTCTGTCCTGCCGGACATCTCCCCCCTCAAGGGGGGAGATTGGCAGTTTCTGCGGCGGCGCATTCCTTACGACCTTCGTGATTGGCGAAACCAATGGTGACAGCCGATCTCCCCCCTTGAGGGGGAGATGGCCGGCAGGCCAGAGGGGGGCGCCTTGGCTCGGCATATCAATCATCTCGATCACAGCAGCGCCTCCAGCAACCCCGCCGCCTTCTCAGGCCCGTTCTGCGCGTGCATCTGCGTGGATGTTTTCGCCAGCTTCGCTTTCATGGCCGGATCGGTCAGGCAAGCCTCGATCTTTGCGACCAGCTCCGCATGGGTCCAGTCGTAGCGCGGCATGCCGAAGCCGTGGCCGGTTTCCTCGACGCGGGTGGCGTTGTCGTGGCCGTCCCAGACATAAGGCATGATGATCGCCGGTCTGCCGAAATAGAGGCACTCGGTGAACGAGTTGTTGCCGCCATGGTGAATAACGGCATCGACCTGCGGGATGACCGAGGGCTGCGGAAACCAGCTGTCGACGATGACGTTGCCGGGCACGTCCGTGTACTGGTCCTTGTAGCCGCCGACATTGACCAGCGCGCGGTAGCGTGTGTTGCCCAGCGTCGCGATGATGCGCTTCAACAGCTCGACATCGCCGGCGCCGAGGCTGCCGAAGGAGACGTAGAGCAGCGGCCCGTCATTGTTCTTCGCGAAGGTCGGCACCGTATAGGGCTTCTCCTGGCGCACGCAGCCTTCGAGATACTGGAATTTCACCGGGTCGAGCGGATGGCGGCGCCTGAACTTGGCCGCCTCGGGATAAAGCAGCAGGTTCAGATGGGGCGAGGCCTCGAAGAACTGGCCGATCGGATAGGGCGCCTCGTTGTTGGCGGTGAGGAAGGCGTTGAAGTCGTCATGGATCGGCTTGATCACCGCGTTGAAATGATCGCGGTAGCGCTGGTGTCCGGCATGGTCGTTCTCGCCGCAGCCTGAGAGATGGGGCGGGATGTCCTCGTCCTCGATCTCGTTTTCCGAACAGGAGATGACCCGCACCCACGGCCTGCCGTACTGCTTGATCGCCGGGAACAGGATGACGTTGTCGACGCAGATGACATCAGGCTTGATCTCAGCCAGGACGCGCGGCAGGTCCTTCTGCGCCCATTTGGCGCTGTCGACGATCGCGGTCCAGCAATCCTTGACGTAATTGTCGACCTGGTCGTAGGGCGATTTGCGGAAATTCGGGATGTGGCCGTTGATGAAATCCTCCCAGAATTTCGCCATCTGCTCTGGCGGCATCGGCTCGGACAGGTTCACCGGATGCGCCTCGAAGCCGTAGCCCTTGTAGACGTCGACGAAGCCGGGATCGGACAGGAACACGGCTCTGTGGCCGCGCGCCTCGACGGCTTGCGCGATGCCGACGGAATTGAGCGCCGGGCCGTAGGCGGCTTCTGGAAAAAACGCGATCGTCTTCTGCGCCATCAGGCTTCTCCTGTTATTCTGCAAAAATTCTGACGTCGGCGGCGTCCCAGCCGAGTTCGACCTGGTCGCCTGACGAAACCGGCCGGCGATCGGCGGCGTCTGCGGTGACACGCACCAGGAACGGTTTGGACGACAGCGGCGTGCGGACATGCAGCTGCAAGTCGAGCCCTTGATAGGCCAGCGCCTCGACCGTTCCGGTGGTGCGGTTGGCGGTGTCTGCTGACGGGAACAGTCGGATGCGTTCGGGCCGCACCGAGGCCACCGCCGATGCACCGGTCGAAAGCGCTGCCGGAAGTTTGCCGGCGATGCGCGAACCATTCGCGGCCATCACGCCGTCGGCGGCGGCCTTGCCCGGCACGAAATTCATCACGCCGATGAAATCGGCGACGAAGCGATCCGCCGGATGCTCGTAGATCGTATGCGGCGTGTCGCATTGCAGCAGCTTGCCGTCCTTCAGCACCGCCATGCGGTCGGCCATGACAAGCGATTCCTCCTGGTCGTGGGTGACGATGACGAAAGTGATGCCGACCTCGTGCTGCAGGCGCTTCAATTCCAATTGCATGGCGCCGCGCAGCTTCTTGTCGAGCGCGCCGAGCGGCTCGTCGAGCAGCAGCAGCCTTGGCCGCTTGACCAGGGCACGGGCGAGCGCGACGCGCTGCTTCTGGCCGCCGGACAATTGCTCCGGCTTGCGGTCGGCGAAGGGGACGAGTTCGGTGGTTGCCAGAATGGCGTCGACCCGGGAGCGGATTTCTCCAGCCGGCAAACGCTCCATCTCCAGGCCATAGGACACATTGGCCCGAACACTCATGTGCGGGAACAGCGCGTAGGACTGGAACATCAGGTTGACCGGCCGCTTGTTGGGTGGGGTGCGGACAATGTCGCGGCCGTCGAGCAGGATACGGCCGCCATTTGGCGTCTCGAAGCCGGCCAGCATGCGTAGCAGCGTGGTCTTGCCGCAGCCGGAGGGCCCGAGCAGCGCGAAGAACTCGTTCTCGCGGATATCGAGCGAGATGCCATCGACGGCGGTGACGCGGCCAAAATTCTTCGACACATGATCGATGGCCAACAGCGTGCGCGGTTCGCTCATTGGCCGATAATCCCACGGTTGAGCCGCTGCGACAGGGTGAGCGCGGTGATCGAGACCGCCATGACGATGGTGGCCAGCGCGTTGATCTCCGGCGTGATGCCGAAGCGAATCATGGCGTAGATCTGCATTGGCAATGTCGTCGAGGCGCGTCCGGCTCCGGCGGTGAAGAAGGCGATGATGAACTCGTCGACCGACAGCGTGAAGGCAAGCAGGGCTCCGGCGACCACCGCCGGCAGGATGACCGGCAAGGTCACGCGCCGGAAGGTGGTGAGCGCGGAGGCCCCGAGGTCGGCTGAGGCTTCGACGATCGACCAGTCGAAACTCTTCAGTCTTGCCCGTACCACGGAGCAGACGAAGGCGAGGTTGAAGACGACATGGGCGAGGATGATGGTGTGCAGGCCCATGGTCAGGTTGAGCATGGAAAAGAACGACAGCAGCGCGATCGCGAGCACGATGTCGGGGATGATCATCGGTGCGAAGATCAGCGCTTCGAGCCCCTTGCCATATTGCCGGCGCATCTCGACGCCGATCGCCAGCAGCGTGCCGAGCAAGGTGGCGATGGCTGTCGAGACCAGCGCCACGATCAGCGTGTTGAGCGCGGCGGACAGGATCGCGGAATTGCCGGACAGCGAGACATACCATTTCAGCGAAAAGCCCGACCATGCCGTCGGCAGACCGCCCTCGTTGAAGGACAGCGCTACCAGGACGGCGATCGGGATGTAGAGGAAGGCGAAGACGAGAACGAGGACCGTCCGCATGCTGAGAGTGCGAGTAAAGGATTGATTCATCTCGTACCTCCGGTTGCTTGGAGTCGAGTGAACGAGCTGCGTCCTTCTCCCCGTTCACGGGGAGAAGATGCCGGCAGGCAGATGAGGGGCAGCGCTGAGCATGGCAAAGACTGGCGCCACCCCTCATCCGCCCCTTCGGGGCACCTTCTCCCCGTAAACGGGGAGAAGGCAAGGATTGCGCCGCGCTCAGCCATCGGAATTGCCTTTCGCCTCAGCCGCACGCCCCGAAGCGCGATTGGCAGCGATCGCTTGCACCATCAGCACCAGCAGCATGATGGCGATCAGCGCCATGGCCAACGCCGCGCCGAAGGGCCAGTCATTGGCGGTCAGGAACTGGTCGTAGACGAGGTTGCCGATCATCTGGAAGCGGCCGCCGCCGAGCAGAGCCGGGGTGACGAAATTGCCGATCGAAAGCACGAAGACGAAGACCGCGCCGGCGGCGATGCCGGGCAAGGTCAGCGGCAGGATGACACGGCGGAATGTGGTCATGGCGGAAGCGCCAAGATCGCGCGAGGCCTCGGCGAGTTCCGGGTTGAGGCGCGACAGCGGCGCGTAGCAGGCGAGGATGACGAAGGGCAAATAGTTGTAGACCAGGCCGGCGATGACGGCGCCTTCGGTGTAGAGCATCGATGGCGGCTCGCCGGTGTAGCCGAACCAGCGCAAGAGCTGCGTGATCAACCCTTCGCGGTTGAGCAGGACGATCCAGGCATAGGTGCGGATCAGATAGTTGGACCAGAACGGCAGCACGGCGAAGAACAGGAACACTGGCTGCCACCGGCGCGGCGCGGCCGCGATCGCGTAGGCGGCGGCATAGCCGATCACCACCGCGATGAGGGTCGCGGTCCCGGCGATGCGCGCCGATTTGAGGAAGATGCCGGCATAGAGCGGGTCGAAGACCAGCCCGAAATTCTCCAGCGTGAAAGTGTAGTCGATGCCGCCATAGATACCGCGCCGGAAGAAGGCGAGCGCCAGCACCAGCGCGCAGGGAATCACCATCAGCGCGGTCAGCCAGACCAGCGCCGGCGTCATCAGGAGGGCGCTGCGGGAGGGGAGGTGTTTCACGAAGCGCCCCCCTCTGCCCTGCCGGGCATCTCCCCCTCAAGGGGGGAGATTGGCTGTGGCATCGCCTTCGTCAATCTCCAATGCTTAAGGGCGAGCGGAACATCAGAACTGCTGATCTCCCCCCTTGAGGGGGAGATGGCCGGCAGGCCAGAGGGGGGCGCCACGGAACGCACGCTTAATTCAAGACTAACGCCTACTGCGCGGCCTTGATCTCGCTGACGATCTTGGAATAGTCGCGCTGGGCTTCGCCGACGTCACGCAGCTGCTCGAACTTGACGAGGTCGGCCACCGGCATCGCCATGTTCGGGAACTTCGCCAGGAAGTCGGCCGGCAGGCTCTCCATCGCCGGCTTGTTCGGCACCTTGTAGTCGATGTTCTGCGCCGCCCAGGCGTGGTTCTTGGCGTCGAGCATGAAGTTGATGAACTGGAAGGCGGCGTCCTTGTTGGCGGAAGCCTTCATCACCACCATCGTGTCGACCCAGAGGTCCGAGCCTTCCTTGGGAATGACGTATTTGATCTCGGGCTTGTCGGCGATGCCGTAGTTGCACCAGCCGTCCCAGGCCTGCACCATCAAGGCCTCGCCGGACACCAGCTTGGAATAGAAGGTGGTGTCGTCATAGGCGAGCAGGGTCTTCTTGGCCGAGATCAAGAGGTCCTTGACCTCGGCCATCTTGGCCGGGTCGGTCTCGTTGACGGAAAACCCCTTGTCGAGCTGGCCGGCGGCGAGCAGCCAACGATCGGTCGCCAGCATGGTGGTCTTGCCCTTCAAAGCATCGGAGGGCGCCAACAGGTCGCTCCAGCTCGTGGGCGCGGTCTTCACCAGGTCGGAGCGGTAGCAAAGGCCCGTGGTGCCCCAGGTGTAAGGCACGGAGAAAGTGTTGCCGACATCGTGCGGCAGCTTGGTCGCTTCCGGGTAGAGGTTGGCGAGGTTGGGGATCTTGGCATGGTCCATCGGCTCGGTCAGGCCAAGCTTGTTCAGCACTTCGGCGAAGGGCGAGGAGACGAAGACCACGTCATAGCCCTTGCCGCCGGCGGCAATCAGCTTGCCCATGATTTCTTCATTGGTGGCGTGCACCACCACTTCGCCGGAAACGCCGGTCGCGGTCTTGAAGGCGGCCATGGCATCGGGCGCCATGTAGCCGTCCCAGTTGGAAATGACGAGGTCGGCGGCGACAGCCGGCGCCGACAGCGCCATGGCGAGGCCGAGAGCGATTGAAGAGACCTTGAGCGCACGGCGCCGCGGGCTGGTAGCGGTCATGGCAGACTCCCATTCGGGTTGATCGTCGAATTCTGTGTTGGACCCGGCGCGATCTGTCTCGCGGCTCCGATCCTGTTCCCTCGGTCTTTTTCCTGCCGATTGTCCGCACAGTACTATTGCAGAAAAAAGTACGTCAATCCATAATTTGACAAGTGACCGAGGAATCTGGGCGACCGAGCAATCCAGCCGATTGCGTCCGGGAAGCCGATCGGTCAAATCATGCAAGTCACGTCCGCCCAACGAGAACTGTCATGCAAGCCGCAGCCCGACGACCTCGCACCAACCATCTCGACCTGGCGCAGCGCATCCTGGATGTGGCGCGCCAGCGCGGCTTTGGGCCGGGCGCCCGCCTGCCCGAGCAGCAGATCGCCTCGCTGTGCAATGTCTCGCGCACGCCGGTAAGGGCGGCGCTCAGCCTGCTCGCGGAGCGGGGTGTCGTGCGCTGGGAGGCGGATACAGGCTATCATCTGGCCGTAGACCTCGCCGCGCAGCCGGCCATATCGGCCGAACTGCCCATTACCGAGGAAGACGAACTCGCCGAGGCGATCCTGCGCGACCGGTCAGCGCGCAGGCTGGACCAGACGGTGACCGCCGCCGGGTTGATGCGACGGTACAGCGCCGAGAGAAAGACGGTACTAAAAGCGCTTAATAAACTGACGGAAGAGAATCTGCTCGATCGTGCGCCGGGCCAGTCCTGGCTTTTCCGCCGCACGCCTGATGATCCGGAGGCGCAAGGCGAAAGCTACGAGTTCCGCTTGCTGCTGGAGCCGGCGGCGATCCTGACGCCCGGCTTTCGGCTGGATGGCGCGCGGGCGGCGGCGTTACGCCAAGGCATGGACGCGCTGTCGGCGCTGCCGGATGCCACGTTCGATACGCGCGAGTTCCAGCGGCTGGACATCGATTTCCATGGCATGATCGCCGAGGGCAGCGCCAACCGCTTCGTCGCCGATGCACTGGCCGATCATCTCAGGCTGCGCCGGCTGCCCGGCATCTATGCCGGCGTCAACGTGTTCAGGCTGCGGCAATCGCTGCTGGAACATTTGAACATACTCGACCATCTCGAAAGCCGGCAGTATGAGGTGGCTGCCGATCTGCTTCGCATTCACCTGCGGCTTTCCCGCAACCAGCGACCGCAAGCGGCCAGCCGCGGGGCGCCCGCGCTGTTCGGCATGATCAGCCGGCCGGAATGACGAGGATTAATTGACGCGTAAAGCCAGCCCGACCATCGCGCTGTTTCCCGAAGCAAGCTTCGGCGCGGCATTGAATTGCGTCGGTATCGCGCAGGCGTTGCGCGCCAAGGGTGCCCGGCCCGTCTTTATCTGCCATGCCGGCTTCTCCGGCGTCTTTGCCGACTATGGTTTCCAGGAATACCAGCTGCCGACCGACGAGCCGCTGAGCGACAGCGAGCGCCAGAGCTACTGGCAGGCTTTCGTGCGCCGGCACCTGCCGCATTTCCGGCTGAGCCCGATCGACCAGCTCGAAACCTATGTCGCGCCGACATGGCAGGCGATCGTCGACACCGCTGTCAATGCCGAGGCGCCTTTGCGCCAATTGCTGGGGCGGCTGAAGCCGGATGCGATCGTGCTCGACAATGTCATCATGTTCCCGGCCATTGCCGCCCCCGGTTGTCCATGGGTGCGTGTCGTCTCCTGCGCCGAGACGGAACTGCCGGACGCTGAAGTGCCGCCCTACCTTTCGGGAATGGGTGCCGATGACCCGCAACGCGCGGCGTTCGAGGCTCGCTATCTCGCCGCCTCGGCGCCGGCGCATGATCGGTTCAACCGTTTTCGCGTGGATGCCGGCCTGGCGCCGCTGCCGAAAGGCCTGTTCCTGGAGACGTCGCCCGACCTCAATCTGCTGCTAACGCCGGCAATCGTGCGCCGCGAGCGCGCCGCGCCGCTCGATCCGGAGCGCTTCGTCTATCTCGAAGGTTGCGTGCGTTCGGAAGGGCCGTTCGAGGTGCCGGTGTTCCCGCGCAACAAGGGGCCGCTGGTCTATGTCAGCTTCGGCAGCCTCGGCGCCATGGATGTCGGGCTGATCGAGCGGATGCTCGCCGTGTTCGACAGGCTGCCGACGCGCTTCATCGTCAATGTCGGCGGGTTGCGCGACGCCTATCGCGCGGTGCCGGACAATGTCTATCTCGACGCCTGGTTTCCGCAGCCCTCGGTGGTGGCGAAGTCCGACCTGTTCATCCACCACGGCGGCAACAACAGCTTTTGCGAGGCGCTGCGCTTCGGCGTGCCGTCGCTGATCATGCCCTATTGCTGGGACGGACACGACAATGCGCGCCGCGCCGAGGAGACCGGCACCGGCGACCATATAGGCCGTGACGGCTGGACCGAAGGAGTATTGGAGAAAGCCATTCTCGGCCTGCTGGCCGATGACGCCATGCGCGCCCGCCTGAAGGGGAATGCAGCCCAGATGGCCCTGAAACCCGGAACGGACGTGGCCGCGCAAGCCATACTCTCCCTGATACGGACATGAACGAAATGCCTGACAAGAACACGAATACCGCGACAAACGATCCCAAGGCCTGGCTGGCCCAGCACGGCATCAATGAGGTCGAATGCCTGGTGCCCGACATGAACGGCGTGCTGCGCGGCAAGGCCCTGCCGACTGCGAAGTTCCTCAAGGCGTTGGAAGACCGCGCTCTCTATCTGCCGAGCAGCGCCTTTCTGGTCAGCATCGACGGCCGCTATTCCGGCTCGATCGACGAGGGTTTTGCCTATTCGGACCCGGACATGCGCATGGTGCCCGACGTCTCGACGCTCAGCCTGGCGCCCGGCGCCGCCGCGGGAAAGGCCTATGTTTTCGCCGATGCCTTCCACATGGACGGCAGGCCATGGATGGCCTCGCCGCGCCATGTCCTGCGCGCCGTTATCGACCTCTACCGCCAGCGCGGCTGGCGCGCGGTGGTGGCGCCGGAGCTTGAATTCTATCTCACCGCGCCCAACCCCGATCCGGACAAGCCGCTGACCGCCCCGATCGGCAGCAATGGCCGCGCGGAGGGCGTGCAGCATCCCTATGACATGGCCGCGCTCGAGGAGTTCGAGCCGGTGATCCGCCGCATCTACGATCATGCGGCGGCCGCCGGACTGCCGCTCGACACGCTGATCCATGAATCGGGCACGGCACAGCTGGAGATCAACTTCCTGCATGGCGACGCACTGCCGCTGGCCGACAAGGTGCTTTTGTTCAAGCGGCTGACGCGCCAGGCGGCGCAGCAATGCGGCATGCACGCCACCTTCATGGCCAAGCCGATCGCGGCGCAGGCGGGCAGCTCGATGCATCTGCACATGTCCGTCATCGCCGAGGCCGGCAACACGCTGTTTGCCGGCAATGACGATGCCGATACCGAGATGTTCGGCCATTTCATCGGTGGGCTGCAGAGATACGTGCCGGAGATCATGCCGCTGTTTGCGCCCAACGTGAATTCATTCCGCCGCATAAGGCCAAACCACAGCGCGCCGGCCAACATCGAGTGGTCGCACGACAACCGCTCCTGCGGCCTACGCGTGCCGGCCGGCGGGCGCGCGGCGCGGCGGGTGGAGAACCGCTTGCCGGGTGCCGATTCCAATCCCTATCTTGCGATCGCCGGTTCGCTGCTTGCCGGCTATCTCGGCATCGAACAGAAACTGGCGCGCTCGGCCGAAGCGTCGGGCAATGCCTACAAGATCAAAAGTACCCTGCCGAAGACCATGGAGGAGGCGCTGGATCGTTTCGAGGCCTGTGAGCCGGTGCGGAAATTGCTCGGCGAGGATTTCTTCCAGACCTATCTGCGCGTCAAGAGTGTCGAGCTCGACCTGTTCCAGGGCGTGGTGACGAGCTGGGAACGCGACCACCTGCTGCTGAAGGTGTGATCATGGCATCTTCAACGGGTTTCAATTCCGGCCTCGATATCGGCCAATCCTATTATGTCGCCACCGCCAATCCGGCGCCGGACCATCCGGCTCTGGTCGGCGATGTCGAAGCCGATCTGGTGGTCGTCGGCGGCGGCTGCACGGGCCTGTCGGCGGCCCTTCACGCCGCCGAGCGCGGCCTGAAGGTGGTGCTGCTCGAAGGCGGCAAGATCGGCTGGGGCGCGTCTGGCCGCAATGGCGGCCAGATGATTCCGGGCCTGCGCAAGGGTGCCAAGGGGCTGGTCAAGCTCTACGGGGCTGAGCGGGCAAAGGTGCTGTTCGATCTCGCCTTCGAGGCGCGCGGCCTGGTGCTCGACATAATCGAGCGCCATGCCATCGACTGCGATCTCAGGCTGACCGGCCATCTGGTCGGCGCGGTCAACGGTTCCGACCTCAGGGATCTGGAAGAAGAAGCCAAGTGCCTCGACAGTGTGATGAAGTTCCGCGACGTCGAGATCCTGTCGGCTGCGGAGGCCCGGGCCAAGGTCGACACGCCCTATCACGGCGCGATGTACGAGCCGCTCGGCGGCCACATGCATCCGCTGAACTACACGCTCGGCCTTGCCCGCGCAGCCCTGGCCGCCGGCGTCGTCATCCATGAGAATTCGGTGGCCGTGAAGCTGGAGCGCGAACCTTCGATCCGGGTCTCGACATCGAAGGGATCGGTGCGGGCCAAGCATGTCGTGCTGGCGGGCGATGCGCTGCTCAACGGGCTGGAGCCGCGCGTCAACAGCCGCATCATGCCTGTCGGAAACTACATCGTCGCCACCGAGCCGCTGGAAGGCGCGCGCAACGTCATCCCGGCCAATGTCGCGGTGTCCGACACGCGCTTCGTCGTCAACTACTACCGCATGTCGGCGGATGGGCGGTTGCTGTTCGGCGGCGGCGAGCGCTACACGCCATCGCCGCCGGCCGATATTGCCGGCTTCGTACGGCCGCACATGGAAGCCACGTTCCCGCAGCTCAAGGACGTTCGCATCGATCATGCCTGGGGCGGGCTGGTGTCGGTGACCACATCGCGACTGCCGCATGTCGGGCACTATGGCGAGGTCTATTTCGCCCACGGCTATTCCGGCAAGGGCGTCATCTTGTCGACGCTGTCGGGCAAGCTGCTCGCCGAAGCGATCACCGGCGACGTGTCACGGCTCGATTTGTTCTCGACGCTGACCCCGATGCCGTTCCCCGGCGGCACGGCGCTGCGCGGGCCGCTCTATGTGCTGGGCATGCTGTGGTACGCGATGCGGGACCGTATCAAGCATTGAGGGTTGTGAAATGTCGGCGGGCCAGCACCCCCCTCTGTCCTGCCGGACATCTCCCCCGCAAAGGGGGAGATTGGCAGGTTCGGCGCTGCGCTCACCTTACAACAGTGTAGATTGGCGAAACCCGAGATAACAACTGATCTCCCTCCTTGCCGAGGAGATGGCCGGCAGGCCAGAGGGGGGTGCTGTCCCGCCGACGTTGAAGGTTGGCAAGTCCTCTTAAACGACGAAAAAATCCTCAATCCGCTTTCTGGCCTCAAGCAGCGCCGGCAGGATTTCCCGCTCCATCTCCGCGACAGAAAACCGCGCCGATTGCGTCGAGACGTTGATCGCCGCGACCGTGCTCCCTGAGCGGTCGCGGATCGGCACGGCTATCGAGCGCAGGCCGAGTTCCAGTTCCTCGTCGACGATGGCAAAGCCCTCGGCCTTCGCCTTGCCGATGGCCTCGACCAGCAATTTCTTGTCGGTGATCGTCTTCGGCGTGCGTCTCTCGACGGTCGCCTGGCGGAGGAACGCGTCCAATTCCCCTGGTGTCAGGCCGCCCAGCAGGATGCGTCCCATCGAGGTGCAATAGGCCGGCAGCCTGGTGCCGACATCGAGCGACACGCTGAGGATGCGGCGGCCGGGAATGCGGGCGACATAGACGACGTCCGGGCCCGACAGGATCGCCGCCGAGCAGGCCTCGTTCAGCTGTGTCGCAACAGCGCGCATGATGGGCGCGGCGAAGCTCCACAGCGAGCCGCCGCCGAGCCAGGTGCGGGCGACGGTCAGCAGGCGCGGCGACAGCGAGAACACGCGGCCATCCTGGGTGGCGTAGCCGGTCGCAACCAGCGTCAGCAGGAAGCGGCGGGCGCCGGCACGGGTCAGGCCGGCCTCCTCCGCCATTTCGGTCAGCGTCATGCCCTGGGGGTGACGCGCCAGGATTTCCATGACGGCGAGGCCGCGCTCGAGCGAGCCGACATGGTCACGGGAAACGGTCTCTTCGTCCATCGGGCCTCCATGGAAGGGTACCGCTGCCGGGATTGACTCCGCGTCTTCGACCAGCTTAAAAAGTATCACATATTAAACATATGTTCGCAATACGAACTTTTTGTACGTGGAGCCGATGCGATGGTCAAGTTCCTGCCGCTCAAACGGGCCATTGCGGAGAACCTCAACAATGGCGACTCCGTCGCCTTCGAGGGCTTCACCCATCTGATCCCGACGGCGGCGGCGCATGAGGCGATCCGCCAGGGTTTTTCCGACCTGACCCTGATCCGCATGACGCCGGACCTGATCTACGACCAGATGATCGGCATGGGCATGGCCAAGAAGATCATCTTCTCCTATGTCGGCAATCCCGGCGTCGGCCTGCTGCGGCGCGTACGCGATGCCATCGAGAATGGTTTTCCGAGACCCATCGAGGTCGAGGAGCACAGTCATGCCGGCATGGCCAATGCCTATGAGGCGGGTGCTGCCGGTCTGCCCTGCGCGATGTTCCGCGGCTATCGCGGCGCGGGCCTTGCGGAGGTCAACCCGAACATCAAATCCGTCACGTGCCCGTTCACAGGTGAGGTGCTGGCCGCCGTTCCCTCGATCCGGCCCGACGTCACCTTCATCCATGCGCAGAAGGCCGACCGGAAAGGCAATGTGCTGGTCGAAGGCATCATCGGCATCCAGAAGGAAGCCGTGCTGGCAGCCAGGCGTGCGGTTGTAACGGTGGAGGAGGTGGTCGACAATTTCGACGACCTGCACCCCAATCTGACCGTGCTGCCGCGCTGGACCATCGCGGCGATATCGGTCGTGCCGGGCGGCTCGCATCCGTCCTACGCGCATGGCTATTATGGGCGCGACAATGCCGCCTATCTCGAATGGGACGAGATCGCCGCCGACCGGGAAAAGTTCCAGGCCTGGATGCAGGCGAACGTCATCGAAAAGAGCGCCGACGATTTTGCTGGACGTGTCGAGCATCTGAGGAAAGCGGCATGAGCGACACTCCATTGGCCTTGGGCTTCACCCCCAACGAGATGATGACCATTGCCGCCAGCCGTGCGCTCACAAATGACGATGTCTGCTTCGTCGGCATCGGTGCGCCGTCCGCCGCCTGCAATGTGGCGCGGCTGACGCATGCGCCCGACATCACGCTGATCTACGAAAGCGGCACGATCGGCACCGCGCCGGATGTGCTGCCGCTGTCGATCGGCGATGGCGAATTGTGCGAGACCGCGGTCACTACCGTCGCGGTGCCGGAAATGTTCCGCTACTGGCTGCAGGGCGGCCGCATCTCGATCGGCTTCCTCGGTGCGGCGCAGCTCGACAAGTTCGGCAACATCAACACCACCGTCATCGGCGATTATTTCCACCCGAAGACCCGGCTGCCTGGCGGCGGCGGGGCACCGGAGATCGCGACCTCGTCGAAGGAGATCTACATCACCATGGCGCAGAGCAAGCGCGGCATGGTCGAAAAGATCGACTTCTTCACCTCCTTCGGCCATGGCGAGGGCGGCGATCATCGCAGGCGTCTCGGCATCGACACGGCTGGGCCAACCTTGCTGATCACCGATCTCGCGATCTGGAAGCCCGATCCGGTGACCAAGGAGTTCACCGTCGTTTCGCTGCATCCGGGTGTCTCGCGCCAGCAGGTGCAGGAGAGCTGTGGCTGGGTGGTTAAGTTCGCCGAGGCGCTTGACGAAACGCCACCGCCAAGTGAACTCGAACTCAAGACATTGCGCGACCTGCAGGCCCGCACCAAGGCGGCGCATGAAGGAACCGGAAAAACAAGGACTGCATGACATGGCCGAGGCCTATATCTGCGATTACATCCGCACGCCGATCGGCCGCTTCGGCGGTTCGCTGTCCTCGGTGCGATCAGACGATCTCGGCGCCATCCCGCTGAAGGCGCTGGTCGAGCGTAACGCCGGCATCGACTGGCAGGCGATGGACGACGTCGTCTACGGCTGTGCCAACCAGGCCGGCGAGGATAACCGCAACGTGGCGCGCATGGCGCTGCTCTTGGCCGGCCTGCCGAAGGAAATCCCGGGCTCGACCGTCAACCGGCTGTGCGGCTCCGGCATGGATGCGCTGACCATCGCCGCACGCGCGATCAAGGCCGGCGAGGCGGAGCTGATGATCGCCGGCGGTGTCGAATCGATGAGCCGCGCACCCTTCGTCATGCCGAAGGCCGACACGGCGTTTTCGCGCAATGCCGAGATTTACGACACCACGATCGGCTGGCGCTTCGTCAACCCGCTGATGAAGAAGCAATATGGCGTCGATTCCATGCCGGAAACCGGCGAGAATGTGGCGGAAGACTTCGCCGTCTCCCGCGCCGACCAGGACGCCTTTGCCGTGCGCAGCCAGGACAAGGCAGTCGCCGCACAGGCCAATGGCCGGTTGGCGAAGGAGATCAGGGAGGTAACCATCCCGCAGCGCAAGGGCGATGCGGTGGTCGTCTCGAAGGATGAGCATCCCCGCGCCGGCACCACGGTGGAGACGCTGGCCAAATTGCCGACGCCGTTCCGGCAAGGCGGCACGGTGACGGCCGGCAATGCGTCCGGCGTCAATGACGGGGCGGCAGCGCTGATCGTCGCCTCCGAGGCCGCCGTGAAGAAATACGGCCTGACGCCGATCGCCCGCATCCTTGGCGGGGCCGCCGCTGGTGTGGCACCACGCATCATGGGCATCGGCCCGGCGCCAGCAACGCAGAAGCTTTGCGCGCGGCTCGGCCTGACGCCGCAACAGTTCGATGTCATCGAGCTCAACGAAGCCTTTGCCTCGCAAGGCATCGCCGTATTGCGCCAGCTCGGCATCGCCGAGGATGCACCGCACGTCAACCCGAATGGCGGCGCCATCGCGCTCGGCCATCCCCTGGGCATGTCGGGCGCCCGCATCTCCGGCACCGCTGCGCTGGAGCTGCGGGAACGCGGCGGACGCTACGGCCTGGCCACCATGTGCATCGGCGTCGGCCAGGGCATCGCCATCGCGCTCGAACGGGCCTGATCGCAGGTTTCTTGGCCGGCCAGAATCAAGACCGGATTGGGCGCGCCATCAAATTTGACCATGTGGACAAAAGTCCGGACCCGTTCCATAGTTGCCCGTCTGATTTTTAGAACGGCCGGCTCGACACGGTTGTCGAACAGAGGGGACTGCAATGGATAACCGGAAGAACAAATCTCATTCCGCCCGCGAAGGTCTGTCGCGACGCAATGTGCTTGAGCTCGGCGCGCTTGGCCTGGCCGCGGTCATGCTGCCGGGTGCCGCCTTCGCCAAGGACAAGAAACTGAAGGTGGCGGCGATCTTCGCCACGCCGATCGAGGAGCCATGGGACAACCAGATCCATGTCGCCTTGCAGAAGGCCGAGAAGGAACTCGGCATCGAATACAAATGGTCCGAGAAAGTGCAGACCGCCGATTTTAGCCGCGTCATGCGCGAATATGCGCAAGGCGGCTATCAGCTGGTGCTGGGCGATGCCTTCGCCGCCGAGCGTGAATCGCGGCGCACCGCCAAGCAGTTCCCGAAGACCGCCTGGCTGTTCGGCTCGGGCGCCGGCCCCGCCGATCCCAATTTCGGCGTCTTCGACAACTGGATCCACGAGCCGGCCTATCTGTCAGGCATGATCGCCGGCAAGATGTCGAAGTCGGGCACCATCGGCGCCGTCGCGGCGATGGGCATCCCGGAGGTGAACCGGCTGGTCAACGCCTTCTTCGCCGGGGCCAAGGAGGTCAATCCGAACATCAAGAAGAAGGTCGCCTTCATCGGTTCCTTCTTCGACCCGCCGAAGGCCAAGGAAGCCGCTGTCGCGCAGATCGATGCCGGCGCCGACGTCATCTACGCCGAGCGCTTCGGCGTCATCGAAGCGGCTGTGGAAAAGAAGGTGTTCGCCATCTCCAACATGTCCGACCAGTCGAGCCTTGGCCCGGACACGGTCATCACCGGCCCGGTCTGGGACATGTATCCGACGGTCGAACAGGCGATCAAGCTGGTCAAGGCCGGCGTCTTCACCGCGCAGGACTATGGTGACTTCTCGCGCATGGCCAAGGGCGGATCGTTCCTGGCGCCGTATCACAAGTTCGACAAGACGCTGCCGGCCGACGTGAAGGATCTGGTCGAGAAGAAGAAGGCCGAGATTCTGGAGGGCAATTTCCGGGTGGATGTGGACGAGAACACGCCGGTTTCGGATTGAGTTCTGGTCTTTAGGGGTTGGTGCTAGGCGCCCCCCTCTGTCCTGCCGGACATCTCCCCCTCAAGGGGGGAGATTGGCAGCTTTGTCGGCGGCACCCTTATTCGGCGTGGAAAATTGGCGAAAGCCGAAAGTGACATCCGATCTCCGCCCTTGAGGGGGAGATGGCCGGCAGGCCAGAGGGGGGCGCCTCGCGCATCCCCATCAATCAAAGCTGGATCACAAAGCCAAGTCTGATCAGGAGTATCCTTGTCCTTGCCCGCCCCACTCATCGAAATGCGCGGCATCACCAAGCGCTTCGGCGCCGTCAAGGCGAACGAGGCTGTCGACTTGAGTGTCGCGCCTGGTGAAATCCTCGGGCTGCTGGGCGAGAACGGCGCCGGCAAGACGACGCTGATGAATGTGCTGTTCGGCGCCTATGCGCCCGACGCCGGCGAGATCCTAATCCAGGGCCGGCCGGTGCGCATCACCAGTTCGGCCGATGCGCTGGCTTCAGGCATCGGCATGGTGCATCAGCATTTTCACCTCGCGCCACGGCTGACGGTGCTGGAAAACCTGCTGATCGGCATTCCCGGCAAGGCGGGGCGGACCGACCGCGCCGGCGGGCTGGCGCGGCTCGCCGAAATCGGCCGCCAGCATGGGCTGACGCTCAATCCCGACCTGCCGGTCTCGGCGCTGTCGGTCGGCGAGCAGCAGCGGCTCGAAATCGTCAAGGCGCTGTTTCGCGGCGCCAGGCTTTTGATCCTCGACGAACCGACGGCGGTGCTGGCGCCCAGCGAGGTCGACGGGCTGTTTTCGGCGCTGCGCTCGATGGCGGCGCAAGGGCTCGGCATCATCTTCATCTCGCACAAGCTCAACGAGGTGCGCGCGCTCACTCACCGCTGCACGGTGCTGCGGCATGGCCGTGTCGCCGGGCGCGTCGACGATCCCGCCAACATAACGTCGGCCGCCATGGCGCAACTGATGTGCGGCCACGAGATCGTGCCGCCGGCGCGGGGGCCATCGACGCCTGGTGCTGCGGTGCTGACGCTCGACGGTATTTCCACCGCGCGGCATTCGGGCACGGCGCTGCGCGACGTGTCGCTTGCTGTGCGCGCTGGCGAGATCCTCGGCATCGCCGGCGTGTCGGGCAATGGCCAGCGGGCGCTGGCCGAGGTGATTTCGGGCGTGCGCGCGCCCGACGCCGGCCGGATGACGATCGCCGGCAGCGAGGTCACGCGGTTCTCGCCGCGCGAGGTGCAGGCTTTCGGTCTCGGCCGCATCCCGGAAGACCGCATGACCACCGGGTTGGTCACCAATTTGCCGCTCGCCGATTCCATGGTGCTGCCGCGCATCGGCACGGCGGCGTTCAGCAGCAAGGGCCTGCTCAAGCCGGATGCGATCCGCGCCTTCGCCGAAGCCCAGATCAAGGCCTATGATATCAGGTGTCCTGGGCCGATGACGCGCGCCGGGGCGCTGTCTGGCGGCAATTTGCAGAAGGCGCTTTTGGCGCGCGAGCTCGCCTTCGACCCGAAGGTCTTGATCGTTTCGCAGCCGACACGCGGCCTCGACATCGGTGCGGCTCGTTTCATCCACGAAAAGTTCCTCGACATGCGGGCCAAGGGCTGCGGCATCATCGTCATCGGCGAGGATCTCGAGGAACTGCTGGTGCTCTGCGACCGTATCGCGGTGATGTATGAGGGCCGCATCGCCGGCACGCTCGACAGCGCCGATGCAACGATCGCGCGGCTTGGGCTGATGATGACCGGGGCGGAGGGGCATAGCTGATGTTTCGCCTGGAAGTCCGGACCTCGACGCCCGCATGGTTCAACCTCGCCTTGCCGCTGCTGGCGATCGGCGCGACGTTCATCCTGTGCAGCGGCCTGATCGCGCTGGCCGGTGCCGGCGTGATCGAGGCCTATGGCGTGATGTTCACCGCCTCGCTCGGCGACAGCTATGCGATCACCGAAACCATGGTGCGCGCGGCGCCGATGATCTTCACCGGGCTGGCTGTGGCCGTCGCCTTCCGGGCCAAATTCTGGAACATCGGCGCCGAGGGGCAATTGCTCGCCGGCGCGGTCGCCAGCTGCTTCGTCGGCGCGATCCCGATGCCGGGGCCACTCGCCATGGTCTTGATGGCGGTGGCGGGCGCTGCCGCAGGTGCTGCGGTCGCGCTGGTGCCGGCGACGCTGCGGGTCAAATTCAAGGTCGACGATGTCGTCTCCTCGCTGCTGCTCAACTCGGTCATCTATTACGCGCTGATGGCGCTTATCGAAGGGCCGTGGAAGGATAGTTTCAGCGGCTATCCGATCTCGCCGCCGATCGAGGATTCGGCTAACTTTCCGGTGCTGATAGAGGGCACGCGGCTGCATCTCGGCGTCATCGTGGCGCTGATCGCCGCGCCTTTGATCTGGTTCCTGATCGTGCGCACGACGCTCGGCTTCCGCATCCGGGTCACCGGCGAAAACCCCGAAGCGGCCCGCTACGGCGGCATCCATGTCGAGCGGGTACTGATCTCGACAGCGCTGCTGTCGGGTGCGCTGGCCGGGCTCGCCGGCGTCGGCGAGGTTGGCGGCGTGCATTTCCAGGTGATGAGCGACATCTCGCCGGGCTACGGCTATTCCGGCATCGTCGTTGCCATGCT
Source organism: Mesorhizobium sp. LNHC232B00 (assembly GCF_000502435.1). Taxonomy (NCBI): domain Bacteria; kingdom Pseudomonadati; phylum Pseudomonadota; class Alphaproteobacteria; order Hyphomicrobiales; family Phyllobacteriaceae; genus Mesorhizobium; species Mesorhizobium sp. LNHC232B00. The sequence continues at coordinate 90,058 of NZ_AYWP01000010.1, forward strand.
GGCGCGGCTCAACCCGCTCGGCGTCGCGCCGGCGGCGATCTTCCTGGCCGCCGTGATGACCGGGGCCGAGGCGATGTCGCGCGCGACCGGCGTGCCGGCCTTCCTCAGCGATGTCATCCAGGGCACCGCGCTGCTGGCCATGCTGGTGGCGCTGCTGTTCACCGCCTACCGCATCCGCCGCGTCGGAGTTGTCCGATGAGCGCGGTGTTCGAACAGATTTTTCAGGTCGGCTTCCTGGCCGCGATCATCCGCATTGCCACGCCTTTGGCGTTTGCGACGCTCGGCGAAATGTTCTCCGAGCGGGCCGGCGTGCTCAATCTCGGCATCGAGGGCATCATGCTGCTTTGCGCGATGACCGGCTTCACCGCCACCAGCTTCAGCGGCAGCCTGTGGCTCGGCGTGCTGGTGGCGGTGCTGACGGGCATGCTGATGGGCGCGCTGCACGCGCTGTTCACTGTGGCGCTGGGCTTGAGCCAGCATGTCTGTGGCATCGGCGTCACGCTGTTCTCGTCTGGCCTTGCCTATTTCCTCTACCGGCTGATCTTCGGCCAGCAATCGGTACCGCCCAGCATCAAGGGTTTCCAGACGCTGCCGATCCCGCTGCTGTCGGATGTACCGGTTCTTGGCCCGGCGGTGTTCAACCAGTTCGCGCTGGTCTACATGGCGATCTTGGCCATCCCGCTCGCCGCCTTCGTGCTCCACCGTACGCCATGGGGCCTGTCAGTTCGCATGGTCGGCGAGAACCCGCGTGCCGCCGATTCGGCCGGCGTCAGTGTCATTGCCACCCGCTTCCAGGCGGTCATTCTCGGCGGGGCGCTGATGGGACTGGCCGGCGTCTTCCTGTCGATGGCGCAGTTCAACGCCTTCACCTTCGGCGTCGTCTCCGGACGCGGCTGGGTTGCGATCGCGTTGGTCGTCTTCGGCCGCTGGGATCCGTGGCGCTCGGCGGGCGCGGCGCTGCTGTTCGCCTTCGTCGATGCCTTGCAACTGCGCATGCAGGCGAGCGGCCTCGGGCACATCCCCTACGAAGCGTTCCTGATGCTGCCCTTCATCTTCACCATCGTTGCCATGGCCGTGATGTCACGCAACGCGGTGGCGCCATCGGCGCTGTTGAAGCCGTTTCGCAGGGAGGAGCGTTAGACGAGTAGGGGGTCCTTTCCTCTCCCTCCGGAGGGGGGAGAGGAAGGGCGCCAGGCTGTCGCCTCACATCGCCGTAAAACCATTGTCGACGAACAGATGCGTGCCGTTGACGAAGCTCGATTCGTCGCTGGCGAGGTACAGCGCTGCCTTGGCGACCTCTTCCGGCTCGCCGATCCGGCCCTGCTGCGCGGCCAGGGCGGCGTCGGAGACATCGATGCCGAGCCTGCCGAGATCGGCGACCTCGCGCAGGCCGTGCGGCGTGCGGATGAAGCCGGGGCAGACGGCGTTGCAGCGGATGTTGCGGTCGCGGAATTCGACGGCGATGGCGCGGGCGAACATGTGGCAGGCGCCCTTGGTGGTGTCGTAGAGCACCTCCATCGGCGTCGCGGCCACCGCCGAGATCGACGAGGTGCAGACAATCGAGCCGCCGCCGGCCGCGATCATGCCGGGCAGCACAGCGCGCGTCATCAGGAACATCGAGCGGACATTGACGGCGTGCAGCCAGTCCCATTCCTGGACCGTTGTCTCCAGGAAGGGTTTGATGACGATGGTGCCGGCGTGGTTGAACAGCACGGTGACGGGGCCGAGCTTTTCGGTCGCCCCTTTCACCGCGGCCTCGACCTGCGCTTCGTCGGACACGTCGGCGACGAAATGCTCGGCTATGTGTCCCCGCGCACGTATCGCGGCCGCTGTGGCGGCTGCCGCCTCGCGATTGCGGTCGATGATCGCGACCTTGGCGCCTTCGGCGGCAAATAGTTCCGAGGCCGCTCCGCCCATTCCCGTGGCGCCGCCCGAAATGATGGCGACCTTGCCGGCCAGTCTCGTGCCCATTTTTCAGTTCCCCATGGTTGATGGTCTTCGTGTGCTCGGGCGATGCTACCGTGCGCGCAGCGGGCGGCCAATGGACGAATTGGGCACAGCGGGAACAAGGACATAGGTCCGTTCGGTCGCTTCGCGGCAATGCGAACGCCCCGCCGATCCATCGCGCTGACGAGCGCTCTCAGCAATCCGCAACCAATCTGTCGTCCGAAATAGGAAAATAATTCTGCTTTTGGCCAAAAAATAGCAATCGACAAAGTCTACAAGTTTTATAGATTAACCGGCGAGACGGAGGTCGATATGTCCTATATCCAGAACGCTCAGACTGACAGCAGCGGCCAGAGAGTGGCCAATGCCCAGACCTTTCGCCCGGCCTATGCCGGCGCTTTCGCCTATCTCGTCTTTGCCCTTGCGTTCGTGTTCACTGGGGCGGTCGTTCTCGGCCTTATTCCCTGAGCTTCAGGCTGGCCCCGAGACATTAGACTGACGGGGCTAGTTGCCCCATATTTTCAGGCAATCGGAGTTGAATGAACCGGATTCCCGGCGCGCTTGCGCGCGGCCGGGATTCGAACTTCACCGCATCCATGATTCCAGAGATGGAGGAGATGAAATGCCGATCGAATTCACGCATGTACCCGGCAAGACCGCCGATGCCACGGCGCCCTTCTTCTATGATTTCGCCGAGACGGCGACCAAGCTCGGGCTGATCGAGGACAGCGGCTTCCGCAGGATCGTCGTCGACGATTCGGCGGGGCTGCTGACCAATATGGACCTTGCTTCCCAGGTGCTTAACCGCACCGCTTCGCTGGAAGTGGTGCTCACCCACTGGGCCGGCGTGATCGAACCGACGGTGGCGGCCCGCCAGCTGGCATCGATCGACAGGGAAAGCGGTGGACGGCTGGCGCTCAGGATGATCAGCGAGCCGTTGAACGATGACGATGCCGAGGCACGTCCGGTCGGACATGGCGTCGTCTGGCAGCGCATCGACGAATATCTGGTGCTCTTGAAGCGGCTGTGGTCGAACGACCGGCCCATCGACCACGAAGGCGCCTTCTACAGCATCAAGGGCGGCTATGTGCCGCGCAAGGGCCCTCACGGCGCCGACCTCGTCATCCGCATGGGCGGACAATCCGGAACGGCGCTCAAGGTGGCCGGCCGGCATGCCGATGTCTTCGAACTGGCGCCGGGCTCGATCGATGAAATCAGGCAATTGATGGAGCGGGCGCGCGGTGCTGCCGCCGAACATGGCCGCGCCGGCAAGCTGCGCTTCGCGCTTCCGGTCCGGATTCACCGGGGTGCGTCCGCCACGGGCCACAAGGCGGTCGACCTGTCCGGGCCACCGGCTCAGGTCGCGCTGTCGCTGCTTGCCTATGCGGCTCTCGGGATTGATGAGTTCATGATCGTTGGCGTGGACACGCCGCGCGAGATCGCGACGGTCGGCCGGGAAACGCTCGCCTTGCTGCGCAATTCACTGGCGCGTCGCGAAGATGATGCGTTCCAGCCCGGCGCGTATGCGTCTCGCAGTGGTCCGGAGACCCGTGCCGCGGGGTGAAACATCCTGTGGAATCAAAGCCATTCCGCGGCGTCGCGATCCTTCACACCCCCCTCTGACCGGCAGGCCAGAGGGGGGTGCTGTCCCGCAGGCATCGATCTTAAATGCTCTAACTTACCTTGCTGGATAATTGCGACAGGCCGTCGATGATAGCGGCTGAATCCGCCAGCGCGCCGAAGACGCCGTCCTCGACCGTCACCATGTGAAGCGCCGCCTCGTGCGCTTGCCGGTCACCACTGGCGCAGGCGTCCGAGATCGTCAGGCACTGAAAATTGCGGTCGCAGGCCTCGCGCAGCGTGGTGTGGACGCAGACATCGGTCGTGCATCCGGAAAACATCAGGTGCGTGATGCCTTGGGCGCGCAGCACCAGCTCGAAATCCGTGTAGGTGAAGGCGCTGTTGCAGGTCTTGTCGGCGATGATGTCGTCAGGCGCGACATCGATCTCCGGAACGATCTGGAACCCCGGACCCGAGCGCAGCAGGATGTCGGTGCCGTCGAGACCGGAGCGCTTGCGGCGCCATTTCTCGTAGGGCGTCATGTCGGCCATGTCGGCGCGGTATCCTTGCCTGGTGTGGATGATGGTGATGCCGGCTCTGCGCGCGGCTGATATCAGCCGGTTCACGGTCGGCAGGATCGCCCGCAGCGGTGAAGGGTCATATCCCTGCCTGGCGAAATAGCCCGTCGTCGACAGGAAATCCTGCTGCAGGTCGATGACGACGAGCGCGGTGTTTTCGGCGACGAGCATGCCGTCATAGGGGAAGTCGAAGGGCGTTGCCTTGATCATCGGTGGCTCCCTGTTTTCGACCAACCATAATGGTTCAATGCGCCGACACCAGACGCTGGGCTTCATTGCGCGTGTTTGCGCCTCTCCCGCTTGGTCTGCGTCCGCTGATCATCCGGTGCACCTCCTGTTTTCTGAGGATCCGTTCGCGATATCGGCTGTCACGACGATTTGTTGACCGTTGTAGTCATCTTCAATCTTGACTAGTAATGTCATGTTTCATAGTCAACCGGCACCTGCCTGCCGCGGCCAGAAATTGGACGTCCGGCGGCCGCACTGGAGAAGAGCCATGACGGTGGCTGGAGCCGAGACTGCCTTTCAGATCGACGCGGTGCGTTTTGCCGTCGGCGAGCGGACGTTGCTCGGCCCGGTTTCGCTCGAACTGCAGCGCTCGCGCGTCTATGGGCTGATCGGCCACAACGGCTCTGGCAAATCGACGCTGATCAAGCTTCTGGCACGCCAGCAGCCGGCAAGTTCCGGCGCCATCACCTTCGCCAAACGGCCGCTGCCGCAATGGGGCGCGCGTGAGTTCGCCCGTGCACTTGCATACCTGCCGCAGACGACGCCGGCGGCGACCGGCCTCACCGTGCGCGAGCTGGCGACGCTGGGGCGCTATCCCTGGCATGGCGCGCTCGGCCGCTTCGGTTCCGAGGACAGGCGGCATGTCGAGGAAGCGCTTGGCCTGACCGACATGGACGGTTTCGCCGACCGGCTGGTGGATGAATTGTCGGGCGGCGAGCGCCAGCGCGCCTGGCTTGCCATGCTGGTGGCGCAGAATGCAGGCGTCATGCTGCTCGACGAGCCGATCTCGGCGCTCGACATCGCCCATCAGGTCGAGGTGCTGGGGCTGGTCCGGGAGCTCAGCCGCAAGCGCGACCTCTGCGTCGTCGTGGTGCTGCACGATCCCAATATGGCGGCGCGCTATTGCGACGAACTGATCGCCTTGAAGGACGGCAAGCTGCTGACGCGCGGCACCCCCGGCGAAATCATGCGGGGCGACGTGCTGAAAGGCATTCTTGGCGTGGAGATGGGCGTGTTCGCGCACCCCGTCACCGGCCAACCCGTCGGCTACGTGCAGTAGGCCGAGGCGGCGGGAAACAGGAAGCGGCTCGCCGCTGTGAAAACAAGGAAGAAGCTCTTGTCGAGAAATGGTTTGTTGGCGGCGTTGGTCGCAGTCATCCTGTCGGCTGCCAGTGCAGCGGCCCAGGAGCAACCGGCCGGCACCGCCCCCACTGTCGAGGCGCCTGCTGCCGCAGCACCCGTTGCAACAGCCGCGCCCACCTCACCGGCTGCCGCACCGGCCATGATGGCACCCGCGCAACAGCAGCCAGCTGGCGCGCCGAATGCGACAGCCGGATCTTCGGCGGCAATGGAGTTGACCTTGCCGCACGACCTGTCGCCATGGGGCATGTTCATGGCCGCCGACATTATCGTGAAAGGGGTGATGATCGGACTGGCCTTCGCGTCCCTCGTCACCTGGACGATATGGCTGGCGAAATCGCTGGAGATTCTTGGCGGCAAGCTGCGCATCAGCCGCGCCGTCCGCGCGATCGGTGATGCCGCAACGTTGAAGCAGGCGAGCCGCGCGCTCGATCGCAGTGGCGGTCCCGGCGCGCTCCTGGTGCGGGCGGCGGAGGAAGAGGCCGCGCTCTCGGCCGGCGCGCTCGACCATGTCTCGGGCGATGGGCTGAAGGAGCGGGTCACCTCGCGCCTGTCGCGCATCGAGGCGGCGGCATCGCGGCGCATGTCGCGCGGCACCGGCGTGCTGGCAACGATCGGCTCGACCGCGCCTTTCGTGGGTCTGTTCGGGACCGTCTGGGGCATCATGAATGCCTTCATCGGCATATCGCAGGCGCAGACCACCAATCTCGCCGTGGTCGCACCCGGCATCGCCGAAGCGCTGCTGGCCACCGCGATGGGGCTCGTCGCGGCGATACCGGCGGTCGTCATCTACAACGTCTTCGCGCGCTCGATAGCCGGCTACCGGCAGATCCTGGCCGATGCGTCGGCGGGCGTCGAACGGCTGGTCAGCCGCGACCTGGATTTCCGCACTGTCGCGCCCGCGACGGCGATGGCGGCGGAGTAGCGGGAGCATAGGATGGGAACCAGAATCCGCCAGACCATGGATGACGATCTCGAGGAAAGCCATGAGATCAACGTCACGCCGTTCATCGATGTCATCCTGGTGCTCCTGATCATCTTCATGGTCGCCGCACCGCTGGCGACGGTGGATGTCAATGTCGACCTGCCGGGATCGACCGCAACGCCCGCGCCACGGCCGGAAACGCCGCTGTTCCTGACCTTGAAGGATGACCTGACACTGGCGATCGGCAACGACACCGTGCCGCGCCCGGTCTTCGCCGCGACGCTGGACGGCAAGACCAAGGGGGACAAGCAGACGCGCATCTTCCTGCGCGCCGGCAAGGCGGTCGCCTATGGCGAGCTGATGGAAGCGATGAACCTGTTGCGCGGCGCCGGNCATCTTCCTGCGCGCCGGCAAGGCGGTCGCCTATGGCGAGCTGATGGAAGCGATGAACCTGTTGCGCGGCGCCGGTTATCTGAAGATCGCGCTGGTCGGCCTGGAGACCGTGCCCGCGGCCGATGCGCCGGCACCCGCCGCCACCGGAGCGGCAGCGCCATGACACAAGCGGCCGCCATGCCCACGGCTGAGCTGTCGCGCCTTCGTTGGCGCGACCTTGGCTTGTGGGCAGGCGCAGCCGCGCTGGTGCTCGGTGCTCATGTCGCGGTCGCCTATGCGGTGCAGAGCTTCAGTCCGATCGAGACGGATGGCGGGCCGCCGCCGGCGCTGATGATAGAGATGTCGCCGATGGTGATCACGCCTGCGGAACAGGCCGCGATGCTGGATGCGGCGGTACCCGACCAGGCCGAGCCGGTCGAGGAGACCGAAAAGGCCGTCGAAGCCGAACCCGAGAAGGCGGCCGAGCAGCCGCAAACGCCGCCACCCGACGCAACCGAGCCGGCCCAGCCGGAGCCCGTCGGCCAGCCGCCGTTGGAAGAGGTCGTTCCCGACGTTATCGAGACGGTCGCGCCGGAGGTCGTCGTTCCGCTGCCGCAGCCAAAGCCGCTCGAGCAGCCCAAGGAAAAGAAACCGGTCTCAGTCAAAGCGAAAAAGCCGGTCGAAAAGCCCAAGCCACGGCCAAGGAAGGAAAAGGCGGAGCCGGCAAGGACGGTGGCCGCCGCAAGCGCGAACAGCAGGCCGGCGGCCAAGGCAGCCGCGCCAAAGTCGTCGGCCGGGTTTTCAGGTATCACCCCGGCCAAGTGGGAGACGCGGCTGACGGCATGGATCAATCGGCACAAGCGCTATCCGAGCGCCGCGAAATCGAGGGGCTCGCAAGGCAATACCAACGTAACCTTCACCGTGGACGGGTCCGGCCGCGTGATATCGGCACGTGTCGTGCGCTCGTCCGGCGACGCCGAACTCGATCGGGCCGCGCTTGCCGTACTGCAGGGGGCCACCGTTCCGGCGCCACCACCGGAGCTCGGCTCGCGCGTCAGCCGCACGGCGCCTTTCGTGTTCAGTCTTCGGAACTGAAGCAATCCGGGAACTGAAGCAATTCCGGGAAACTGATGCAATTCCGGGAAAAACCGGAGCCGGCTCTCTACCGAAGGCTCATCGACCGGCACAGCGCTTCGACCTGCTCCAGGTAGAAGCGGCATTTCGTGCGCAGGGTCGCGAGGTTCGGATCGCCGGGGCCATTGATCTCGACGGTCTGCATCATGAAGTCGAAATGGGCATGGAAAGCGTCCGCCGCGCCCCAGAGGCTGTCGGCTTGCCAGGTGTCGGCCACTGCCATGGAAATCAGTTGACGGGCTTCGCCGCGCGCGGCATCCGGCGATGCCGGCCGGCTGGAAATCAGGGCATGGAGCCGGCCGAAGACGCTTTCGCTGGCGTCGGCGGCCCTGATGGCGGCGATCATGTTCATTTGCGGGTCCCCTCAATTGTCTGCGTATGTTGGCAGTCTCGGCCTCGGCTTGCTCGAACCAGTAGACTATTCCGGCATGGTCAAAGTCGGCGGCGGCCGTCTCAGGAGCGGCAGCAGGCCTTGCAGCGCACAAAGTGTCTCCCACCGGTTCGGCGACGAGCCCGCCGGTGCGCACAGGGCTGGCGAGTGCATCCGCTACGCTCTCCTTGGCTGCGCGTGGTTTTCCTTTGCACGCGGGGTGGGATGCATCGGGTTGCCGCTGAGTTGCGCATGCCTTGCCGGCCGCGCGCCGCGCAGGACATCGAAGGCCTCGGCATAGGCCATGCCCAGCAGATAAGAGATCATGGGAAAACGGCTTGCTTCGGCCATCTGCACCAGCTCATTGGTCATCGACGCGATATATTGCAGGCTATCGATCTCCGACTGACGTAGGGACTGATTTGCCACGTGGTGCTCCTGTCATATTGAGGCGGCTAATTAATTGACCGACCCGCCGAATGCGGGCCTGGTTCCGGGGTCGAGAGGGTCAAGGCATAGATCGGTGCGTCGGTGAGGCGGTCGAGGCCAAGAAGACGCTTGATCGCCGTATGGCTGAGCGCGGCCGTGGGGCAGGCCGACAAACCGTGCCTGGTTGCCGCCAACATCATGTTCTGGCCGATATGGCCGGCTTCGATCAGCACGACGCGATAGGCGTTGGCATCCTCATATTTCCACATGGTGCGCTCGAGGCTGGCGCAAAGCAGGATGAGGCAAGGCATGGCATCCGCCCATTCCTGCCCGCCGACCAGTTCGGAGATCTTCGGCAGATGATTGGCCGAGATCCTGCCGAGATCGTGATCGGCGGCGGAATAGTGATAGACGCCAGGCTCCAGGCCCTCGACGCCCAGCGCGATCACATAGGCTTCATAGGGGTTTCGCGCGCCGCCAGAAGGGGTCATGCCCAGCGGCAGGGCGCCAACGCAATTGCTGGTTTCGCCGGTGATGCCCATGCCCGCGAACAGGCAGTCGGAAAGCTGTTTTGCAGTGATGGTGGGCGCGGCCGCCGTGCGATTGGTGCGGCGCTGCGCCATCAAGGCCAGGAGTTCATTGTCATCCAGCGCGCTCGGCAGCGCAATGGCGCCTGCGGCGTTCTTGAGCAGGAGATCGGGCTGTGCGACGTGACCGGCGCGTTCGATCTGTCTAGCCTCGGCCTGTTCGATGGTCATGAACTCCGAGTCCTGGACGCAGAAATGCATCAGCGCGGTCGGGAGCCCCCAGTTCCATTGCCCGGAGAACTGTGTCTCCTGCTCGGCCAGCGGCGAGCCGGCGGGGACTAGGGCGGAAAAATCAAGCAGTTGCGGGACGACGGCATTCAGCTCGGCCTTCGACCATCCGTGGGCACGCGCGATCTCCGCCGTGGAGGCCCACTCGTCCCAGGACGCGAGGAGGCCGATCACCTCGGGGCTGCATTCGAAGACACTTCTGGTCAGGAAATTGCAGGCCGTGACCTTGTTGGTCCCGGGGTAGAAGACAAGCGTTTTTGAAGAGCGCATTTTCATGATGCTGAATGCCGTTTGTGGAAGCGAGGCACTTTGTGGAAGCAAGGCACCGACAGGCCGACGGCCCGTCGGACACCGAGCGACTTCAGCGCTTGTTGTAGTGCATGCCCTGCGAGAAGAAGACCGTCTGCGTGCCTGCGGCGACCGTCAGCTTCGGGGCATTGTTCACTTTCTTGGCCATTTTCGTCCCTTTCCCGACCCCAATGGGATCTGATGAGAGATCCCCACGACGGGATCCGCGAGAAGAAAGGTAAGGTCGAAAGAGTTAACAGTTTGTTAAAATTATAGTAAAGCCAATGTTGTCTGAAATATCTTTCTTGCCCGTAAAGTCTAAAAAATCGATTTTTCTCGGATATGGAGTAGCCTGTCGGCAACATACGCTTTTTCGGGGTATCCTTATTCTTATTTAGCGTAACCAGGAGACTGGTCTTGCCAGTCGCGGGCAAGGCTGACGACCAGCTGATCGATGGCCGGATCGTCAAACCCGACGACATGCGCCATGCGGATCGCATGCCGTGCCGGGATGCCGGACAAATCCTGCCGCATGATGACCGATACGAACGCCGGTCCGGCCTCGGTCAGAAGCATGGCCTTGCCGATCAGCACCGGTTCGGAGATGGGAGCCCATTGCACGGAGATCAGCGACGGTTCGCCGGTCTGGCGGCGGTTGACGCCGCTGAAATAGATCCAGTTCAGGCGCGAGATGGCCACGCCATAGTGGTTGCCGCGCGCCCGCGCCCAAGTCGAGCCACGGCGCTCCGACCATCCGGTGACCCTGCGGAACGTGACCAGTTCGGCCTCGCGGCGTACGAAGGTCACCGACCGCATCAACAGATCGGGACGGGCCGGAATCGAAAAATAGGTGAAATAGGTGCCTCCCGCGATCGATGGGGCGGGCGGGCGGATCATCTGTTTGAACAGGATTTCGGAAATCGGCGGCAGGCCGGCTACCGTGGGTTCGGGCGTACCCGGATCCCGGTACAGTTCGGGTTCGTTGATGCGGAAGTAGTCGCAAATCAGCTTGGCAGTGGCCTTGTTCGGAACGGTCTGCCCCTGCAGGTAACGTTCGAACTGTGTGCGGTTGATACCTAACTCACGGCATACCGCGCTAACGGAGGCATGATCCTTGCAGAGCCGTCTGAGATTTGCAGCGAGATTCTCGCGAATGGACACGTCTTTGCTTTCGCAGGCGAATTCTTCATTTCGATTCGGATTCCATATAGCGTCTTCGGGTCGCCACCACCGAAACGCCTTCTCACAACACACAGAAAAAACTGATTTGAAAACGTCAGTCTAATGGGGCGGCTTGCAAAAAAAATAGCGCCGATCCCGCAGCGGCCATCGCCATAAGTCCAATTGACAATCGTCTTGCCTTGGAAACCGCGGCAAATTGCCCATGGCCTTTTTTGGGGGCATCGGCGCCGAGGCGCCGCATCGCGATACATGGGATGCTGCTGGCGCCTTGGTGGCGCAGCAAAAGGGGGAAAACCGATTATTCCGCTGGTGGAGCTGAGGAGGATCGAACTCCTGACCTCGTCATTGCGAACGACGCGCTCTCCCAGCTGAGCTACAGCCCCGTCCAACGGATGGCGCATTTATCGGGCGTGGCGGTTTTCTGTCAAGGCGGCGTTTTGCCGAAATTACCGGCCGCTCGACATCAGGTCGCCGCCGGTGGAACGCCGCCTTGCTGGTTTCGCGTATTCGCCCATTCGTCGGCACGCAACAAGCGGCCATCCGCCGCTTCCGGCTCACCTCGGCGGCGGTGAAGGAGAAGCCACTTGGCGCCGCCGGTCACTTCACGGAAAAATCGACCGTTTCCTTCACCGTGCCGTCGACAGCGATCTGCACCTGATAGGTACCGACCGGCCAGCCGGCATCCGGCTTGGTCATCGAGGAGTCGACGTGGTTGTCGATCGTGCCGATTTCGAAGTTGACTTCGTCGATCTTGTAGTTCGCCGGCGCAACACCGCCGGAATCGACCGAAATCCAGCTCACGGTGAGCTTCGATCCCGAAGCCACCTCGTCCGTCAGGTCGGCGGAGAGGAAAATCTTCGCCGTATCCGGTGAAAATGTCGCCTGGGTCTGCTCCGCATGCTCGGTGGCCGACAGCACGATGTTTTGGAATCCTTCGGCCTGGGCCGGCAAGGCGAATGCCCCAACCGCCACCAAGGCGGCTGTTCCCAACCCTATAGCCATCGACCGAATGCGCATGCATTTTCCTTTGAAACAAACCGGGGTCTGCGCCGACTCATGTCGCGCGTGCCCTCGGCCGCTTTGTAGAATTCGAGGACCGGGTTTGTCCATGAAGCCTCGGTGCCGTGACCGGACCATTTTTGACACACCGGCATCGAGCCGAGCGAAAAACGGTTATGGTTCGGCATTGGCGCCCATGCAAAGCCAGCCCTTGCCCGTATCGCATGCAATGGCTACATGTCGGCAACAATTGGAGACCGGCATGCTCGCCCTCATTCAAACAATCGTCATGGCGCTCGACCTCTACTGGTGGGTCATCATCGCCTCGGCGATCTTTTCCTGGCTCTACGCCTTCAACGTCGTCAACTCACGCAACCAGTTCGTCGGCAGCATCGGCAACATGCTCTACCGGCTGACCGAGCCGGCGCTGCGGCCGATCCGCCGCTTCATGCCGGACCTTGGCGGCATCGACATCTCGCCGATCATCCTGCTGCTGATCCTGTTCTTCCTCAGGCAGTTCATCCTCACCACGGTGGCGCCGCTGCTGCTGGGCGCCTGACGACCGCATGAGCGCGCCGTTCCGCACCCGCGACAACGGCATCGATCTGTTCGTGCGGCTGACGCCGAAATCTTCCGTGGACAGGCTCGAAGGCGTCGAAACGGCGGCGGACGGGCGAAGCCACGTGAAGGCGCGGGTCCGCGCCGTGCCGGAAAACGGCGCCGCCAATCAAGCGCTGGAAAGACTGGCCGCCAAGACGCTGGGCGTGCCTGTTTCGGCCGTTTCGGTTGTCGCTGGCGGTACGGCCAGGCTGAAGACGCTGCGAATCTCAGGCGATCCCGAGGCGCTGTCACGGAGCATTGAAGCGCTCGGCGGCTGATCCAAGATCCACCGCTTGCGCGGCATGGAGACCCTTGATCTGTCTGCGGGACAGCGCCCCCTCTGTCCTGCCGGACATTCCCCCACGACGGAGGAGATCGGCAGGCTCTCAATCGCCGAGCGGCAAACGCGGGTCGTCGACCTTCAGCGTGTTCACGCTCTGCTTGATGCGGCGCAAATTCTCCAGCACCTTCGGGCCGCGCGTCTCGGCCACCGACGTCACGATCATGTCGACGATCGCCAGCAGCGCATAGCGCGACGATGTCGGCTTGTAGATGTTGCCGTCCTCGAGCGGCTGCAGATGGATGACCGTGTCGGCGACCTTGGCCAGGGCGGAGTCCGGCGCGGTGATGGCGATGGTGGTGGCGCCATATTGCTGGGCGACCTGTACCGCTTCGATGACCGAACGCGCATAGCCTGAGACGGAAAAGGCAACCAGCGTGGTTTCGGGCGTGGCAACGGCGGCGTACATGCGCTGCAGCTGGCCGTCGATCTGCGCCAGTACCGGTAGGCCGAGCCGGAACAAGCGGTTCTGCATCTCGGTCGCCATCATCGAGGAGATGCCGCCGGAGCCGATGCACAGAACGTTGCCCGACGTCGCAAGCCGTTCGGCGACGGCGACCAGCGTCGTCATGTCGAGGTTCTCGCTGGCGCGTTGGATGGCTGAGATCGCCGCTTCGGTGATGGCGGAAGCGATGCGCTGCTCGCGCGCGTCGCGGCTCAGCGGCTCGGGCGAAAGATACTGGCCGCCGATGGCGATCGCCTGCGCCAGGTAGAACTTGAAATCGCGCAGGCCTTCGCAGCCGAGATTGCGGCAGAAGCGGGTCACCGTCGGCTCGCTGACGCCGACGCGCCCGGCGATCTCCGAAATCGCCGCCTTGGAGGCGAAGTCGAGATCGGACAGCACCAGGCCTGCCAGACGGCGGTCCGACTTGGTGCCGTCCTGCGATATCAGCTGCAGCCGCGTGATGATGTCGGCCGGCGTCTTCATGCGCGTGTCTTCGTCATTGACGCTTCCGTCGTCATCTCAGCGGCAGGCCCGTCGCGGTGTCGAACAGATGGATTTTGCCGGGATCGACGGAGACCGGCAGCAGATCGCCAGGCCTGACCGGCACCCTGTCGCGGAACACGGCACGCACCGTGTCAACACCAATGGAACCATAGACATGGGTCTCGGAGCCGGTCGGCTCGACGACATCCACCTTCAGCGTCATGGCGTCCGCCGTTTCACCGATCATGAAGTGCTCGGGCCGGATGCCAGCCTCGACCGCGCTGCCGGCCGGCAGCGGGTTGCCGGCAAGCGCAAGCCGGCCGCCGCCGATCGACTCGAACCAGGTCCTCTCAGGCGTCGTCTTGAGAGCCCCGGAGACAAAGCTCATCGACGGGGAGCCAAGGAAGCCGGCGACGAACTTGTTGGCCGGCCTGTCGTAGAGTTCGAGCGGCGCCCCGACCTGCTGGATCCGGCCGCGGTCCATCACGACGATGCGGTCGGCCATGGTCATGGCCTCGATCTGGTCGTGGGTGACGTAGACGATGGTCGATTTCAGCCGCTGGTGCAGAGCCTTGATCTCGACGCGCATCTGCACGCGCAACTGCGCATCGAGATTGGACAGCGGTTCGTCGAACAGAAACACCGACGGCTCGCGCACGATGGCGCGTCCCATGGCGACGCGCTGGCGCTGGCCGCCCGACAATTGCCGGGGGTAGCGGTCGAGGTAGGAGAACAGGTTGAGGACGCCGGAGGCCTTCTTGACCTTGTCGTCGATGGCCGTGCGCGTCTCGCCGCGGATCTTCGGGCCGAAGCCGATGTTGTCGGAGGCCTTGAGATGCGGAAACAGCGCGTAGGACTGGAACACCATGGCGATGTTGCGCTGCTGCGGCGGCAAGTCGTTGGCACGCACGCCGCCGATCAAAAGGTCACCGGAGGTGATCGTCTCCAGGCCGGCCAGCATGCGCAGCAAGGTCGACTTGCCGCAGCCGGATGGGCCGACCAGCACCACGAACTCGCCGCTCTTGATATCGAGGCTGATGTTCTCGAGGATCTTGTGCTGGCCAAAGGATTTCGACAGGTCGCGAAACTCGACGTCGGTCATGGTCACGCTCCCAGTATGTCGTCGATGAAGGGCAGGCAGCCGGCGGTCAGTCCGGCATCCACGGGCATCACCACGCCTGTTATGCCCGATGCGCGGTCCGAGGCAAGGAAGGCCACCGCCTCGGCTACTTCCGAAGCGTTGACGATGCGGCCGAGCGGGTAGAGCCGCTGCAATTTGCCGAGGATCTCCGCATCCTTGGCAAGGCGATGGTCCCAGGCGGCGGTACGGATCGATCCCGGGCAGACGACATTGGCGCGCACGCCGCTGCGGCCAAGCTCGACTGCGATCGATTTGGCATAAGCGTTGATGCCGGCCTTGGCGGCGGCATAGGCGGGATTGCCGAAATGCGCGATGGCGTTGACGGAGGAGATGAAGACGACACTGCCCGAACCGCGCGCGGCCATAGCCTTGGCAATGGGGTCGGCGAACATCATGACCCCGGTCAGGTTGAGGTCGAGCTCGTGCTCGATCTTGTCCGCCGTCAGCGCTTTCAGCGTTTCGGCACGTGTCCAACCGGCATTGTTGATCAGGATGTCGGGCACGCCATCCTTGTCGAGCACGGCAGCAATGGCCTTCTCCACCGACGCCCGGTCGAGAAGGTTGAAAACATGGCGCGAGGCAAGGTTCGGGCTGGCCAGCGCCTCGTCGGACTGGTCGCAGCCGACCACCCGCGCGCCCCGCTCGGCCAGCAGTGCGACGATCGCCGAGCCAAGGCCACCGCCGGCGCCCGTGACAACGACAGTGCGGCCCTCGAATTCGGCTTTCGAAACCACGGCGCTTGCTCCTCCCGCAGGTCAGGCAGATGTCGGCAGGCTAATGAAGGGAATGTAATTAAGCAACATATTAATCCTCTTGCATGCGGCCTATTCATCGATAATGTAGGAAAGTCACATAAATCTTGCGCCAGCGATCAGTCTCAAGGAGCGCATAGGCGCGGACAAAAATGGGAGAGATCAGATGAACGTTGCGAAATGGACTGTCGGCCTGATGGCCGGAATGAGCATGCTGGCCTTCGCGGCGCAGGCGAATGCGGGTGAAGTGCGGGTCACCGTCGCCGAATACAGCGCCAAGACCGGCCCCTATTTCGAGGAAGTGAAGAAGGAATTCGAGGCGAAGAATCCCGGCATCACCGTCAAGTTCGAGGTCGTGCCGTGGGATGTGCTGCTGCAGAAGCTGACCACCGACATCACCGCCGGCACAAACGCCGATCTGTCGATCATCGGCACGCGCTGGCTGATCGACTTCGTCCAGCAGGACGTCGCCGAGCCGCTCGACGGCTACATCACGCCCGAATTCAAGGACCGCTTCATCGATACGTTCCTGTCGCCCTCGATCATGAACGGCAAGACCTACGGCCTGCCGATCGCAGCCTCGGCGCGCGCCATGTATTACAACAAGGAACTGTTCGAGAAGGCCGGCATCGCCAAGCCGCCGGCAACCTGGACCGAGCTGCAGGAAGACGCCCGCAAGATCAAGGCGCTGGGGACCGGCGCCTTCGGGTTCGGCCTGCAGGGCAAGGAGATCGAGACCGACGTCTATTACTACTACGCGATGTGGTCTCAAGGCACCGAGATACTCAACAAGGACGGCACGTCGGGCCTTGGCACGCCGGGCGCGCTCGAAGCCGCCAAGCTCTACAAGTCGATGATCGACGAGGGGCTGACGGAACCGGGCGTCACCTCCAACAACCGCGAGGACGTGCAGAACCTGTTCAAGCAAGGCAAGGTCGGCATGATGATCACCGCGCCCTTCCTGTCCAACCAGATCAAGGACGAGGCGCCGACGCTGAAATACGGCGTCGCCGCCATTCCGGCTGGTCCGACCGGCGCACGCGGCACCTATGGCGTCACCGATTCCATGATCATGTTCAAGAACTCCAAGAACAAGGACGAGGCCTGGAAGCTGATGGACTTCCTGTTCACCACGGAGCAGCGCGCCAAGTTCACGCAAGGCGAGGGCTTCCTGCCGGTGAACAAGGAAGAGGCCAAGATGGATTACTACGTCAACAACGCCGACCTGGCCGCCTTCACCGCGCTCCTGCCCGACGCCCGCTTCGCGCCGGTCATCCCGGGTTGGGAAGAAGTCGCCCAGATCACGTCGGACGCCATGCAGAAGATCTATCTCGGCGGCGACCCCGAGGCAGGCCTGAAGGACGCGGCGGCGAAGGCCAATGCGGTGTTGAAGAAATAGGGGCAGTGCTGAAGAAGTAGGGGCAGTGCTGAAGAAATAGGGGCTGCTGAAGGAATAGGGCGTATCTCCCTGCGCCCGTGGCGCGCCCCAGACTCAGGCGGGGCGCGCCACTCAATCTTCAGCAGAAAAATCGTCTACGTCGGCGCCGCCCCAGCCAGGCTCCTTCGCTCTCCCCCGGTCGACGGGGAGAGGAAGAGCCCCTTCCGCAACTGTCGCGGAGGACGGGCAGGCAGATGAGGGCGACGCTTACGATTGCAAGCAATTCTGAAGCGGTGTCCTGAAAAGAACGAGGCCGGACCAAGTCAATCTGTTAAGCCAGCGAAATCCAATCTCCCGCAACGCGGTACAAAGCCAACCGATGCAAAATCGCTTCCTGCCCTATCTCCTGACCTTGCCCAGCCTGTTCCTGGCGGCGGTCGTCATCTTCTGGCCGGTCTGGGACCTGATCCAGATCTCGACGCATGACGTCAGCCGCTTTGGCCAGTTGCGCGATTTCTCGGGCCTGACCAATTTTGCCGCGCTCACGGCCGATCCCGATTTCATCGCCGCGCTCTGGCGCACGGGGCTGTGGACCGTGCTGGTGGTCGGCGGCGCGCTGTTGCTGTCGGTTCCGGTGGCGATGATCCTCAATACCGATTTTTATGGCCGCGGCATTGCCCGCGTCATCATCATGCTGCCCTGGGCGGTATCGCTGACCATGACGGCGGTGGTCTGGCGCTGGGCGCTGAGCGGTGAAAGCGGCATGCTGAATTCGGCGCTGATAGGGCTCGGCCTGATCGACCACAACATCCAGTGGCTGGCGCAGGCCGAGACAGCCTTTCCGATGCAGGTGCTGATCGGCATACTGGTGACCGTGCCGTTCACCACGACGATCTTCCTCGGCGGGCTGTCGTCGATATCAGACGATCTCTACGAGGCGGCGGCTCTCGAAGGGGCGACACCCCTTCAGCAGTTCCGCGAGATCACCTTTCCGCTGTTGAAGCCATTCATCAACATCGCCATCGTGCTCAACACCATCTATGTCTTCAATTCCTTCCCGATCATCTGGGTGATGACGCAAGGCGGGCCAGCCAACTCGACCGACATCCTGGTCACCCATCTCTACAAACTTGCGTTCCGCATCGGCAAGCTGGGCGAGGCCTCCGCCGTGTCGCTGGTGATGTTCGCCATATTGCTCATCTTCACCATGATCTATGTGCGGCTGGCCATGCGGGAGCAGCGCGCATGACGAGTAAACTCAAACGCACCGTCATTGCATGGCTGCTGCTGGCGCCCTTGATCGTGGTGACGATCTTTCCCTTCGCGGTGATGTTCCTGACCGCGGTCAAGCCGCGGCAGGAGGTGCTGTCGCCGACATGGTGGCCGAGCGAGTTCCGCTGGTCGAATTTCTCCGACATGTGGGTAGCGACCGGCTTCGGCCAGGCGCTGGCCAATTCGCTCTACGTCTCGGTCATCGCCACGGTCGGCGCGATCCTGATCTCGGTGCCGGCGGCCTATGCCATGTCGCGCTTCCGCTTTGCCGGTTACGGCGCCTTCCGTCAGTTCCTGCTGATCTCGCAGATGATCTCGCCGATCGTGCTGGTGCTCGGCCTGTTCCGGCTGATGGCCGCCTGGGGGCTGGTAGAATCGACGACGGCGCTCGGCTTCATCTACATGGCCTTCAACGTCGCCTTCACGGTGTGGATGCTGCAGAGCTATTTCGACACGATTCCGCGCGATCTCGAGGAGGCGGCCTGGATGGAGGGTGCCAGCCGCTGGCTGACGCTGCGCAAAGTGTTCTTGCCGCTCTGCCTGCCGGCAATCGCGGTGACAGCCATCTTCACCTTCATCAACGCCTGGAATGAGTTCGTCGTCGCGCTCACCATGCTGCGCAGCCAGGAAAGCTATACGCTGCCGATCCAGGTGTTCTCGCTGGTCGCCGGCCGCTACACGATCGAGTGGCATCACGTCATGGCCGCCACGCTGCTGGCGACGCTGCCGGTGGCGATCCTGTTCATCTGGCTGCAGCGCTACCTGGTCCGGGGTTTGGCGCTCGGGGCCGTCAAATAGCAATCCCAGCAATTCCAGGAAAAGTGTGCAGCGGTTTTCCGTCCGGAATTGCGAAAAACAAAAAAGTCTACCCTGGAGCTTCCATGCGCATCTTCACCGCTTCGCTGGCGACGGAAACCAACACCTTCTCGCCGGTGCCGACAGACCGGGCCTCGTTCGAGATGGCCTTCTATGCCGGGCCGGGCAAGCATCCGGAGACGCCGACGCTGTGCTCATCGCCGATCGTCGCCTTGCGCCGGCGCGCGGCCTCCGAGGGGCTGACGGTGATCGAAGGCACCGCCACCTGGGCCGAGCCCGGCGGCCTGGTGCAGCGGCAGACCTATGAGGCATTGCGCGACGAGATTCTCGGCCAGCTCAAGGCGGCGCTGCCGGTCGATGCGGTCATCCTCGGACTGCACGGCGCCATGGTGGCGCAAGGCTACGACGATTGCGAAGGCGATCTGCTCGCGCGCGTGCGGGCAATGGTCGGGCCGGACGTGGTGATCGCCTCCGAGTTCGATCCGCACAGCCATCTGACGCCCAAGCGCGTGGCGGCCTCCAATATCATGGCCTATTTCCTGGAATTCCCGCACACCGATTTCTACGAACGCGGCGAGCATGTCGTCGAGCTTGGGCTGGCCGCGGCGCGCGGCGAGATCAAGCCGGTCATCTCGACCTTCGACTGCCGCATGATCCAGGTTTTGCCGACCAGCCGCGAGCCGATGCGCTCCTTCGTCGACCGCATCAAGGCGCTGCACGGCAAGGATGGCGTGCTGTCGGTCTCGGTCATCCACGGTTTCATGGCGGCCGATGTTCCCGAAATGGGCACGCGCATCCTGGTGGTCACCGACAATGACAAGGAAAAAGGCGATGCGCTGGCGGAACGGCTGGGGCGGGAACTCTATGCCATGCGCGAGAAGACGGCCATGACGATGCTTGATACCGCCGACGGCATCGATCGCGCCTTGGCAGTGCGGGCCGAAAGACAGGACAGGCCGGTGGTCATCGCCGATATCTGGGACAATCCCGGCGGCGGCGTTGCCGGCGATGGCACCGTCGTGCTGCGCACCATGCTGGAACGCGGCTTGAAGAACGTCGGCGTGGCGACGATCTGGGACCCGATCGCGGTGACCTTCTGCCAGGCTGCCGGCGAGGGCGCCGTCATCGACCTGCGCTTCGGCGGCAAGGCTGGGCCCTTGGCGGGCGAGCCGATCGACGCGCGCGTCAAGGTGCTGAAGGCGGTTCCGGAGGGATGGCAGAGTTTCGGCCCAAGCCGGGTGACGCTCGGACCGGCCGCACTCGTCCGCATCGAAGGCACCGAGGTCGACATCATCCTCAACACCAACCGCACGCAAACCTTCGAGCCGGACATTTTTTCCAACATCGGTGTCGATCCGATGAGCAAGGACGTGCTGCTGATCAAGTCGACCAACCATTTCTACGCCGGCTTCGAGCCGATCGCCGCCGAGATCATCTATGTCTCGGCGCCGAGTTCGTATCCTAGCAATCCGGCGGTGACCGATTACAAGAAGCTGACGCGGCCGGTGTGGCCGAGGGTAAAGGATCCTTGGAAGCAGCCAATCTCCCCCCCTGTGGGGGAGATGCCCGGCAGGGCAGAGGGGGNCCCCCCTCTGGCCTGCCGGCCATCTCCCCCACGAGGGGGGAGATCGGCTAATCACACCAAACCCCGCTTCACCATCATCGCTTCGGGCGAAGGCATCTTGCCGCGGAACGCCGTGTAAAGCTCTTCCGGGTCCTTCGAGCCGCCGGCGGCGTAGATGTTTTTCCGCAGCCGCTCGGCGAGCGCCGGGTTGAAAGGATCCCCGGTCTCCTCGAAGGCGGCAAAAGCATCGGCGTCGAGCACCTCGGACCACATGTAGGAATAGTAGCCGGCCGAATAGCCTTCGCCGGCGAAGACATGGCCGAAATGCGGGGTGCGGTGGCGCATCGCGATGGTGTCCGGCATGTCAAGCTTCTCCAACGTTTCGGCTTCGAAACGAAGCGGCTCCGCCGGGGCATCGGGCCGGGCGTGATAGGCCATGTCCATCAAGGCCGAAGCGGTGAATTCGACGGTGGCGAAGCCGGCGCCGAAGGTGCGCGCGGCCAGCATCTTGTCGAGCAGCGCCTTCGGCATCGGCTTGCCAGTCTTGACATGCAGCGCGTGCTTTTCCAGCACCGCCGGCACCGTCAGCCAGTGCTCGTAAAGCTGCGAGGGCAGTTCGACGAAATCGCGGCTGACCGAGGTGCCGGCGACCGACGGCCACGTGACATCCGTCAGCATGCCGTGCAGCGCATGGCCAAATTCGTGGAACAGCGTCTTCGCCTCGTCGACCGACAGCAATGCCGCCTCGCCCGCTGGCGGCTTGGCGAAGTTCATGATGTTGTAGATCACCGGCTTCGAGCCGTGGCCGAGCCGGTAGCCGGACTTCAGCGCGCTCATCCAGGCGCCGGAGCGCTTCGAAGGCCGGGCGAAATAATCGGCAAGGAACAGGCCGCGCTCGCTGCCGTCGGCATTCTTCACCACGAAGACACGCGCGTCGGGATGCCAGGCGGCAATGCCCTTCTTCTCCTCGAAGGTT
Source organism: Mesorhizobium sp. LNHC232B00 (assembly GCF_000502435.1). Taxonomy (NCBI): domain Bacteria; kingdom Pseudomonadati; phylum Pseudomonadota; class Alphaproteobacteria; order Hyphomicrobiales; family Phyllobacteriaceae; genus Mesorhizobium; species Mesorhizobium sp. LNHC232B00. Next base: position 111,792 of record NZ_AYWP01000010.1, read on the forward strand.
ATGCCGAACAGTCTTGTCGCCACGTCGAAGCAGGCATCAATGATGCGGTCGAGCTGCAGATACGGTTTTAGTTCCGCCTCGTCGAAAGCGAACTTTTCGGCGCGCAGCTTCTCCTGGTAGAAGCGCCAGTCCCAGGCGGCGAATTTCTCGTTGCTGCCGGCTTCCGCCGCCAGCCGCTGCAGTTCGGTCTGGTCGGCGGCGGCCTTTTCCAGCGCCTTTTCCCAGACCGGATCGAGCAGCGCGTGCACCGCCTTCGGCGTCTTGGCCATGGTGTCGTCGAGCTTCAGCGCGGCGAAGGAGGCGTAGCCGAGCAGCCCCGCCTTTTCGGCGCGCAGCTTCAGCATGTCGCGCACCACGGAAGTGTTGTCGGTGGCGCCGCCGTTCTGGCCGCGCATGGTGAAGGCGCGGAAGGCGATCTCGCGCAGATCGCGGCGTTCCGAGAAGGTCGTGAACGGCTCATAGATCGAGCGCGACAGGGTGACGGCGTAGCGGCCTTTCTGGCCGCGCATCTCGGCGGCTTCCGCCATGGCGCTCTTCAGGAAATCCGGCAGGCCGGCAAGGTCGGCCTCGTCGAGGAACAGCGCCCAGTCACGCTCGTCGGCCAGCATGTTCTGGCCGAAAGTCGTGCCGAGCGAGGACAGTTCCTCGCTGATCGCCGCCAGCCGCTTCTTGCCCTCGGCGTCGAGCCTGGCGCCGGAGCGGACGAAGCCTTTCCAGGTCTTTTCCAGGACCCGCAGGGTTTCGGCGTCGAGCTTGAGGCTCTCGCGGCGCTGGTAGAGGTCGTCGATGCGGGCAAACAGCCTCTCGTTCATCGAGATCGCCGAGAAGTGCCTGGACATCTTCGGCGAGATGTCGCGCTCCAGCGCCTGGATCGCCTCGTTGGTGTGGGCGCCGGCCCGGCACCAGAAGATCGACGAGACGTGATCGAGCGCCTCGCCGCCGAGTTCCAGCGCGGCAAGCGTGTTCTCGATGGTCGGCGCCTCCTTGTTGCCGGCGATCGCTTCGATCTCCGCCTCATGCGCCTTCAGCGCGGCGTCGAAGACCGGGGAAAAATCGCCGTCACCGATATGGGCAAAATCGGGCAGGCCAAGCGGCCCTTGCCACGCGGTCAGCGGATGAGCGGCGAGATCGACGGTTTTCGTGGAGGGCATGAATGGTCTTTCGCTGGTGGTGGCAAGTGGGGGGTGGCAGGGGTCGGTGTCACCGATGTAGGGCGTGGCATTCGGCCCCGCAATATGGCAGTCGGCCGCCTCAGAACCCGTCGCAGTTTTCGGCGATCGCCGCTTGTGAGCTGGCGGTGATGCGGTTGTCGGTGACCGCGAAAGTCTCATGCATCAGCATGTCGTTGCCGGGGAAGTCGTAGCAGGCGATGACCGTGGTGACGCCGGCCTCGCTCTTCTCGATCCGGTGGCGGATCGCAGCACCCGCGACCGCGCCCCTCCATTCGTCGATCGAGGCGATGAATTCCTGCTTGTTCTGGACGATGCCGAGGTCGTCGAGCTTGATGCGAACGTCGTCGGCGAGCAGGTCGGAGAGTTCGGTGCGGTCGGCGACCAGTAGGGCTGAATACCAGCGGCTGATGATGGCGCGGTCATCGGCGCGGGCGGCCATGATGGCGATCAGCAGCGCGACGGCCGTGAAAACGACCGACCGGACGTTTACCACCTGCCGCGCCTTCTCGTTCATTCCAGCACCGGCCGTTCGAAATCGCCGGTGTCCTTGTTCATCAGCCAGAGTTCGCCGGTCGAAATGTCGAACCAGGCGCCATGCAGCGACAGCCGCCCCTTGCCCTCCAGGATCGAGACGCAAGGAAAGGTCCTGAGATTGGCGATGGAATAGCGGATCGAGATTCGCTCGAGTGCGGTCTGGCGCTCCGTTGTCGTCATGAAGGTGCTGGACGAGACGGTCTCGGCGGCGGGCGCGATCAGGCTCATCCATTTGCCGATGAAGTCGCCGGGCGACAGCGGCGCAGAGTTGGGATCGAGCGCGGCACGGATGCCGCCGCAGCGACCGTGACCCATGACGACGATGTTCTTGACCTTGAGGCTTTGCACCGCGAATTCAAGCGCGGCCGAGGTCGAGTGGAACTCGCCATCCGGCTCATAGGGCGGCACGAGATTGCCGACATTGCGCAGCACGAAAAGCTCGCCGGGTCCGGCGTCGAAGATCGCTTCGGGGGCCGAGCGGGAGTCGCAACAGGCGACGATCATGGTCTCGGGAGCCTGCCCTTCCCGGGCGAGCTCGCGGTAACGGCCGCTCTCGGTGAGATAACGGCCGTTCATGAAATTGCGGTAGCCGGCGAGAAGGTGATCGGGAAGATGCGGCATGGGCGGCTAAGGCCTTTCCAGTTGGAGGCGGAAGCTCGTTGCGGTCGAGAAAGGCTCTAACGGTAAAAGCCTGTTGCGAGCAATGCAGAATTGTGAAGGCTAGTCATAAATGCCATGCGTCAAAGCGGGGCGTCAGCTGATACTGTCATGCCCAGATGGCGACCTGTATGCCAAAACCGTCAACGAGCGGCGGGTTGGGAAACGGCCTGGCCTTGCCGTTGGCGATGCGGCCGGCGATCAGCATCATCGCGGCGGCATCGAGAAAATCGTCGGCGGCCGCGCCGCGCGGCGGCACCTGGTCGAGAAAGGCCATGTCATAGCCGTGCCGGCACAGCAGCGCCTTGCGTTCGGCCATGCCGGCGGGATTGATGCTGCCCTTGATCTTCTTCGGCAGCCGCATCGCCTGGTCGTCGTTCAGGCGGCAGAAGGCGACTTCCGGATGCGATTCGAAGACGCGGCCGCGCAGATCGGGCCGCGCGACCAGCAAGGCGTCGATCTCGCGGATCTTCGAGAAGATGCCAAAGGCCTGGATCGAAACGCCGCGCGGCGGATCGGATGTGGTCCTGGCCACCTCGCTTGCCCTGATATGCGCGGCGTACCAGGCTTCGAGCGTGGTGAAATCGTTGGTGTCCGCATAAAGCGCCGATCGGGACGGGATTGAAAAGACGCTGGACTGGCGTGGCCCGAGCAGCGGCCGCACCAGCGCTTCCGGTCCGCGCCCGCCCTTGGCCGAAACCTCTGGCAGGCCGATCGGCATGTCGATGGCGACGACGGCGTTGTCGGGATTGGCCGCGAGCAGCGCCGCGAAGCTGGCGAAGACCTCGAGGGAAGGCGCCGCGCCCGGCGCGCACCGCACGGCGATCCAGCCGGCCTTGCAGCCGTCTACGCCGACCAGAACGGCCTCGGTCGAGATCACGCCAGGCGGTCCCGCCCCGGATGCGTGAGGTGGCGCAGCTGCACCATGGCCATCGGATGCGACAGGCTCTGCGCGTCGGTTTCGAGCTGCAATTCGTCGCCGCCGCGCTTGGCGGTGCGCGCGAGTATCTCGTAGACCGCCGCCGTGGTCGACTGCAGGGCCTTGATCGCCGGTTGGCCGGAGAGGATGCGGGCGAGGTAGACGGCCGCCGTCAGGTCGCCCAGACCGTTCGGCGGCTTGTCGATCAAGCGGTGCTCGGCAAGCAGCGCCTGGGTGCCGTCGAGCAGAAGATTGCCGGTGCTACCGGTCATCATCGACGGCGCCGAGGTGACTAGCATGGTCGACGGCCCGGCATGGAGTGCGGCCGAGATCACCGATTTGAGGTCGGGAAGCGGCGCGCCGGCCATCCATTCCAGCTCGTAGCGGTTGGGGGTGGCGATGTCGGCGATCGGCATCAGCCGGTCGCGCATGGCGGCCGCGGTTGGTTCGGGCACATAGAGGCCGCCCGAATCGCCCATCACCGGATCGCAGATATAGACCGCGTCAGGCGTCCTGGCCTTGACGGCGGCGACCAGCGAGGCGACGGCCTCGGCCTGGCCCGCCTCGCCGAGATAGCCTGACAGCACGGCGCCAACCTCGCCCAGCCATGGCGCCCGCTCGAGGTCGGCCATCAGCGCCTTGAACTGGTCGAGCGGCGGCACGATGCGTGTCGCCCGCCCGTGGCCGGGATGCCAGGGCAGGATGACCGTCGGCACCGCCCAGACCGGAAACCCCAGCGTCTCCAAGGCAAAGACAGCGGCGCGGTTGCCGACCGAACCACGGGCGACATGGCTCGAAATGACGATGACCGCGCGCGGCGCGTCGGGTTTTTCGGCGCTCATTGTTTTTTGATTCCTAGCTGCCCCGGATGAGGAAAAGCACGAGCCAGACCATCAGGCCCAGCGCCAGAAGCAGGCCGAGTATCCTGCCAATGCGCGTACCCCAGACCTCGACCGGGTCCGCGCGGTCGGCGTCGGCGGCGGCGACGTGGTCGCGCACGCCTTTCGCGGTCCGCGCCACCAGCGAGGTGCCGGACGGATCGGTCTCCTGCGCGACGCGCTCGAGGATACGGCGCGATTCGTTGTCGCTGTCCTGTCGTCCGGCCATGATGGTGTCCTGCCTTCCGCCGACCTTATCGTGATCGCCTCGCCAATTACAGCGTCTTGTCAATTACAGGATATTGCCAGTTATTACAGGGTCTTGCTGCCGATGGTAACGTGCCGATAACCCGTTCGCGCCGAGGTCGTTTTCTTGCGCGCTGATTGTGGTAATGCTTCGCATGCAACTTCTGTCGAGGGACCGATCATGCTTGCCCAGCGCCTTGCCTCACCATCCATGTTCCGCACGCTTCCCGCTTTCCTGATGATGGCTTTCGTGCTGCCGCTGCTTGCCGGCTGCGGCTACAACACCATCCCGACGGCGGAGGAAAACGCCAGGGCGGCATGGAGCGAGGTGCTGAACCAGTACCAGCGCCGCGCCGATCTCATCCCCAACCTGGTCGAGACGGTCAAGGGCTACGCCTCGCATGAGAAGGAAACGCTCGACGCGGTGGTCGAGGCGCGCGCCAAGGCGACGCAGATCACGGTGACGCCGGAAACGCTCAAGGATCCCGAAGCGCTCAAGAAGTTCCAGGATGCCCAGGCCGGGCTGACCAGCGCCCTGTCGCGGCTGATCGCGGTGTCGGAAGCCTATCCGGATCTCAAGGCCAACCAGAACTTCCTGGCGCTGCAGGCGCAGCTCGAAGGCACGGAAAACCGCATCGCGGTGTCGCGCCGCGACTATATCCAGGCGGTCAGGGACTACAATCTGACGCTGAGGACCTTCCCGTCGGTGCTGTGGGCGACCTTCTGGTTCCGCGGCAACGAGCCGTTCGCCAATTTCACGGTGGACGAAGACAAGATGCAGGTGCCGAAGGTGGATTTCGGCACGAAACAGGGCGGGTGATAGGCGACTGTCATCGGAATAAATCTCGCGAAATGACGGACTGCTGGCGTGCAAACACCCCCCTCTGTCCTGCCGGACATCTCCCCCTCAAGGGGGGAGATTGGCGGTTTCGAGCGCATCGCTCATCCTTCTGCGTCGGTTATTGGCGAAGACCCATGTGACGTCCAATCTCCGCCCTTGAGGGGGAGATGTCCGGCAGGACAGAGGGGGGCGCCTCGCGCTTACCTCACCCTTCTTTGTCTTCTTGCCAGCTTCTTTCTCCCCATCACCGCCTTCGCCGCCGAACTGCCTGCCCTTACCGGCCGGGTGGTCGACAATGCCGGCATCATCGATGCCGCGACCAAGGCGGCGCTGACGCAGAAGCTCGCCGACTTCGAGACCAAGGGCTCCGACCAGATCGTCGTCGCCACCATCCCCAGCCTCGGCGGCGAGGAGATCGAACCCTACGCCAACCGGCTGTTTCGCTTCTGGAAGCTCGGCCAGGCAAAGGAAAACAACGGCGTGCTTTTGCTGGTCGCGCCGAACGACCGCAAGATGCGCATCGAGGTCGGCTACGGGCTGGAAGGCACGCTAACCGACCTGCACACCAAGCTGATCATCGAAAACGACATGGTGCCGGCCTTCCGCGCCGGAGATNGAAGGCACGCTAACCGACCTGCACACCAAGCTGATCATCGAAAACGACATGGTGCCGGCCTTCCGCGCCGGAGATTTTTCCGGCGGCATAGCCAAGGCCGTCGACGACATGGTCATGGTGCTCGAAGGCAATCCGGAGGAGCTGGAAGCGCGGGGAAAACGCAACCAGCAGGCGCCGTTCAATTCCGACGACCTGTTCTTCGCCATTTTCATCAGCATCTGGGCAATCATCTTCTTCGGCAGCATCGCGGCCTCGATCCTGCCGCCGATCTTCGGCCAGAAGCTCGGACCCGGACGCTATCGCTGGCTCGGCATGACCTTCGAGCCCGGCCGGCGATCCTCGAGCGGCGGCTGGTCCTCGGGTAGTTCCGGCGGTGGCTGGTCTTCGGGTGGCGGTGGCTTTTCCGGCGGCGGCGGTTCGTCCGGCGGCGGCGGCTCATCTGGCAGCTGGTGAGGCCATGCCAAGGCCCGCCCTCGCTCTTTCGATATCCGGTCATTTCGCCGAGGGGTTGCGCCTTGCCCTAATGTCCATGGTGGCGCTGCTGTTTGCCTTGCTCAGCGCCTTCGCCGCCGAACTGCCTGCTCTGACCGGGCGGGTCGTCGACAATGCCGGCATCATCGATGCCGGCACCAAGGCGGCGCTAACGCAGAAGCTTGCCGACTTCGAGACCAAGGGCTCCGACCAGATCGTCGTCGCCACGATCCCCAGCCTCGGCGGCGAGGAGATCGAACCCTATGCCAACCGGCTGTTCCGCTTCTGGAAGCTCGGCCAGGCAAAGGAAAACAATGGCGTGCTTTTGCTGGTCGCGCCGAACGACCGCAAGATGCGCATCGAGGTCGGCTACGGGCTAGAAGGCACGCTAACCGACCTGCACACCAAGCTGATCATCGAAAACGACATGGTGCCGGCCTTCCGCGCCGGAGANAGAAGGCACGCTAACCGACCTGCACACCAAGCTGATCATCGAAAACGACATGGTGCCGGCCTTCCGCGCCGGAGATTTTTCCGGCGGCATCAGCAAGGCCGTCGACGACATGGTCATGGTGCTCGAAGGCAATCCGGAGGAACTGGAAGCGCGGGGAAAACGCAATCCCGCCGACAGCGGCACATCCATCGACCCGATTGCCGCGGTGTTCCTGATCCTATGGGCGACGATGTTCTTCGGTGGCCTGGCGATGGCATTCCTGCCGCCGATGTTCGGCACGAAACTGTCGCCGGGCGTGTATAGATGGCTGGGCATGACGTTTCGTTATGGCCGGGGCCCGAGCGGATCCTCGGGCACCAGCGGCTGGACAACGGGCTCGTCGGGTGGCGGCTGGTCGTCGGGAAGCTCCGGCGGCGGCTGGTCCTCGGGATCGAGCAGCGGCGGCGGCGGATTTTCGGGCGGCGGCGGCTCGTCCGGCGGTGGCGGTTCTTCAGGAAGCTGGTGAGACAATGGCAACACAACCGATCAACCCGCAGGATCATGAGCGCATCGCCGATGCGATCCGCGCCGCGGAAACCAGGACCGACGGCGAGATCTACTGTGTCGTGGCGCATGCCAGCGACGGCTATTTCGCCCCCGCCGCCTTAATGGCGACGCTGTGCATGCTGGTCGTCAGCCTCGCCGTCGCCTATGGGCTGGAAGCCTGGTGGCTCACCATCCGGCTGCCGCATTTCGTCCTCGCCCAGCTTTTGGCGCTGGCCTGCGTGCTGGCCCTGCTGTGGGCGCTGCCCGGCCTGCGCATCCACATGGTGCCACGGCGGCTTTGCTATCAGGCGGCACACGCCAATGCGATCAAGCAGTTCCTCGCCCGCAACGTCCACCGCACCGCGGCGCGCACCGGCGTGCTGGTCTTCGTCTCGATCGCCGAGCGCTATGCCGAGGTGGTCGCGGATTCGGGCATCGACGCCAAGGTCGGCCAGCATGTCTGGGACGGCGTGGTGCGCGACTTGACCGCGCATGCCGGCAACGACCGGCTTGCCGACGGTTTCGTCAAGGCGATCGAGCAGGTGGGCGCGGTGCTGGCCGAGCATTTCCCTGTCACGTCCGGCGACACCAACGAGCTTGACGACCATTTGGTCGAAATCTAAGCGCCTGCCGTCGAGATTGCTTTGCCGGTCCGGCCTGTTTCCGGACCGGTTTTGCGCAATGTCACCTATGCCATGATCGTCTGTGAGAAAGCGGTTGGCGGGCTGCCCGGACTCTTGCAATCGGCCGATGCGGGTTTATGGTTAACAAATCATGAATACGCTGACGATCGACATCCGGAAGGCAGAGCCGCGCGACGCTGGCGCTATCGCCGAGGTGCATCTGGAAGCCTGGCGCGGCGCCTATTCCGGCATCATTCCGCACCGCACGCTGACATCGATGATCAATCGCCGTGGCGCCGACTGGTGGGCGAATGCGATTCGCCGCGCCGCGACCGTCCTGGTGGTCGAGATCGGCGGCACGATCGCCGGCTACGCGACCATCGGCAAGAACCGGGCCCGGGAACTCAAGCAGCAGGGCGAGATCTACGAACTCTATTTGCGCCCGGAATATCAGGGCATCGGCCTCGGGCGGCGGCTGTTTTCAGCCGCCAAGGCGCGGCTTGCCGACCATGGCCTGAAAGGCATGGTGGTGTGGGCGCTGGAAGACAACCAGAACGCGCTCGCCTTCTACGCCGGCGCCGGCGGCCGCGACATCGCCGAGGGCGTCGAAATATTCGAGCAGAAGGCGCTGAAGAAGGTCGCTTTCGTCTGGGAATGACCGCCGAGGGCTGATCGCTGAAAGCAAAGCCGGCTCGCGGGATAATCCAACGCGAAATCACGGCGCTGAAACATCTTGTTCCGATGATTGAACGTGCCGGATGCCATCGCGTCTCGCCCGACGTCGGTCAGCACCATTCGCCGCATTGCGCCATTCTGCGCCGCCCGCTATCTCCTCCCCATCGAGAGAGGGACAAAAGCCATGCGCATTGAAGCCATAGCCAGCGGAAAGAACCCGCCTGAGGACGTCAACGTCATCATCGAGGTGCCGATCGGCGGCGAGCCGATCAAGTACGAGATGGACAAGGAAGCCGGCACCTTGTTCGTCGACCGCTTCCTGCACACCTCGATGCGCTACCCCGGCAATTACGGCTTCGTGCCGCACACGCTGTCGGGCGATGGCGATCCGATCGACGTGCTGGTCTGCAACACGCGCGCGCTGGTGCCGGGCTGCGTCATCAATGTCAGGCCGATCGGCGTGCTGATCATGGAAGACAATGCCGGTCAGGACGAAAAGATCATCGCCGTGCCGTCGCCCAAGCTGACGCTGCGCTACGAGAACGTCACCGAGTATACGCAGTTGCCCGACATCACCCGCCAGCAGGTGCAGCACTTCTTCGAGCACTACAAGGATCTCGAACCCGGCAAATGGGTCAAGATCGAAGGCTGGCACGATTCCAAATACGCCAAGAAGATGATCATGGACGCGATCGAACGGGCGAAGAAGAGCAAGTAGCGCTTCGGATCAGTTGTCGACCCGGCCGAAGGCCGGCACGTTGCCGATGACGGTGTGCCGGTCCTTGCCGCAGGCGAAGGTTCGCGCCTTCTCGTCGGCGAGTTTGCGCGCCTGGTCGTTGGCTTGCGGGTTGCCGGTGGCCAGTACCAGGCCGACGGTGCAGCCGGCGCGGGCATCCATCTGGCCGACCTTGGCGACGAGCAACACTTCGGTCGACTTGTTCTCATCCTCGCCATTGCTGATCGTGCGGCGGTGGATGACCGCGAAGGGTACGGCTTTGTCGCCATTGGTCTCGACGCGCCATTCGACCTTGGCCCCGGACGAATTGAAGGCGGAAAAACTCTCCCAGGCGGATGTCATGTCGCCGCCGGGCGGAAAACCATAAAACAGCGATTCGCGGGCATCGTCATAGGCGATCAGCACGGGATAGCCGCGGTAGCCCGAACAGGCGAGGTCGGCCCAGTCGCCGTCGCCTTGTTCGGCCTGAGCGTAGGTCACGCAGTCCTTCTTCCAGTCGAGATCGGTATAGGCGCTCGATATGTCACCGGCATGGGCTGCCTGAGAGAGGCCGGCGAGGGCAAGCGGGATCAGCAGGCTGCGCATGACGGATATCTCCGTTGGAGCTCGCCACAACGTATCGCCAATCGCTATTTCTTCAAGCTGGCTTCAATCAGCAGGTCGGCATTGCGGGCGACCGACTGCGCCGGCCCACCGAGCCCGAACAACTGGCCGCTGATATAGGCGCCCTCGAGCAGCAGCAGCAGCCCGTCGCCCAGCGTGTCGGCATCGCCAGCGCCCATCGCGGCGGCCATGGCGCGCAGCCGGCGGCGCAGTTCCTGCTTGTTGTCTTCGCTCACCATTCGGGCCGGATGGCCGTGCTCGGGGTATTCGACCGCTGCGTTGGTCATGCCGCAGCCGCGATAATCGGGTTTTTGCGTGCGCTTTCCGACGCGGGTCAGGAAAGCCTTGATCTGCGCGCGCGGATCGCCGGGATGGGCGTCGACAGCCTCGTCGAAGCGCTCCCAGAATTCGAGGTCGTATTGCCGCAGATACGAGGCGGCCAATTCGTCCTTGGAAGGGAAGCTGCGATAGAGGCTGGGCTTGGTGACGCCGGCGCGCTTGACGATCTCGTCGACCCCGATCGCCCGTATGCCGCGCCGGTAGAACAGGTCGTAGGCGACGTCGAGGATTTTTTTGGCGGCCTTCGGCGGTGCCGATGCATGACCATCGTTGATGGTCAGTTCAATATTTTTGTCGGTTGGCATCATGGGACTCGGTTGACAATGTTACCGATCGGTACGTATACATGCTCCCATCCTGCAACGTACCGGTCAGTAACATGATAACTCAATCCCGCCCGTTTGGCCAGCGCTACGCCTTCGTCGTGGTCGGCGTCATCTTCCTCTGCCTGCTGATCGCGGCCGGCCTGCGTTCGGCTCCCGCCGTCATGATGCTGCCGCTCGAAAACAGCTTCGGCTGGCGGCGCGACGTCATCTCGCTGGCCGCCGGTGTCGGCATCCTGCTCTATGGCCTGACCGGTCCGTTCGCCGCCGCGCTGATGGAGCGGATCGGACTGCGCCGCACGCTGATCGCCTCGCTGGTGATCATGTCGGGCTCGACCGCGCTCAGCCTTCTGATGACCGAGCCCTGGCATCTCTTCATCACCTGGGGCGTGTTCTCCGGCATCGGCTCCGGCGCCGTCGCCAGCGTGCTCGGCGCCACCATCGTCAACCGCTGGTTCAAGACCAATCGCGGACTGGTCATGGGCTTGATGTCGGCCTCCAGCGCGACTGGCCTTCTGGTGTTCCTGCCGCTGCTTGCCTCGCTTGCGCAAACGGGCGGCTGGAAGCCGGTCGCCATCGCGGTCGCGGTCGCCACGGCCTGCCTGCTGCCGCTGGTCTGGCTGCTGGTGCCGGAGCGTCCGGCCTCGATCGGCATGGTGCGTTATGGCGCCGAGGCCGGTGACGTGCCGCCGACATCGCCGGCATCGCAAGGCAATTTCCTGGCGCATACGCTCAACACGCTGCGCCGCGCCGCCGGCACGCGGGTGTTCTGGTATCTGTTCGCCACCTTCTTCGTCTGTGGCTTCACCACCAACGGGCTGGTCGGCACGCACCTGATCGCGTTCTGCGGCGACATGGGCATCGGCGAGGTGCAGGCGGCCGGCCTGCTGTCGATGATGGGCATTTTCGACCTGATCGGCACGACGCTGTCCGGCTGGCTCACCGACCGTTTCGACCCGCGCAAGCTGCTTGGCGTCTACTATGCCATCCGTGGTCTGTCGCTGATCTACCTGCCTTATTCCGGCTTCTCGGCGACCAGCCTGATCATCTTCGCGGTGCTCTATGGCCTCGACTGGATCGCCACCGTGCCGCCGACGCTCAGGCTCGCCAACGAGGCCTTCGGCGACCGCAGCGGACCGATCGTGTTCGGCTGGATCGTCGCCGGACACCAGGTGGGGGCCGCCACGGCGGCCGCCTTCGGCGGCACCATGCGCGAGCTGCAGGGCAATTACGAACTGGCCTTCCTAATCGCCGGAATGACGGCTATCGCCGCCGCCTGCATCTCGCTGCTGATCAACACCAGCCGGCCGGCCTTCGACCCGGAACCGCAAGCGGCATAGGCGCGGCCCTCCCTTCTCCCCTTTTGAGCCCGTAGTGTTACTGGGCGCGTGAGAGGAGACAGAAAGGGCCGCCCTGTTCATTGTTATCAAACGTTCATGATTTCGAGATGCGCCTGAAACATTGAGGCTGGAGCTTGGTGGCAACGTTCAACGCCATCCAGGAGACAGCCATGAACAAGCTCTCGATGACTCGCCGCGCTTTTGTCACCTCCGCCAGCGCCGTTGGTCTGGTCGGCGTTTCCAGCCTGGCGCTGCCGTATTTTTCTCGCGCCAACCAACGCCCGGCCTTCACCCATGGCGTCCAGTCGGGGGATGTCGACGCCACCAGCGGCATGGTGTGGACGCGCACGGATCGCCCGTCGCGTGTCATGTTCGAAGTGTCGTCGACCGAGAATTTCGCCAACGCGATCCGGCTGGCGCCGCTCGATACGTCGCCGGCCAGCGATTATACGGTCAGACGCCTGCTCACCGATCTCGCTTCCGATCAGGACATCTTCTACCGCATGACGGCAGCCGACCTCGCTGACATCAACGCCGTCTCCGAGCCGATCGTCGGCCGCTTCCGCACCGCGCCGGCCTCGAAGCGCGACATCAAGTTCGCTTGGTCGGGCGACACCGCCGGCCAGGGCTGGGGCATCGACGAGACCGGCATGAAGACCTACGCCACGATCGGCAAGCACACGCCCGATTTCTTCCTGCATTCGGGCGACACCATCTATGCCGACGGCGCGATGAAGGACGAGGTCGACCTGCCCGGCGGCGGCAAGTGGAAGAACGTCGTGCTAGTCGATGGCAAGCGCAAGGTCGCCGAGACGCTGGACGAATACCGCGACCAGTGGAAATACAACATGATGGACAGACACGTCCTGGGTCTCAGCGCCATCTGCCCGACCTTCTATCAGTGGGACGACCACGAGGTGCTGAACAACTGGTCGGATTCGAAAAATCTGAGCGCCGACAATCGCTACACGGAAAAATCCATCCATGTGCTGGCGGCCCGCGCGGCCCGCGCCTTCCATGAGATGACGACGATCCGTTACGAGCCGTCGGAGCCCGGCCGCGTCTACCGCAAGATAGCCTACGGGCCGCTGCTCGACGTGTTCTTCCTCGACATGCGCTCCTATCGCGGCCCCAACGGTCCGGACATGCAGGATGAGATGACGCCGCAATCGCGCATGCTGGGCGAACAGCAGACGAAATGGCTGAAGCGGGAGCTAGCCAACTCCAAGGCGACATGGAAGATCATCGCCGCAGACATGCCGCTCGGCCTCGTCGTCTGGGACGATGGCGTCAAAAAGGCAGGCGCGGAGGCTGTCAGCAATGGTGACAACGGCCTGCCAAAGGGACGTGAGCTGGAGATCGCCGACCTGCTGCGCTACATCAAGAATGCTGGCATCAGCAACACCGTCTGGCTCACTGCCGACGTGCACTACACAGCCGCGCATTACTACAATCCCGAGAAGGCTCAGTTCCAGGACTTCAGTCCGTTCTGGGAATTCGTTTCCGGCCCCATCCATGCCGGAACGTTCGGCCCGAACGATTTCGACATGACCTTCGGTCCGGAGCTGAAGTTCATCAAGGCGCCGACAGCCGAGCAGGGGCAGAACCTGCCGCCGTCAGCCGGCCTGCAATTCTTTGGCCTTGTCGACATTTCCGGCGCCACCGAGCAGATGACCGTGCGGCTGATGGATCGCGACGACAACGAACTCTACAAGATCACGCTCGACCCGGTACGGTCGGCGTAAAGACCTGAAGGTCGTCAGTCCGGGTAGCAGACCATTGGAATGTTCGGCCAGACGGCGCTGTCGCAGTTGGCTGCGTCCTGGCGCTGCTTGAAGGCGGCGCTGACCGGGCCAGTCACAATCGGATCGACGCCGTCGGGGGCGTCGGCGAAAGCCTGTTGGGCCGAAGGCGCATCGATCGGCAGGGACGACCGTGCTTCCTTCAGCGTCGCGGCCGACTGCGCGGCGTTGGCCGCCAGCAGAACGGCAAAGGCCGCGGAGGCGATTAGTGGCCAAAATCGGTTGAGTTTATCGGTCATGACGTTCGAACTGCCCGGGCCCTGAATGGTTCCCGCCTTGGTTAACAAAATCATTTCACACGCAGATGCTTAAGATTTGATGAGTATTTGGTGTTGCGCTTCCCCTTTCGCAACTGCGAAAAACCCTGTATGAGCCGCGCAACCGAAAGAGGCAGCGCCTTTGGCCTGCTGCCTGCAACGCTTCCGAGATCAGAACATGAAACTCCGTAATATCGCGATCATCGCGCACGTCGACCATGGAAAGACCACCCTGGTCGACCAGCTTTTGAAGCAGTCCGGCTCGTTCCGCGACAACCAGCGCGTAGCCGAACGCGCCATGGATTCCAACGACCTCGAAAAGGAACGCGGCATCACCATCCTGGCCAAGGCGACCTCGGTCGACTGGAAGGATACGCGCATCAACATCGTCGACACGCCCGGACACGCCGATTTCGGCGGTGAGGTCGAGCGCATCCTGTCGATGGTGGATTCGGCCATCGTGCTGGTCGACGCCGCCGAGGGCCCGATGCCGCAGACCAAGTTCGTGGTCGGCAAGGCGCTCAAGGTCGGCTTGAAGCCGATCGTCGTCATCAACAAGATCGACCGGCCGGACGCCCGCCATGTCGAGGTCGTCAACGAGGTGTTCGACCTGTTCGCGGCCCTCGACGCCACCGACGAGCAGCTCGACTTCCCGATCCTCTATGGTTCGGGCCGCGACGGCTGGGTCTCGGAAAATCCGGAAGGCCCCAAGGACCAGCAGCTTGCGCCGCTGTTCGATCTCGTGATCAAGCATGTGCCGGCGCCGACCGTTCATCCCGGCCCGTTCCGCATGATCGGCACCATCCTGGAAGCCAATCCGTTCCTCGGCCGCATCATCACCGGCCGCATCGAGAGCGGCACGCTGAAGTCGAACCAGGCGGTCAAGGTGCTGCACAATGACGGCACGCAGATCGAAACCGGCCGCATCTCCAAGATTCTCGCCTTCCGTGGCCTCGAGCGCCAGCCGATCGAAGAAGCGCAAGCGGGCGACATCGTCGCCATCGCCGGCCTATCCAAGGGCACCGTCGCCGACACGTTCTGCGACCTGGCGGTGACCGAGGCGCTGCATGCGCAGCCGATCGATCCGCCGACCGTGACCATGTCCTTCCTGGTCAACGACAGCCCGCTCGCCGGCACAGAAGGCGACAAGGTGACCAGCCGCGTCATCCGCGACCGCCTGCTGCGCGAGGCCGAAGGCAATGTCGCGCTGAAGATCGAGGAATCGCCCGACAAGGATTCGTTCTTCGTCTCCGGCCGCGGCGAATTGCAGCTCGCCGTGCTGATCGAGACGATGCGCCGCGAAGGCTTTGAAATCGCCGTGTCGCGTCCGCGCGTCGTCATGCAGAAGGGCGAGAACGGCGAATTGCTGGAGCCGGTCGAGGAAGTCGTCATCGACGTCGACGAGGAACATGCCGGCGTCGTGGTGCAGAAGATGTCGGAGCGCAAGGCCGAAATGGTCGAGCTGCGTCCGTCCGGCGGCAACCGCCAGCGCATCGTCTTCCACGCGCCGACGCGCGGCCTGATCGGCTACCAGTCGGAACTGTTGACCGATACGCGCGGCACCGCCGTGATGAACCGCCTGTTCCATGCCTATGAGCCCTACAAGGGCGAACTGCCGGGCCGCACCAACGGCGTGCTGATCTCCAACGAGCAGGGCGAGTCCGTGGCCTACGCCATGTGGAACCTGGAAGACCGCGGCCCGATGGTCATTGATCCGGGCGTCAAGGTCTATCAGGGCATGATCATCGGCATCCACTCCAGGGACAACGACCTCGAAGTCAACGTGCTGAAGGGCAAGAAGCTGACCAACATCCGCGCCGCCGGCAAGGACGAGGCGGTCAAGCTCACCCCGCCGATCCGCATGACGCTGGAACGCGCGCTGGCCTGGATCCAGGACGACGAGCTGGTCGAAGTGACGCCGAAGACCATTCGCCTGCGCAAGCTCTATCTCGACCCGAACGAGCGCAAGCGCTTCGAGAAGTCGGCCAAGGCGGTCGGCGCGGCGTAATCTTCTGATTCCTTGTATAAAAAGGGGCGGAGCACCGCGTGCTCCGCCCCTTTTTCATTCAACCGCCGGCTGCCGAGATGATGGCTTCGCAGTCGGGTTCACTCTCCAGATCGATCAGCACGATCGTCCCCTCGCGAGCCCCTCTGCGCAGAGCTTTGGCCCCGTCCGGTCCTATGGCCAGCAATCGCCTCTCTTGCAAGGCCTGAAGCCGCGACCGCGAGATGCCGAGTTCGTTGGCAAGCAGGCGGTCGAGGCGGAGCGATATCGGCATTTCCAGCCCAAGCCTGAGTTCCAGCGCTGTCGCGCTCTCGCTTGTCTCCCCAACCAGATGCCTTTGCACGGCGACATCGGGAAACTCCTCGACACGTCCTACCTGATTGCGAAGCGCGGAGACGTCGAAGGCATGGCGCCGGGCCAGCCCCGGATCATTGCTTTCGAGCGCCTGGAGCAGCGCCGGTTCGATGTCGCGGCGGTTGCAGCGCTCAAAAATGCCGAAATTCCAGGAATTGTCGCAATCGACGCAGCGATAGATCAGCCACACGTCGATGCGCTTGCCGTTGGCGTTGACGCGGAACTTTTCGCTGCAGCGATACGCCTTCACGCCGCCGCAGCGATTACAGTTGACCAGGGGTCGAGGAGCGATTGCGGGCGCGATCGCCCAGTCGATACGCACAATGCCGGACATGCCGATAAGCCCTTCCCGTCGGGAAGTTCATCAGGTCGGCAATCTCGAGATGCCCATGCGGGCGCGGCGTGGCGATAGGTTGCGGAGATCGTGAAGTCAGGTGTCGCTGGCGGAAAGCGCGACAGCGGTTCAGCAGTGCCAAACCGGTCTCGAACCGCCGCCAGAGGAACACATGAAAATGAAACCAGGCACCACGAATGCGGCGCCATGCAGGTGTGTCGGGGGAGTTGACGAGACCGGCGGTTACGTAGGCAAAGTGAAGCTCAAAAATTGTTTCGCGGCGGTTCTTCTAGCCGCGGGACGCGGAGCCGGCAAGGGATCGCGAGCACGGAGGCCTGGGCTGCCGACCAAAGCGATTACCTTGTCTTTGCCAATGCTGCTGTTGCTGGTTAGTGTGGCAGTCAAACCTCAGTCCAGATCCTTGCTATGCATCTCACCTCGCTGCTCATTTTCGCCGCCGCCCTGTTTGTCGCTGCCGGCTCACCGGGCCCCTCGATCGCGGCTCTGGTCGCGCGGGTCATCTCGAAGGGCTTTCGTGACGTGTTCCCGTTCCTGCTCGCCATGTGGATCGGCGAGGGCATCTGGCTATCGCTGGCGGTGTTCGGGCTGGCCGTCGTGGCGCAGACCTTCCATTTCGCCTTCGTCGTGGTGAAGTGGGTCGGCGTAGCCTATCTCGCGTACCTCGCCTGGAAAATGTGGACCGCACCTGTCGACGCCAAGGAAGGCGAGATGCCGCGCGAGGATTCTCCGGTGAAGCTGTTCTTCGCCGGCATGGCGGTGACGCTCGGCAACCCCAAGATCATGATGTTCTACCTGGCGCTGCTGCCGACCATCATCGACCTGGCCTCGGTCAGCATCGTCGGCTGGGTCGAGCTGACGGCGACCATGGCCGTGGTGCTCATTGCCATCGATCTCGCCTGGGTGCTCGCCGCCTCGCAGGCGCGCAAGCTGCTGAAGAGCAAGCGCGCCATGAAGATCGCCAACCGCATCAGCGCCACGACGATGGCCGGCGCCGCCGCGGCCATCGCGGCGCGGTCCTGAACCGGCGCGTCAACCCATAATATTGAGGATCGGCGCGATCTCGACGTTGCAGTTCGGCTCCATCAGGATCGGACAATCCTTGGCTTTGCTGGTGGCGTCGTCGATGTCTTTCGCCTCGATGATCGAATAGCCGCCGGTCGGGTTGCTGCCGCCATTGTTCTCGACCTTGCCGCCGGGCAGGACGGTTTTCGACATGCCAACCGGATTGCCACGGTCGACCACAGCCGAGCCAAGTTTTCCGAACCAGCCCGTCCAGCTGTCCGTCAACGCCTTTAGATCGGCCTCGGTCGCCGGCATCTTGCCGGAACCGTGATAGACGTAGAGAAATTTCGCCATGTTCTCCTCCCTTCATCAGCGGCATCGAACCGGCATGCGGTCACGCCGCGCGCCGATCATCGGACCAAACGGGCAAACAATCAACGAAGATGAGGGATAGCTGATATAAGGCGGGCAGGATTCCGGCCGCCGCGCCTCACCTTGCCATGGCGTGGTATTCGTCGTTCGGCCGCATGTCGATCGCAGCCGCCACGCGGTTCGACATGTTGAAGAAGGCAGCGGTCGAGGCGATGTCCCATATGTCGCGATCGGTGAAGCCGGCGTCGCGCAGCGCTGCCCGATCAGCCTCGACGATCTTTGCCGGCTGTTCGGTCAGCTTGACGGCGAATTCGAGCATTGCGGTCTGCCTGGGCGAAAGATCGGCGGCGCGGAAATTCATCACCATCATCTCGCCGAGCGCCGGGTCGCCGGACAGCTGGCGCACCGCCGCGCCATGCGCGGTCAGGCAATAATAGCAATGGTTGATGGAGGAGACGGCGACCGCGATCATCTCGCGCTCCAGCTTCGACAGGCCTGACTCACCCAGCATCAGATCGTTGTACATGTCGGTGAAGGCGCGCAGTTTCTTGTCGTCGAAAGCGTAGGCCTTGAGCACGTTGGGAACGAGGCCGAGCTTCTCCTCGCATTTGGCGAAATAGGCTTTTGTCGGCTCGCTCAACTCTTCGGGAGCCAGATCAAGCGCCGAAATTTTGCCGTTCATTGCTCATCTCTCCACCCTGGATGATGGCTTGCCGCCGAATTCCGACAATTGGAATTCCGATAATTCTTGGCAAGCCGTCAAACCTTTGTCGCCAAACAGCGGTCATCTGCTACCATAGTCTCAAAAGCATGCGACGGGAGGCAAGAAGCACCATGGCCAGCGTGAAAACCGCAGCTAAGTTGAAAAAGAAGGCAACAGCGGCGGCGAAAACGGAGGAAAGGCCAGCCAGGCTTGCCGATTACCTGCTTGCCCGCGCGCCGGCCGAAGACATCGCCGCCTATGAAGTGGCCGACCTCGAACGCGCCGCCGACCTCGCCGGTCAGGCGGTCGCCGGCCACAAGAAGGGTGAATGCGTCGTCGCCGTCGAAGCCGATTCGGGTGTGTTCCGCGAAGGCCGGCCGGTCACGGTGATCACCGTCGTCAACGACAACATGCCGTTCCTGTTCGATTCCATCCTCGGCGAGATCACGGAAACCGCCGGCGAGCCGAGCCTGGTCACCCACCCGGTCATCACGGTTCGCCACGGCAAGGGCGGAGTGGAAGAGATCCTCGGCGACGGCAATTTCGCCAAGGACGACGGCAGCCACGATCGGCTGAGCGTCATCCACGTTCATATTCCACGGGTGACGGTCGAAGCTGCGGCCGGCTTGACCGAGCGGCTGCGCAAGATGCTCGGCCAGGTTCACGCCGCCGTCCACGACTGGAAGCCAATGCTGGCCCGGCTCGACCAGGCGATCTCGGAGTTCCGCTATTCGGCGGTGCCGCTCGACAAGAAGAGCGTTGCCGAGGCGATCGCTTTCCTGGAGTGGCTGCGCGACGACAATTTCACCTTCCTCGGCATGCGCGAATTCAAATACACCGGCGGCGAGGAAAGCGGCACGCTGGAGCGCGCCGACAAGGCCGGCCTCGGCATCCTGACGGATCCCGACGTGCTGGTGCTCAGGCGCGGCACCGAAGCGGTGACGACGACACCGGAAATCCGCGCCTTCCTGCACGGGCCGGAGCCGCTGATCGTCACCAAAGCCAATGCCAAGTCGTTGGTGCACCGCCGCATCTATCTCGATTACATCGGCATCAAGACCTACACCGCCCAGGGCGCGTTGGCGGGCGAACTGCGCATCGTCGGCCTGTTCACCTCGACCGCCTACACGCGCTCGGTGATGAAGATTCCCTATCTCAGGTCCAAGGCCGAAACCATCATCGCCAAGTCCGGCTTCGACCGCCACGATCATTCCGGCAAGGCACTCATCAACGTGCTGGAGAGCTATCCGCGCGACGAACTGTTCCAGGTGCCGGTGCCGATCCTGAGAAAGCACGCCGCGGCCATTCTCGGCCTGGTCGAGCGGCCGCGGGTGCGGGCGCTGGTGCGTGCCGACCAGTTCGACCGCTTCGTCTCGATCCTCGTCTTTGTGCCGCGCGACCGCTACGACAGTGTCGTGCGCGAGAAGATCGGCGCCTATCTGAAAACCGTTTTCGAGGGCCGGCTGTCGGCCTATTACCCGGCCTTCCCGGAAGGCGGGCTAGCGCGCGTGCATTTCATCATCGGCCGCTCCGGCGGCAAGACGCCGAAAGTCGAGCAGGCGACGATCGAGGCGGCGATCCGAGACATCGTGCGGACCTGGGAGGATGCCCTTTCCGACGCGGCGGATGCCCATGGCGGGGACCAGGCGCTGAAGACAATCGCCGCGAGGCTGCCGGAGAGCTATCGCGAATCGTTCAGCGCGGCGGAGGCATTGGTCGATGCCGGGCGCATCGCCAAGATCGGCGCCGACAATCCGATCGCCATCGACTACTACCGCCATGCCGAGCAGAAGCCGCATCAGGCGGCGCTGAAGATTTTTCACCATGCCAGCCCGGTGGCGCTGTCGCGGCGGGTTCCGCTGCTGGAAAACATCGGCTTTCGCGTCATCAGCGAGCGCACCTTCGAGGTTGGTGACGAGCAGTCCGGCCGGGTCTTCATCCACGACATGGAGTTGGAGAACAGCTATGGCAAGCCGATCGACCTCGGCAATGGCGGCGCGTTGTTCGAGGACGCGTTCCTGTCGGTGTGGCGCGGCGATGTCGACAATGACGGTTATAACGGCCTTGCCCAGACCGCCGGCCTGTGGTCCGGCGAAATCACGATCCTGCGCGCCTATGGCCGCTATCTGCAGCAGGTCGGCATTCCGCAAAGCCAGGACTTCATCGCCGCGGCACTGAACCGCTATCCCGACATCGCGCGCGGCTTGCATGCGCTGTTCATCGCCCGGCTTGGCCCGACCGCCCAGGGCGAAGGCATGGTGGCGGCCAAGCATCTCAAGGCCAAGATCAAAGATGCGCTCGAAGATGTGCCCAACATCGATGACGACACCATCATTCGCCGCTACCTCAATCTGATCGAGGCCTCGCTGCGCACCAATCATTTCGTTGCCGATACGAAAGAGAAAGGCCGGTCGCTGGCGATCAAGCTCGACTCGCAGGCGGTCGAGGGGCTGCCGGCGCCACGGCCGTGGCGGGAGATCTTCGTCTACGGTTCCGAGGTCGAGGGCCTGCATCTGCGCTTCGGCCCGGTGGCGCGCGGCGGCCTGCGCTGGTCTGACCGCGCCCAGGACTACCGCACCGAGGTGCTCGGCCTGGTCAAGGCGCAGCAGGTCAAGAACGCCGTCATCGTGCCGGTCGGCGCCAAGGGTGGTTTCTATCCCAAAAAACTGCCGATGAGCGCCGGGCGTGACGCGATCTTCGAGGCCGGCACGTCGGCCTACAAGAATTTCGTCTCCAGCCTTTTGTCGATCACCGACAATATCGGGCTGGACGGCGTCATTCCGCCGGCCGGCGTCGTCAGGCGCGATCAGGACGATCCGTACTTCGTCGTCGCCGCCGACAAAGGCACGGCGACCTTCTCCGACACCGCCAACGCGATCTCCGAGAAACACGGCTTCTGGCTCGACGACGCCTTCGCCAGCGGCGGCTCGGCCGGCTATGACCACAAGAAGATGGGCATCACCGCCAAAGGCGCCTGGGAAGCGGTCAAGCGACATTTCCGCGAGATCAACCGCGATATCCAGACGTCGCCCTTCACGGTTGTCGGTGTCGGCGACATGTCGGGCGACGTGTTCGGCAACGGCATGCTGCTATCGCCGAAGACAAGGCTGATCGCCGCCTTCGACCATCGCGACATCTTCATCGATCCGGACCCGGACATGGCGGCCTCGATGGCCGAGCGCGAGCGCATGTTCGCTCTCGCCCGCTCATCCTGGCAGGACTACGACAAGAGCAAGCTTTCGGAAGGCGGCATCATCGTCTCGCGCAACCAGAAGTCGATCACCTTGCCGGCGGCCTCGGCGGCGGCGATCGGCTTGGCCAAGACGACCGCCACGCCGGTCGAGATCATGACCGCCATCCTCAAGGCGCCGGTCGATCTCCTGTGGTTCGGCGGCATCGGCACCTATCTGCGGGCATCGACCGAAACCAACGCCGAGGTCGGCGACCGTGCCAACGATGCCGTCCGCATCACGGCACTTGACGTTCGTGCCAAGGTGATCGGCGAGGGCGCCAATCTCGGCGTCACGCAGCGGGCGCGCATCGAGTTCGGCATGAATGGCGGCCGCTGCAATTCCGACGCCATCGACAATTCGGGCGGCGTCAACTGCTCCGACGTCGAGGTCAACATCAAGATCGCCTTGGCGTCGGCCATGCGCAAGGGATCGCTGACGCGTCCGGCGCGCAACAAGCTGCTGGCCGAGATGACCGGCGAGGTCGGCTCTCTGGTGCTGTCGAACAACTACCAGCAGACCCTGGCGCTTTCGATCGCGCGCAAGCGCGGGCTCGCCGACATCGCGCATCAGGCGCGGTTCATGACCGCGCTCGAGGCGCGCGGCCTGCTCGACCGTGCCGTCGAGACGCTGCCGTCGCCGGCGGCCCTTGCCGAGCGCGAGGCGCGCGGCGAGCCGCTGACCCGGGCGGAACTCGGCGTGCTGCTCGCCTACGCCAAGATCGTGCTGTTTTCCGACATCGTCGCCAGCGACGTGCCTGATGATGCGCATTTCGACCGCGACCTGATGGGCTATTTCCCGGACCGGATGGGCAAGAAATACGCCGCCGAGATCCACGGCCATAGGCTGCGCCGCGAGATCATTGCCCGTGTCGTCGCCAACGACCTGGTCAATCGCGGCGGCCCGTCCTTCGTCAACCGGCTACAGGAAGCGACGGGCCGCGCCGCCGCCGACGTGGTGCGCACCTTCGCGGTGGTGCGCGACGGCTTTGCGCTGCCGGCGCTCTATCGCGAGATCGACGCGCTCGACAGCCAGATCGACGGCCAGGTGCAACTCGATCTCTACCAGATGGTTAGCCGGCTGATCTATGTGACCAGCGGCTGGTATCTGAAGAACGATGCCGGCACGGCGCCGCTCGGTCAGCGCATCGCCGAGCTGCAGGACGCGCGCAAGGCGCTGGAGCCGAAACTCGTTTCGCTGCTGCCGGCCTTTTCACGCGAGCGGATCGAGGAGAAGCGGCACGGGCTGTTCAAGGCCGGCGCGCCGGAACGATTGGCCGGGCAGTTGGCGCTAAGCGAGGTGGCGGAACTCATCCCCGACATCGCCCTGACGGCGCGCACCGCTGGTGCCGACATCGTCGCCGCTGCCAAGGCGTTCTTCGCCGTCAGCGACGCCTTCCGCATCCCGCGCGTCGAGGACGCCGCACGCTCGATCACACCTTCGGACTATTATGACCAACTCGCTCTGTCCCGTGCCACCGACACGATCGGCGCGTCGCGTCGCGGCATCGCGGTGGCGGCGCTCACCGGCCATGCCGATACGGCGGACCCGGTGGTGGCCTGGCTGGAAGCCGGCGGCGAGCGGGTGGCGCGCATCCGCGAGCGGTTGCAGGCGCTCACCGAAGGCGGCGACATCACCGTGTCGCGGCTGTCGGTGGCGTCAGGCCTGATGAGCGATCTGACAGGGATGTGAGGCCGATAGCGTGCATAGCAGATTGGCGCATGCATTGTTATGCCGCGCTGGTCGACCCCCACTCCGTCTCGGCTTCGCCGAGCCACCTCTCCCCCGACCGACGGGCAGAGGAAAGGCGCCAAGCTCTTTGCCGTCAACGCGCGTCCAGCAACGCTCCTTTCCTTTTCCTCCGGAGGGGGGAAAGGTGGCGCTGCGAAGCAGCGACGGATTGGGGGAACCACGTGGCAATCGAGCCTCGGCCGATCAGTCACGCTAATCACACAAGATGTGCGCATAGCGCAGCTTTCGTGGGGGTACGGAACCCAGGAGCAATGAACGGCAGCTGGACGCTTGTCATTTGCGCGGTCATGAAAAACATGCAGACATGGCGCCCGACACGGGCGCGGCCGGGGGAATCATCATGGCGGTAGAAACAGTGCAGCGTGCGTCGGGACGCGGCATCTGGGGATGGATGTTCTTCGACTGGGCGGCGCAGCCGTTCTTCACGGTCGTCACCACCTTCATCTTCGGCCCCTATTTCGTTTCGCGCATGGCTGGTGATCCCAATATCGGCCAGGCCGTCTGGGGCTACGGCATCGCCGCCGCCGGGCTGGTCATCGCGGTGCTGTCGCCGATCCTCGGCTCGATCGCCGACCAGACCGGGCCGCGCAAGCCGTGGATCGCCTTTTTCGCCGCGATCAAGATCACCAGCCTCATCCTGCTGTGGTTCGCGGCGCCCGGCTCGAACCTGTTCCTGGTCGTGGCGCTGTTCTCGCTGGCTTCCGTGGCTGCCGAGTTCTCGACCGTATTCAACGATTCCATGATGCCGCGGCTGGTGCCGAAGAGCGAGATCGGCCGCATCTCCAACATCGCCTGGGGCCTCGGCTATCTCGGCGGCATGATCGCGCTGATCTTCGTCGTCACCTGCCTGGCCGGTTCGCCGGAGACCGGCAAGACGATCATCGGCATCGACCCGCTGTTCGGGCTCGACCCGAAGCTCGGCGAAGACGCCAGGGCCACCGGGCCGCTATCGGCCGGCTGGTATTTCCTGTTCATCCTGCCGATGTTTTTCTTCACGCCGGACGCCATCAAGGGCATTCCGATCGGGCCAGCGGTGCGTGAAGGCCTGTCGGAGCTGAAATCGACCCTGGCCGAGGTGCGCAAGCGCGGCGGCATCTTCCGCTTCCTCGTCGCCCGCATGATCTATCAGGACGGCGTCAACGCCCTGCTGGCGCTCGGCGGCACGTTCGCGGCAGGCATGTTCCACTGGTCGATCACCGAGATCGGCATGTTCGGCATCATCCTCAACGTGGTCGCCATCTTCGGCTGCTGGGTCGCCGCACGGCTGGACACCGCGCTCGGCTCAAAGGCCGTGGTGATGATCGCGTTGGTCATGCTGTCGGTCGCCACCATCGGTGTCGTCTCGACCGGTCCGGGCTTCACGCTGCTCGGCCTGATCCAGCTGCCGACCACCGATTCCGGCGGGCTGTTCGGCACGGCGGCGGAGAAGGCCTACATCCTGTACGGCCTGCTCATCGGACTGGCTTTCGGGCCGGTGCAGGCGTCGTCGCGTTCCTATATGGCGCGCAGCGTCACGGCCGCCGAATCCGGCCGCTATTTCGGCATCTACGCGCTGGCCGGCCGCGCGACCAGTTTCCTGGCGCCGTTCCTGGTGGCGACGATCACCGCGGTGAGCGACTCGGCCCGGCTCGGCATGGCGGTGATCATCCTGTTCCTGGCTATAGGCATGGCGATCCTGCTCAGGACGCCTTATCCGGCGGATCGGCCGGTGGAATAGCGCCTCTTCCTTCTCCCCTTGCGGGAGAAGGTGGCCTCGCGTAGCGAGGTCGGATGAGGGGTGCGCCAGGGAACGCCAACGCCTCACTCCGCTGGAACACCCCTCAACCGTCTCGGCGCTGTCGCGCCGATCCACCGCCCTGGGGCGAGCCACGGGTCTCGCCCCGTCCTTCGGACCCCACAGGGGGAGAAGGAAAAAGGTGCTTCAATGCCTGAAGTGCCTGACGCCCGTGAACACCATGGCGATGCCATGCTTATCGGCGGCGGCGATGACATCTTCGTCGCGCATCGAGCCGCCGGGCTGGATCACCGCGGTGGCGCCGGCTTCGATGGCCGACAGCAAACCGTCGGCGAAGGGGAAGAAGGCGTCGGAGGCGACGACCGAGCCCTTGGTCAGTGGCTCCGCCATGCCGGCCGCTTCGGCCGCGTCGAGCGCCTTGCGGGCGGCGATGCGTGAGGAATCGACGCGACTCATCTGGCCGGCGCCGATGCCGACGGTGGCGCCGTCCTTGGCGTAGACGATAGCGTTCGACTTGACGTGCTTGGCGACGCGGAAGGCGAATTTGAGGTCGGCCATCTCGGCCGGCGTCGGCGCGCGCTTGGTCACCACCTTGAGCTCCAGCTCGTCGACCACGGCATTGTCGCGGCCCTGGACCAGCATGCCGCCGGCGACGGACTTGACCGTCGTGCCGGGCGAGCGCGGGTCGGGCAGGCCGCCGGTGACCAGCAGGCGCAGGTTCTTCTTCGCGGCGACGATCGCCGCCGCCTCGTCGGTCGCGTCGGGCGCAATGATCACCTCGGTGAAGGTTTTCACGATCTCTTCCGCCGCCTCGGCGTCGAGGGTGCGGTTGAGAGCGACGATGCCGCCGAAGGCCGAGACCGGGTCGCAGGCCAGCGCCTTGGCGTAGGCGGCTTTCAGCGAGGCGCCCTCGGCGACGCCGCACGGGTTGGCATGCTTGATGATCGCCACGGCGGCGGAGCGGCCGGGATCGAATTCGCCGGCCAGTTCGAAGGCGGCGTCGGTGTCGTTGATGTTGTTGTAGGACAGCTGCTTGCCCTGCAGCTGGCGCGCCGTGGCGACGCCCGGCCGCTTGTCGCCATTGACGTAGAAGCCGGCGCCCTGGTGCGGGTTTTCGCCATAGCGCATCACCTCGGTCAACCTGCCGCCGAAGGCGCGCCAGGTCGGATGCTCGATGTCGAGCGCTTCGGCGAACCAGCCGGAGATCGCCGCGTCATAGCTGGCGGTGCGGGCAAAGGCCTTGGCGGCCAGCTTCTTGCGGAAGTCCAGCGACAGCGAGCCGATGTTCATCTCCAGCGCGTTCAGCACCGAGGCGTAGTCGCCAGGATCGGTGACGATGGCGACGTAGGCATGGTTCTTGGCCGAGGCGCGAATCATCGCCGGGCCGCCGATGTCGATGTTCTCGACGATCGCTGCATAGTCGGCGCCGGAGCGGCGCACCTCCTCGAACGGATAGAGATTGGAGACGACGAGATCGATCGGCTCGATGCCGTATTTGTGCATCGCCGCCGAATGTTCGGGGTCGTCGCGCACGCCAAGCAGCGCGCCATGCACCGATGGATGCAGCGTCTTGACACGGCCATCCATGATCTCGGGAAAGCCGGTGAGCTCGGAAACGTCGCGCACCGTCATGCCGGCCTCGGCGATCGCCTTGGCGGTGCCGCCGGTCGAAACCAGTTCGACGCCGGCCGAAGCCAATCCCCTGGCGAAGTCGATCAGGCCGGTCTTGTCGAAAACGGAGAGCAGAGCACGGCGGACGGGAACGAGGTCCGGTGCGGGAATGTTCTTGGCGGCGACGGCCATGGGCTGGCGGCCTTTCACGGCTGGAGGGGCAAGCCCGCGCCCTAGCACATGATTTCAGGAAATCAAACCGGCGGTCGGGTTTTGACGCAATTCACAAGGGAAAGCGCTGCGCGCTTTTCCCGGAAAAACCGCTTCACACTTTCCTGGAATTGCTTCAGTTGTTTTCCGGGTAGCCGGCGATGCTGGTGCGCGTCAGCTGCCAATGGACTTCGGCCACATCGGACGCCTTGAACGCAAGCACGATCTGGCGGTTGCGGCGCGGGCCGCCAAGACCGGCGAAATAGATCGATTCCTCGACCTCCGGCACCACTTCGCTCGAGGTGAACACCCAGGTGTCGGCCTGATCGGCGGTCAGCACCAGGCGGTCATGCTCGTCCTGCAAAAGGTTGATGTCTGGATGGATATGGAAGCGCACGGTGACGAAGTCGCGGCCGTTGTTGCGGATCTCGGCATTGCCGGGCCGCTGGAANGATGGATATGGAAGCGCACGGTGACGAAGTCGCGGCCGTTGTTGCGGATCTCGGCATTGCCGGGCCGCTGGAACCGGTCCCTGCCGGCGAGCACATTGCCGTTCGAGGACAGTTTCAGGTCGCGCTCATGCAGGAAGCCGAAGCGCTGGAGATAGCCGTCATGACGGGCGATGAAGCCGTGAACGCCCTTCTGGTCGGTGCGCTTGCACTGGACATGCTGCGGGCCGCCAATCAAGGGCGAACCCAGCTGATCGTTGACCCGCAGCGAGTGGGTGAACCGCGCCGAAGAGGTGTCGTTGATGGTGGCGGTCGAGTGCGCGGCGGTGGCGCGGGCCAGCGGCCGGAACTCGGCGGCGCCATAGGTGTCGATGCCGGCGTTGACGATGTAGTGCTGGCGGCCCGACGACAGTTCGAAGGCGAGACAGCCGGCGTGGGCCGCGTTGGACACGTCGACCGGCGGCGGCAGGCCGGTATCGGCAATGACGGTGGTGCCGCCCATCGACAGCCGCTCATAGCCCGAATGCGGCGCGTGCAGCAGCGGAGCTCCGGCGGTGTCGTCGTGGCGCAGGATGGTGGCGATACGGTCGTGGATCGTGGCGCCCATGCCGTTGAAGCGGGCCAGGCTGCCATCCTGGTGGCGGAAGAAGCGCAGCGCCGGCAGCATGCGGTCGATCGCGCCGATCAGCGCTTGCGGCGGCGCCTCCGCCTGGTTGGCGTAGGTCTGGCGCAGTGGCAAAAGGTCGGCGAGGATTTCCAGCACCGTCATCGGATTGCGCGAGATATGGCCGCCGTCGGCGAGGATCTGGCGGTTGAGTTCCTCGGCCAGGTTGCGGGTGGCGCCGCGCAGCGCCGAAGCCGGCGCCGGCAGGGAAAGCGCCGCGAAGGCCAGCGCGATGCGGGCCCGCAGCCGGTCCTTGCCGTCAGGCATTTCGCGGGCCATCGACCTCAGGTAGCGGATCTGGACGGCCAGCGATTTCAGGAAGGCGCGATAGAACGGAAACTCCGCGCCTTGCAGCACCACGGAAGAATGCTGCAGCCAGGCGATGATGCGCTTGGCCGTGATGCCAGGCTCCCAGGCGATGCCGGAAATATGGCTGCCATGCATGGTGATCCAGTCGGAAACCAGAGCGCGGGCATTGGCGGCGGCAAGCTCGGTGCCGGCTGCGCGCATGTGGCGAAGCCAGCGAAAGCCATGCAGCGTCTTTTGCCAGCCGTGATTTGGAACATTGATCTGGAAGGGTGACTTGCCGCCGGTCTCGACCAGATGCCCCGACAAGGGATAGCGGCCGTAATAGATCTCGAGCGCGATCTGCGGGTCGGCGAGGCGCAAGTCCGGCGGCGCGATAAGCACGCGTTCGGGCGTGCGCCCGGAATAGCGCCAGCGATAGACTGGCCCGGCGCGCAAGCGCCGGCGCGTCTTGCGCCAGAACTCCTTCGCGACAAGCGTCCAAAGACGCGTCGTGTTGCTGGCAACCAGTGCCAAAAGCCCTCCTGGACGTCCTCTACCCCGGTGCAAGTTTATATGATTCAAGAACTTATGCGAAGGCCGATTTCGCCTGATCGAGCCACTTCACGCGGCCGTGGCCGGTCGTCCCTAAAAAAGTCACGTCTTTTCCGGGTCATACACCTGGTTCATGCCGCGACTTAGGTCCTCTTGTGGCGTGGCGATCGGCACAAGGCATAGTGCCGGCTGGTCATGAGCGAAAGAGTCCCGGTCGGTTTTCCACCTATGGGAAGAGTTGAGATACCAAGCTATTGTTCTGCCAAGGTCGAAGCCATCCAGGTGATTGAAATGTCGATATCAGCCGGCGAACAGCCATTGCGGGGCGCCCCGCCGGTTGCCTTGACAGCCAACGGCAAGGTGCTGTCGACGATGCCGAACAGGCTGGGCTACCTTTCGCCGACGGACCCTTCCATTGGCGTCGAGGCCATTCGCCGCCTTTTTGGAACGCAAGGCTATGTCTGGCTGAAAGGGCTCTTGCCGCGCGGTGAGGTGATCGAGTTTCGCGGCTGGGTGCTTTCCCATCTTGCCGATAGCGGACTTTTGAAGCCGGCGACCAACCCTTCGCTCGGTATCGCTTCCGACAGTGCTATCGATCACCAGCTCGCCAATCGTCGCTTGATGTCGGTGGTCCGTTCGACGGCCTATGAGGGCTTTTGCGCGCAGCCGCGCCTATCGCGCCTGATGGACGCTTTCACGGGCGGGTTATCCTACCTGCACAAGCGAAAGATCATGCGCTTCACCTTGCCTGGCACCGCCACCGCGACGCCTGCGCATTACGATCTCGTCTACCTGCGCGGCGGCACAAGCCGCGTGGTGACGGCCTGGATACCGATCGGCGATGCCTCGATCGACATGGGAGGTCTCATCTACCTGGAGGGATCGCATGCCATTGGCACTACCCTGGAGGCACAATTCGCCAGGGACAATGCCGATCTCGGTCCCGAGGAACGCATCAGCGCCTACAACCGCAATATGACAGAGGGTGGCTGGGTGTCGAAGGACCTGCCTCACATGGCGGAACAGTTCGATACTAGGTGGCTGATGGCGGATTTCGAGGCGGGCGACATCGTCCTTCACTCGCCCTACATGATCCATGCCTCCACCACCAACCAGAGTAAAAACGGACTGATCCGACTGTCGACGGATATCCGCTACCAGAATGTCGACGACGAAATCGATGCTCGTTGGGGCAACCACTGGAGCCTGGACGACATGCTCTAACTCTTTGTTTTGACGCAATTCCGGACGGAAAACCGTTCACACTTTTCCTGGAATTGCTCTAAAGAGCTCGGCGCATGCGCGCGGCGAAGAAGCCGTCCAGACCCGAGCGCTCCGGCGCTCCGAGGTCGAGGTCAGCGGGCGTGGTGCGCAGCGTGCCTTGCGCCGTCAGGAACGAATCGATGCCGGCGATCTCGCCCTGATGCAGGGGATCGTCGGTGACCGCCGGCGTTGCCTTGAGGAACGCGCGATGGAGATCCTCGCCTTCGATCGGGTCGAGCGAACAATTGGAAAAGACGATCCGGCCGCCTGGCCTGACCAGGGTGACGGCGCGGGCCAGCAGCCTGTTCTGCAGATCGGCGAGTTTTTCGACATCGGCCGCCGTCTTGGTCCAGGGCACGTCGGGATGCCGGCGCACCGTGCCGGTCGACGAGCAGGGCGCATCGAGGAGCACGGCGTCGAACAGTTCCGCCGGCTCGTATTTGATGAGGTCGGCCTGGACGATGTCCGCTGCAAGGCCGAGGCGGTCGAGATTCTGCGCCAGCCGGGCCAGCCGGTTCTTCGAGCTGTCGACGGCGGTAACCCTGGCTCCGGCCAGGATCAGCTGTGCGGTCTTGCCGCCGGGCGCCGCGCAGAGATCGGCGACGCGCAGTCCCCGGATATCGCCGAACAGCCGGGCGGGAAAGCTGGCCGCCGCATCCTGCACCCACCAGGCGCCCTCCGCGAAACCGGGCAGTTCGATAACGGGGCCGGCAAGATTTTCCACTCGAACCGTCCCGGTCGGCAGCACGATGCCGCCGAGCTTTTCGGCCCAGAGTTCGGGATCGGCCTTGACCGTGAAGTCGACCGGCGCTTCATGCCGGTGGGCCGCGAGAATTTGCTTCGTCTTGTCGGCGCCATAGGCGGCCTTTAGCCGGTCGGAGAACCATTTTGGCGCTTCGTCGGTGGTGGCAAGGGCAGCTGGCAGTTCCGTGTCCTTGGCTCGCGCCAGGGTGCGCAGCACGCCGTTGACCAGGCCGGAGAAGCGCTGCGTGCGCGGGTCGGATTTGGCGTGGGTCACCGCCAGGTCGACAGCGGCGCTGTCGGGAATATCGAGGAACAGGATCTGCGCGGCCGCCACATGCAGGATGTGGGACAAAGCGGTGGCGTTGGGCGGCAGCGGCTTTTCCAGGCGCCGCGCCAGCAACCCCGTAATGGTCATGCGATAGCGCAGCGCAGTGACCAGGATGGCGCGCACCAGGCCACGGTCGCGCGGATCGAGCGCCTTGTATTGCGGATGGCCGTTCTCGTGGTCGGTCAGGCCGTCGAGCGGCGTCCTGGCATCCATGACAGCGGCAAGCAAGCGCGCCGCCGCCTTGCGGGCGGCGAGACCAGCGACGAATTCGCCTCCGTCCTTGTGCTCCTGATCGCCTGAAACCGTGCGTCGAGGTCCTCTGTCCGCCACGCTCACGACCACCGGCCTTTGGGCCCGGTCGGGTTGCGACCCCATGGATTGGAGTTCGGCTTGGCGGGTTCGGCGGACTGTTCCGGTGCGGCCGGCTTGCCCCACGGCCCGGCCGATTGGACCTCGTCGGCCCGCGGCGGCACGGGCGCCCTGCGTTCCGCCGTCCGGGGGGCACTGTCGCCCATCTGCCGCGCCATTTCCTGCAGCGCAGCGATGCGGTTCTCGGTGGCCGGGTGGGTGGAGAACAGACTGTCCATGCGCTCGCCGTGTAGGGGATTGATGATGAAGAGATGCGCCATCGCCGGATTGCGCTCGGCATCGGGGTTGGGAATGCGTTCGGCGCCACGGGCGATCTTGTCAAGCGCCGATGCCAGCCACAGCGGGTGTCCACAGATTTCGGCGCCGCGCCGGTCGGCCTCGTATTCGCGGGTGCGGCTGACCGCCATCTGCACGATCATCGCGGCGAAGGGCGCCACGATCATCGCGGCCAGCACGCCGACAAAGCCGAACGGGTTGTTGTCGCGGTTGCCGCCGAGGAAGAAGGCGAAGTTGCCAAGCATCGAGATGGCGCCGGCAAAGGTAGCGACGATGGTCATGGTCAGCGTGTCGCGATGCTGGACGTGGGCGAGCTCGTGCGCCATGACGGCCGCGACTTCCTCATGGGTCAGCCGCTGCAGCAAGCCGGTGGAGGCGGCAACCGCGGCGTTCTGCGGATTGCGGCCGGTGGCGAAGGCGTTCGGCTGGGGACGTCGATCAGATAGGTC
This sequence comes from Mesorhizobium sp. LNHC232B00, assembly GCF_000502435.1. NCBI lineage: Bacteria > Pseudomonadati > Pseudomonadota > Alphaproteobacteria > Hyphomicrobiales > Phyllobacteriaceae > Mesorhizobium > Mesorhizobium sp. LNHC232B00. Next base: position 144,514 of record NZ_AYWP01000010.1, read on the forward strand.
TTGGGCATCGGCAGGCCGGCCTGCTTGGCCAGCGCCTGGACGATGGCGTAATATTCCGGCGCGTTCTTCTCGTCGACCTCGACGGCGCGGTTCATCGACAGCACCATCTTGTCGGCGTTCCAGTAGCTGAACAGATTGGCGCCGGCGGCGATCACCAGCGCGATCATCATGCCGCCCGACCCGCCGATCAGGAAGCCGACGCCCATGAACAGCGCCGTCATCGCGGCAAGAAGCATGGCGGTGCGAATGGTGTTCATCGGCTGCTCCTGTCCAGATCGCGAAAGGGGGTCGATAGTCCTGAGCTCATCGCTATTATGATGGGAAACGCCTGTCCCTGTTTCAATCCGCTGGAAATATCGCATGAACGACGAACCCAGTAAAACGCCGGCCGAAACCGATGACGACACGCCGTCAAAAGCACTGACGCCAGCCGCCCGCCGTGCCCTGGCGGAAGCCGAGGCACGACGCGCTGAGTATCGCGAGAAGGAGGCCGCCCTGCCGAAGGAAATCGGTGGCCGTGGCGGCAAGGAACCCGGCCGCTACGGCGACTGGGAAGTCAAAGGCCTGACCAGCGATTTTTAGGGTGTGTGTTGAAATTCAGGTGAGACTGGCCACCCTTTTCGACTCGGCCTGACCTGAATCCCGACACACCCGATAACGCCACACCTAGGCGGCGCTGCGTTGCGCCTCAAGCGCCAGCCAGCCGCGCTCGTCGACGGTGATGCCGACCGCATCGTAGCCGGCGATCGCGGCATGCTGCGTCGCCATCGGATGCTGGTGCGTGGCGTTGATCACCATGACCGCGGCTTCCGCTGCCTCGGCCGCCGCGATGCCGGCAGGGGCATCCTCGAACACCAGGCAGTCGCTCGCGTCGAAGCCTAGCCGTCTTGCGCCGAGCTGGAAGCAGTCGGGCGCCGGCTTGCCTCGGGATACGTCTTCCGCCGCGACGAGAACGGCGGGAACTGGAATGCCGGCAACCTTCATGCGTGCAAGCGCCAACGAGCGTGGCGCGGAGGTCACGATCGCCCAGCTCTCGGGAGGCAGCGCCTCGAGAAACGCCACGGCGCCGGAGATCGGCATAATGCCATCGAGATCGTCGGCCTCGGCTTTCAGCAACAGGTCGGCCTCATGCGCCGGATCGACGCCTGGGAGGGCAAGGCCGGTGATGGTCTCGATCGCCCGCACACCGTGGATCGTCGGCAGGAAGGCGGCGACGTCGAGGCCGTGACGACGTGCCCAATCGCTCCACACCCGCTCCGCCGAGGCGATGGAATTGATCAGCGTGCCGTCCATATCGAAGAGGAAGGCGGCGAATTTTCTGCCTGCAAACATGATTTTCCTTGAAGTCCGGGGAGCGTGTCGAGGGAGGGAGCAACCGTAACGTCAAGGCACTGACATGGGAAGGCGCGAGGGTGTCTTTTCGGACGCTCCAGGGAACCACGGCTCCCCTCCGGCGTTTCAACGACACTGCTTTCCATGACGATTGAAGGGGGGACGTGTGATGCTGATCCGGCTCGGCTATGAAATCGCCATTGAATGCGCCGAGGCCACTCCGGTGATTTCGCTGCTCGAGATCCACAAGGACAGGCAGGCCGACATCAAACGGCAGACGCGTGTGCTGACATCGCCTTCCGTGCCGACCAGGCTCTACCATGACATGCACGGCAATGCCTGCCGCCGCTTCACCGCGCCTGCCGGGGGCTTTCGCATCCTTTACGACGCGGTGGTCGAGGACAGCGGCGAACCGGATGAGGTCAACACGCTGGCCAGGGAGCTACCGGTGTCCGAACTGCCCGACGAGGTGCTCGGTTATCTCCTCGGCAGCCGCTACTGCGAGACCGATCATCTCAGCAATCTTGCCTGGCAGCTGTTCGGTCATCTTCCATCCGGCTGGGCGCGGGTGCAGGCGATCGTCGACTATGTCCACAACCGCCTGTCGTTCGGCTACGGCTATGCGCGTTCGACCCGCACGGCGGCGCAAGCGCATGAGGAACGGGTGGGCGTCTGCCGCGACTTCGCCCATCTGGCGATCACGCTCTGCCGCTGCATGAATATCCCGGCGCGTTATGTGAACGGCTATCTCGGCGACATCGGCGTGCCGACCGATCCGGCGCCGATGGATTTCTCGGCCTGGATGGAAGTGTTCCTGGACGGCAAATGGTACACGTTCGACCCGCGCCACAACCGGCCCAGGATCGGCCGCGTCGTCATCGCGCGCGGCCGAGACGCCACCGACGTGCCGCTGCTGCACAGCTTCGGCCCGCACCGGCTCAGCCTGTTCAAGGTTTGGACCTATGAACAGGAAGGCAGGCTGTTCAATCCGCCCTACCACGGCATCGACAAGACGGTCAGCGCACGGATGCTGGCCTAGCCTCTCACCATTTCGGTTTGCAGTTGGGGACAACTGGTCCGCTTGGGCACACAAGCGCTGTGCCGCAACAGGACGTCGCCAGACGATCGCCCGCAACATCGAAACCCTGGCGCTGACGAAGTAGGCTCGCCCCAAAAAGGAAAAGGCCGCCGCTTCTTGCGAAGCCGGCGGCCTTCCGTGTTTCCGTCCATGGCGCGGCCTGTGGCGGCGACCCGAGGGTCACCCTCCGCGCATCTCGCGCCTTAACGGGAAGACTGCTTCCCGAAAGTGCAATCCTGCGAGGCCACGTTCTGGAAAACGAAATCACTCGACATCGGATCACCTCCTTTCGATTTGTTGAACACATGGACATGATGGGGTGCGTTGCAGCAAATGACAAGATGCCATGCTGAAAAAGGCACCCTGCCGGAACTGCGGCGGGCATTTCATTGCGCTTGCGATCCGCGCGCCAAATGGACAAGATCGCGTCATCGAGCCGCAGGGAGGGAGCATGGACGCTACCGAGAAAGCCGCGCGCGTCGTTCGAACGGTGATCGAAACGCTGAAGCCCGGTTTTGCCGTCAGGCTGTGGACCGGCGAGCGGATCGGCCCCGCCGGCGGGCCAGTGCTCACCGTCAACGACCAGGACATCGTCTGGCAGGTTGTGAGGCGACCGTCTTTGTCGACGCTGATCGAGATGTGGATTTCCAAGACCATAGACATCGAAGACGGGACGCTGTTCGATTTCTATGCCCTGCCGTCGCAAGGCAAGCTGCGGACCAAGCTCAAGTCGCTGCCGAAGCTGGCGATCCTGCGCGACCTGCCTTCCGTGCTTTTGTCACGCAAGCAGATGAGCGCGCGGACCGATCTGTCCGGGCGCAATCCCTATGTCAGCGGTTCGAGCAAGGAAGCGATCCAGCATCACTACGACATTTCGAATGCCTTCTACCGGCTCTTCCTCGACGAGCGCATGGTCTACAGCTGCGGTTACTTCAAGGATTTCGCCAACGGCATCGACCAGGCGCAGGCCGACAAACTCGACCACATCTGCCGAAAACTCCGGCTGAAACCGGGCGAAAAGCTGCTCGACATCGGCTGTGGCTGGGGCGCCATGCTGATCCATGCCGCGAAGAATTACGGCGTCGTCGGTCACGGCGTCTCGCTGTCGCAGGCCCAGACCGATCTTGCCCGCGAGCGCATCCGCGCCGAGGGGCTGGAGGACCGCATCACCATCGAGATCAAATCCTATGCCGAGCTCACCGGCTCTTTCGACAAGATATCGTCGATCGGCATGTTCGAGCATCTGGGTATCGCCAACCACGCCGCCTACTTTTCCACCGTCCACCGGCTGCTGAAGCCGGGCGGCATCTATCTGCATCACGCCATCACCAGGCGCAGCAAGGGCGACATGAAGAAGACCCTGCGCAAGGGACCGGAATACAAGGCATTGCTCAAATATATCTTCCCCGGCGGTGAACTCGACACGATCGGCATGACAACCGGCAATCTGGAGGCGCACGGTTTTCTCGTCTACGATGTCGAGAATTTGCGCGAGCATTATGCCCGCACCTGCAGGCTGTGGGCCGAGCGGCTGCAGGATCGCTTCGATGAGGCAATCGCCGAGGTCGGCGAGGCCAAGGCGCGGCTGTGGCTGCTTTATCTGACCGGGTGTTCGATCACCTTCGAGCGCGCCTCGGCGCAGATTTTCCAGACCGTCGTCACCAAGCGCGCACGGGGGCCCAGCGGCCTGCCGCCGACGCGGGCGGATCTTTATCCGTAGTTATACGAACCGCATCGTGTCGCCGACAGCGACACGTGCCGGCCTGTCGACCGTGCAATACACCCCGAGGTTATGGGCGTTGTGGCGGACCAGGTTGCGCAGGATGCCGGGATCGTTGTCGAAGCCGTCCTGGGCGATGATGGTGAAGCCGCAGCGGCGGCATGGTTCGGAGATGGTCAGCAGGAGATCGCCGATCGCCAGCTTGCGGCCGATCCATTCCGTCTCCGGAAAAGAGCCTTCGATCGCCGCCATGTCGACTACGATGTTGGGGCGGAAGCGGCGCGGGTCGGCGGCGCCTTCCGGATGCAATGCCTTCAGGCGCGCCAGCGAAGCCGTGGTCAAGAGATGAATGGGCGCCTTGCGGTAGCGTTCCGCCGTCATTGGGCCGGAATAGCCAGGCGCATTCTCCTGGCTGAACGGCCGGAGCGAGGCTTCGAAGCCGAGATAGGCCGACACCGCGCGGTCGCTCTCGACGCCGGGAGCAGACAGCCATTCGCCGTCGGGGACGGCGACCTCAAGCTGGCGAGCGGGGTTCAACCGGGTGCGGATCAACGGCACCTTGTGCCATTTCTCGGCCCGGTCCGGCCGGGCGATCTCGTTGTCGGATGCATCGACCAGGCCGAAGATGCGGTCGCCCTCGATGCTTTCGAGTGCAACGGAGATCGCCTCCAGGCGTTCGCCGGCGAGCGAGCTCGCCGGATAGCGCCAGAGTTCGCTGACAGTGCCGAGCAAGGCCGCGTCCCGCATCACCCCTTCTTGTTCTGCCGGTTTGCGACCAGGTCGTCGACCACGGCTGGATCGGCGAGCGTCGAGGTGTCGCCAAGGGCGGCAAAATCGTCCTCGGCGATCTTGCGCAGGATGCGGCGCATGATCTTGCCGGAACGCGTCTTGGGCAGGCCGGGCGCGAACTGGATCTTGTCGGGCGAGGCGATGGCGCCGATCTCCTTGCGGACATGGGCGACAAGCTCCTTGCGCAGCTCTTCGGTCGGTTCGGCACCCTTCATCAAGGTGACGTAGCTGTAGATGCCCTGACCCTTGATGTCGTGCGGGTAGCCGACGACGGCGGCCTCGGAGACCTTCTCATGGCTGACCAGTGCCGATTCGACTTCGGCCGTGCCCATGCGATGGCCGGAGACGTTGATGACGTCGTCGACACGGCCGGTGATCCAGTAGTAGCCGTCAGCGTCGCGGCGGCAGCCGTCGCCGGTGAAGTACTTGCCCTTGTAGGTGGAAAAATAGGTCTGCACGAAACGGTCGTGATCGCCATAGACGGTGCGCATCTGGCCCGGCCAGGAATCGGTGATGCAGAGGTTGCCGTCGGCCGCCCCTTCCAGCACCTTGCCTTCGCCGTCGACCAATTGCGGCTCGATGCCGAAGAAAGGCCGCGTCGCCGAACCCGCCTTGAGGTCGGTCGCACCTGGCAGCGGCGTGATCAGGATACCGCCGGTCTCGGTCTGCCACCAGGTGTCGACGATCGGCACCTTGCCGTTGCCGACGACGTTGAAATACCACTCCCAGGCTTCCGGGTTGATCGGCTCGCCGACCGAGCCCAGCACGCGCAGCGACTTGCGCGAGGTCTTCTTCACAGGGTCATTGCCCGCGCCCATCAGCGCGCGCAGCGCCGTCGGCGCGGTGTAGAAGATGTTGACCTTGTGCTTGTCGATGACTTCCCAGAAGCGCGACTGCGATGGGTAATTCGGCACGCCCTCGAACATCAGCGTGGTGGCGCCGTTGGCGAGCGGGCCATAGACGATGTAGCTGTGGCCGGTCACCCAGCCGACATCGGCGGTGCACCAGTAGATGTCGCCGTCATGGTAGTCGAAGACATATTGGTGCGTCATCGAGACATAGACGAGGTAGCCGGCGGTGGTGTGCAGCACACCCTTCGGCTTGCCGGTCGAGCCCGAGGTGTAGAGGATGAACAGCGGATCCTCGGCCTTCATCTTCTCCGGCTTGCACTCGGCCTTCACCGTCGCGACCTCGTCGTGGTACCAGACGTCGCGGCCCGGAGCCCAGCCGATCTTGCCGCCGGTGCGGCGCACGATGACGACGTTCTTGACCATCACATGCTGTCTGGCGGCGATGTCGATCGCCTTGTCGGTATTGTCCTTCAGCGGGATCGGCTTGCCGCCGCGCAAGCCCTCATCTGCGGTGATGACGAAGGTCGATTCGCAATCGACAATGCGGCCGGCCAGCGCATCCGGCGAAAAGCCGCCGAAGACGATCGAATGGATGGCGCCGATACGGGTGCAGGCCAGCATCGCATAGGCGGCCTCCGGGATCATCGGCATGTAGATGGTGACGCGGTCGCCCTTCTTGACGCCGTGCTTCTTCATCACATTGGCGAGCCGGCAGACATGCTCGTAAAGCTCGTTGTAGGTGATCTTCTTGTCGTCGTAGGGATTGTCGCCTTCCCAGATGATGGCGGTCTGGTTGCCGCGCTTCTTGAGGTGGCGGTCGATGCAATTGTAGGAAACGTTGGTCAGCCCGTCCTCGAACCACTTGATCGAGACCTTGCCGTCGAAGGAGGTGTTCTTGACCTTGCTGTAGGGCTTGAACCAGTCGACGCGCTTGCCGTGCTTGCCCCAGAATTTGTCCGGGTTCTTGATGCTGTCGGCATACCATTTCAGGTAGGTATCGTTGTCGATCAGCGCATTCTTCTTCCACGCCGGCTGGATGCGATGGACATGAACCTCGGACATTCCTGACTTTCCTCCCGAACCATCGCCGGCTTGAAATGCCGGCGGGATCGCGGCGACACGACCGCGAATTCGGCGGCATTATTACCAGTTCCGCCGTTACGGCAATATTAGACGTTGGATTCGCGCGGCGGGATGCCGCAGGCGGGCTTTGGAGGGCTGTCAGCACTCAGCCCAGCGCGCTGCTAACTGCATGTTTTCGCGTGCTAAAGCCGGTTTCGATGAAGAAAAAATCAATAGACGGTTAATCAACGGCGCGCACAATCGGCCTTGGGAGGAGAGGAGAATCAACAAGGGACCGCCCAGGGGGACCGCAATGCGCGATCATGCCGAAATGGACCTGATGCTCAAAGGCTATGGCCTGACCACGGCCAAGATTCTGTACCACTTTCCCGATCACCCGCATCTGCTGCAGAGCTTTATCTGGCAGGACTACGACATCGCGCCGAAGTTTCCGGTGCTGATCAAATTCATCGAGTTCTGGAAAGCCAAGCTCGACGGGCCGCTGCACTCGATCAGCTACACGCACCAGAAACTGATCGCGCCGAACGAGTGGCGCAAGGTGGATGGCGAGTTCGTGCTGCACTGAGGCGAGTTGGTTTGTTGAGGTTGGGGCTCTACGGCGCCCCCCTCTGTCCTGCCGGACATCTCCCCCTCAAGGGGGGAGATTGGATGTCGTGACGACTTTCGCCAGTATCGAGAGGGGGGGCGCTGTCCCGCGAGTCTCTCGTTAATTGCGGGGGGTTCAGACCGCCGGCGGGTTGAGCCGGGCGAATCCCTCCTGGCGTCGATAGGGGAAGTACGGGTAGGGTGCGGTGACTTCGCTGGCGGCGTCGAGCTTTTTCATCTGCTCCGGTGTCAGCGTCCAGCCGACGGCGCCGAGGTTCTGGCGCAGCTGCTCCTCGTTGCGGGCGCCGATGATGACCGATGACACGGTCGGGCGCTGCAGCAGCCAGTTGATGGCGATCTGCGGCACGGTCTTGCCGGTTTCCTGCGCCACCGCATCAAGCGCATCCATCACCCGATAGAGATGCTCGTCCTCGACCGGCGGACCGAAGCTCGCGGTGTCGTGCAGCCGGCTCGTTTCCGGCAGAGGCTGGCCACGGCGGATCTTGCCGGTCAGGCGGCCCCAGCCAAGCGGGCTCCACACCAGCGCGCCGACGCCCTGGTCGAGGCCGAGCGGCATCAGTTCCCATTCATAGTCGCGACCAACCAGCGAATAGTAGACTTGGTGCGCGACATAACGCGGGTAGCCATGCTTATCCGCTTCCCCCAGCGACTTCATCACTTGCCAGCCGGAGAAGTTGGAGACCCCGACATAGCGCAGCTTGCCGGCGCGCACGAGCGCGTCCAGCGTCGACAAAACCTCGTCGATCGGCGTGCCGGCGTCGAAGGCGTGCAGCTGCAGCAGGTCGATGTAATCGGTGCCGAGACGGTTCAGCGCGGCGTCCACAGCCTTGATCAGCCGCGAACGCGACGAGCCGTAGTCGGCCGGTCCGTCGCCCATCGGCAGCGAGGTCTTGGTCGAGATCAGCACGGCGTCGCGGCGGCCTTTTATGGCTTCGCCGAGCACCTCTTCCGAGGCGCCGTTCGAATAGACGTCGGCGGTGTCGAACAGATTGACGCCGGCCTCGAGGCAAATGTCGACCAGCCGGCGCGCTTCCCTGGCGTCGCTGTTGCCCCAGGCGCCGAACAGCGGGCCAGAGCCGCCAAAGGTTCCCGCGCCGAATGAAAGTGCGGGCACTTTCAGGCCCGATGCGCCGAGAGGTCGATAGTCCATTTTTCTACTCCTGATGATATCGAAAACGGATTGCGGGCGAACCTTACGGGCGAATGCTGACGGGCGTGCCGAGCGAGGCGCTGCGGTCGAGGCGCAGCGCCAGCCCGGCGACGCCGAGGGCCGCGACCGGCAGCAGGGCGGCGACCCAGGTGAGCGCGCCAAGGCCGAGGCCGTGGGCAATGACCGCGCCGCCAAGCCACGCACCGCCGGCATTGCCGAGGTTGAAGGCGGCGATGTTGAAGGACGAGGCAAGGCTCTGGCCCGCGCCTTGGGCCTTTTCCAGCACCCACATCTGCAGCGGCGCGACGGTGGCGAAGGCGGCGGCACCGAGCAGACCGACATAGATCACGGCCATCACCTGGCTGTGGATGGCGAAGCTCATGGTTACGAGCACCAAAGCGAGCGCGACGAGGCTGCCGAGCACGGACGGCACCAGCCAGCGGTCGGCGACCTTGCCGCCGGCGAGATTGCCGGCGATGAGACCGCCGCCGAAGACGAGCAGGATCGGCGATACCGCCGCTTCCTTGAAGCCCGAGAGCTCGGTCAACAGCGGGGCGATGTAGGTGAAGACGGCGAAGACGCCGGCATAGCCAAGCACGGTGGTGGCAAGGCCAAGCAGGACGGGCGTGCGGCGCAGCACGGCGAGATCGGCGCGCAGGTCGCTCTTCTCGGGTGCTGTCCGGCTGCGCGGCACCAGGGCCAGGATGACGGCGAAGGCCGCCAGGCCGACCGCGGTTACCGCCCAGAAGGTCGCGCGCCAGCCGAAAGCCTGGCCGAGCCAGGTGCCGAAGGGCACGCCGAGGATGTTGGCGATGGTCAAGCCGGTGAACATCAAGGCGATCGCCGAAGCCTTCCTGTTGGGTGCGACAAGGCCGGTGGCGACCACCGAGCCGACGCCGAAGAAAGTGCCGTGGGCAAAGGCGGTGATGACGCGGGCGCCCATCAGCGTCCAGTAGTCGGGCGCCAGCGCACAGGCGAGATTGCCAAGCGTGAAGATCGCCATCAGCGCCAGCAGCACGGTCTTGCGCGGCCAATTGCCGGTGGCGATGGTGAGCAGCGGGGCGCCGATGACGACGCCCAGCGCATAGCCCGAAATGAGCTGGCCGGCGGCCGAGATCGAGACGCCAAGGTCTTTGCTGACATCGAGCAGCAGACCCATGATGACGAATTCGGTGACGCCGATGCCGAAGGCACCGGCGGCGAGGGCGTAGAGAGCAAGAGGCATGGTGGTTCCCACTTCGGCGATGACGAGCGCCTTGTCCAAACCCGCGCCCGGCCCGGAAGATCGTGTTGCCGTGCATTGTGAACCAGACTTGCTCCAGGCATATTTTCTGTGAAATAGATTCACAGATGGCCAGATCCGACATCAACCGTTCCGGCGAGATCGAAGTCTTCGTGCGCGTCGTCGAGGCGGGCAGCTTTTCGGCCGCGGCGCGCGCCTTGCGCATGACGCCATCGGCGGTCAGCAAGCTGATCGCCCGGCTGGAAGCCAGGCTCGGCGCCCGGCTGGTCAGCCGCTCGACGCGCAAGCTGCAGCTGACGCCGGAAGGCAGCGCGTTCTACGAGAGCGGCCTGCGCATCCTGGCCGACATGGCGGCGGCCGAGCGCGAGGCGGCGGCGGGTGCTGCGCCGCGCGGGCGGCTGCGGGTCAACACCTACGTGCCCTTCGGCGTGCACCGGCTGATTCCGCTTTTGCCGCGCTTCCTCGAACGCTACCCCGAAATATCGGTCGACCTGGTGCTGACCGACAGCGTCATCGATCTGATGGCGGAGCGTGCCGATGTCGCCATCCGGGCCGGGCAGCTCGGCGAGTCACGGCTGGTGGCACGCAAGCTAGGCCAAAGCCCGATGGTGGTGGTTGCCGCCCCGTCCTATCTTGGAGCGCGTGGGACACCGCGCCTGCCTGCCGAACTTGACCGTCACAATTGCCTTGCCTTCGGCTTCGCCCGGTACAGCGACGGTTGGCCGTTCACCGACGGTACGTCCTTCACGGTTCCGGCCAGCGGCAATGCGATGGTCAGCGACGGCGAAGCGATGCGGCTGATGACGATTGCGGGTGCGGGCATTGCCCGGCTGGCGCGCTGGCATGTCGAGCCCGATATTGTCGCCGGCCGGCTGATGCCGCTGCTGGAAGACTTCAACCCTGGCGATGTCGAACCGACACATGCCGTCTATGTCGGCCACGGCAAGCACCTGCCGGCCAGAGTGCGGGCTTTTCTCGATTTTCTGGTCGAGACCGTGCGGATGGCCTGAAGTGATACCCGGGAGCCGTCCGACTCCCGGGATAGCCTTCGTCGGCCGCGTTATGCTTTGGGCGTGAACGGCTCCGGTCGGCGGCCGGCCGCCTGGCGTTCGACCATCCAGCCGGGATATTCCGCCGGCAGCGCGCTGACCTCGTCGAGACGGGCGAGATCATCGGTGTCGAGCTTCACTTCAGTCGCCGCAAGGTTCTGTTCGAGCTGTTCCATGCGGCTGGCGCCGATGATGACGCTCATCACGAAAGGCTTGGCCAGGACATAGCCGAGCGCCACTGTGGCAACGCTGACATCATGCTTCCTGGCGACCTCGCGCATGACGGCGACAGCCGCCCAGGCGCGGTCCTCGTTGACCGGCGGGAAGTTGAAGGACGCGCGGCGGCCCTCGCCATTGCCGGGCGCGCCGGGGCCGTATTTGCCGGACAGCAGGCCACCGGCCATGGGCGACCACACCATCAGGCCGAGCTTCTCCTCGTTGATGAGCGGCACGATCTCGCGTTCGAGGTCGCGGCCGGCGATCGAATAATAGGACTGGATGGTCTCGAAGCCGGCAAAACCCTTGGCGTCGGCGATGCCGAGCGCCTTGGCGATGCGCCAGGCCTGCCAGTTGGAAACGCCGACATAGCGGACCTTGCCGCTGGCAACCAGATCATCGAGCGCCCGCAGCGTCTCGTCGATCGGCGTCACCGTGTCGGTCCCGTGCAGCTGATAGAGATCGATGTGGTCGAGCTGCAGCCGTTCGAGGCTAGCATCGACCGAATCCATGATGTGGCCGCGCGAGGAGCCGCGCTGGTTCGGCCCGTCGCCCATCGCGCCATGCACCTTGGTGGCGATCACCACGCTCGATCTGGCAACGCCGAGATCCCTCAGCGATTGGCCGAGCAGCCGTTCGGACTGGCCGAAGGAGTAGACATCGGCCGTGTCGAAGAAATTGACGCCGGCGGCAATCGAGCGGCCGACGATCTCGTTGACGCCCTTCTGGTCGAGGCTGGCGATCAGGCCCCATTGGGCGTTTTCGCCGGCGGCGCCGAAGGTCATGGTGCCGAGGCAAAGTTCGGAGACGAACATCCCCGTATTTCCAAGCTGATTGTAACGCATGGCGAAGGCTCCAGGAGAATTGTGATGACACTAATCAAATAGGAACGGTACGTTTCGTTTCCACGGCTGGCGTAACGACCGCTTGAGATTGGCCCAATGCGCGTGAGCGTAGATGGAACGCTTCGAAAAGCAGACGAACGAGCTTAGACGTTCCAGGGATCGAGCACCGTCACGCCTGTATCATCGAAGTCGGCGGTGTTGCGCGTCACCAGAATAAGATCATGGACAAGGGCGGTTGCCGCGATGAGGGTATCGGCGCTGCCTCTTGTGCGGCGGGCCGTGATACGGCCCCAAGCCAACGCGACATCTTCGGTAACGGCAAGAATACGGTCGGCATTGTCCCGCCGAAGCTCTCGCAGCCACAGATCGAGGCGTGTTGCCCTTTCGGGTTCGGCCTTGCGCAGCTTGGTGATCCCACGCTCGATCTCTCCAAGCGTAATGACGCTGAGATTGACCGATGCCGGGTCCACCGATGCCAGCCAGTCAGTCGGCTTGGGCAATCGCCTCTGCACATCCGAAACGATGTCCGTGTCGAGCAGATACATCAGAGATCGACATCCCGGATCATCGTCTTCGGGCGGCGGTTGACCTCTTCGGCGAAATCATCGTCCCAGACAGGACCTGTCAAAAGGTACTCGGCCAGCGATTTTTTCCTTCCAGCGAGACGGTCGTAGTCCTCGGCGGAGAGCACCACCGCGGCACGCTCGCCGCGCAACGTCACCGTCTGCGGTCCCTCGCTTCGCGCACGCTGAACCACCTTGGAAAAATTGTTCTTCGCGTCCTGAAGGTGCCAGTTCATGAAATGCTCCTAGCTAGCTTGGCTAGCATTTGCATGGTGAGGCAGCAGGAAATGTGCTGGTGCCGGGCGGGACTAACGACTGCCGAAGATCGCCGAACCGACCCGGACGCTGGTGGCGCCGAAAGCGATCGCCGTCNGTCTCGTAGTCGCCGGACATGCCCATCGAGAGTTTGGCGACGCCGGCTTCCTTGCCGAGCTTTTCCAGCAGCGCGAAGTGCGGACCGGGATTCTCGTCGGCCGGCGGGATGCACATCAGGCCTTCGATGGCGAGCCCGTGGACGTCGCGGCAGCGCGCGACGAAGGCCACCGCCTCACGCGGTTCGATGCCGGCCTTCTGCGGTTCCGAACCGGTGTTGACCTGGACGTAGAGCTTTGGCGCGTGGCCTTGCCGGGCGATCTCCCTGGCGAGTTCGGCGGCGATCTTTTCGCGGTCGACCGTCTCGATGACGTCGAACAGCGCGACGGCCTCCCTGGCCTTGTTCGATTGCAGCGGGCCGATCAGGTGCAGCTCGATGTCCGGGAAAGCTCCTTTCAGCGCCGGCCACTTGCCTTGCGCCTCCTGCACGCGATTCTCACCGAAGACGCGCTGGCCGGCCTCGATGACCGGGCTGATGTCGGCGGCCTCGAAGGTCTTTGAGACGGCGACCAGCGTCACCGTCCCGGCTTCGCGGCCAGCCTCGCGCTCGGCCCCGGCGATCTTCGCCTTGACCGCAAAAAACTGCTGAACGGCGTCGCCCATATGCAAATCCTGCTGTTTTGACCCGCGTTTTTGGCCGACGCGGTGCCCATATGGTTGACGGGTTTGCCAAACCATGGTGAACACCCGGACCACATTCCCTGAACTGCCGAGCGTCTCGCCCGCAGTCCGTGCATGCTTTTAAGTGAAAAACGTCCCATGGCAACCGAACGATACAATCCGCGCGCGTCAGAACCCAAATGGCAGAAGGCCTGGGCTGCCAAGAAGCTTTTCGAAGCGCACAATGACGACCCGCGCCCGAAATACTACGTGCTGGAGATGTTCCCCTATCCGTCGGGGCGCATCCATATCGGCCACACCCGCAACTACACGATGGGCGACGTGGTGGCGCGCTACAAGCGGGCCAAGGGCTTCAACGTGCTGCATCCGATGGGCTGGGACGCCTTCGGCATGCCGGCCGAGAACGCGGCGATGCAGAACAAGGTCCATCCCAAGGAATGGACCTACCAGAACATCGCCACCATGCGCGAGCAGCTCAAGGTCATGGGCCTGTCGCTGGACTGGGCGCGCGAATTCGCGACCTGCGACGTGGATTATTATCACCGCCAGCAGATGCTGTTCCTCGACTTCGTCGAGAAGGGCCTGGTGACGCGCAAATCCTCCAAGGTCAACTGGGATCCGGAGGACATGACCGTGCTTGCCAACGAGCAGGTTATCGACGGGCGCGGCTGGCGCTCGGGCGCGCTGGTCGAACAGCGCGAGCTGACGCAATGGTTCTTCAAGATCACCGACTTCGCCCAGGACCTGCTGGATTCGCTGGACGGCCTCGACGAGTGGCCCGAAAAAGTGAAGCTGATGCAGCAGAACTGGATCGGCCGCTCGGAAGGCCTGCTGATCCGCTGGCCTTTGGCCTCCGACATTGCCGGCGAACACGAGCTGGAAGTCTACACGACGCGGCCCGACACCATCTTCGGCGCCTCCTTCATGGCCATCGCCGCCGATCATCCGCTGGCCAAAAAGGCGGCCGAGACCAATCCGGCGCTGGCGAAGTTTATCGACGAGGTCCGCCATATGGGCACGTCGGTGGCGGCGCTGGAGACGGCCGAGAAAAAGGGTTTCGACACCGGCATCCGCGTCGTCCACCCGTTCGACGACAGCTGGACGCTGCCTGTCTACGTGGCCAATTTCGTGCTGATGGAATACGGCACCGGCGCCATCTTCGGTTGCCCGGCGCACGACCAGCGTGACCTCGACTTCGCCAACAAATATGGCCTGCCGGTGGTGCCGGTGGTGATGCCGGAAGGCGAGAATCAGGCGACCTTCCAGATCGTCGACGTGGCCTATGGCGACGATGGCGCGATGATCAATTCGCGCTTCCTCGACGGGATGAAGCCGGACCAGGCTTTCGACGAGGTGGCGAAGCTCCTGGAGCAGAAGACGATCGGCAACCGGCCAATGGCCGAACGCAAGGTGAATTTCCGCCTGCGCGACTGGGGCATTTCGCGTCAGCGCTACTGGGGCTGCCCTATCCCGATGATCCATTGCGAGGATTGCGGCGTGGTGCCGGTGCCGAAGGCGGACCTGCCGGTCAAGCTGCCCGACGATGTCGATTTCGACCGGCCGGGCAACCCGCTCGACCGTCATCCGACCTGGCGGCATGTGAAGTGCCCGCGATGCGGCAAGGACGCGCGCCGCGAAACCGACACGATGGACACGTTCGTCGATTCGTCGTGGTATTTCGCCCGCTTCACCGCGCCCTGGGCGCACGAGCCGACCGATCCCAAGGCGGCGAACGAATGGCTGCCGGTCGACCAGTATATCGGTGGCATCGAGCACGCGATCCTGCACCTGCTCTATTCGCGTTTCTTCACCCGCGCCATGCGCGAGACCGGCCATGTCGATCTGGCCGAGCCGTTCAAGGGTCTGTTCACGCAAGGCATGGTGGTGCACGAAACCTATCGCGTCGGGTCGGCATCGAACGGTCGCTGGCTGGCGCCAACCGAGGTGCGGCTGGAGGAAGCCGACGGCAAGCGCCGCGCCATCGAGATCGTCACCGGTGAGGACGCGACGATCGGCCCGCTCGAAAAGATGTCGAAGTCGAAGAAGAACACGGTCAGTCCGGAGGACATCACCGACGGCTACGGCGCCGATACGGCGCGCTGGTTCATGCTGTCGGATTCACCGCCCGAGCGCGATGTCGAATGGACCGACGATGGCGCCGCCGGCGCGCATCGCTTCATGCAGCGCATCTGGCGGCTGGTATCGACGGCAGCCGAGACGCTGGCTGGCGTCAAGCCGGCGACCGCCGACAATGGTGAGGCCGGAGCGGTTTCCAAGGCCGCGCACAAGATACTCAAGGCGGTCGGCGAGGACATCGAGAAGCTCGCCTTCAACCGCGCCATTGCCCGCATCTATGAACTGGCCAACGTGCTGACCGCGCCGCTCAACGACGTGGCGGAAGGCAAGGCCGATCCGGCGATGCAAGGCGCCTGCCGCCAGGCGGTGGAGATCCTGGTGCACCTGATCGCGCCTGTGATGCCGCATTTGTCCGAGGAGTGCTGGGAGGCGCTGGGCGGCACCGATCTGGTTGCCGAACGGCCGTGGCCGGTCTTCGATCCGGCGCTGGTCGTCGACAATGAGGTCACCTATCCGGTGCAGGTCAACGGCAAGAAACGTGGGGATTTGACAATTGCCCGCGACGCGGACCAAGGTGCGGTCGAAAAAGCTGTGCTCGCTCTCGACTTCGTGCAGAAAGCGCTCGAAGGTAAGGCCCCGCGCAAGGTGATCATCGTGCCGCAGAGGATCGTCAATGTCGTTGCCTGACCTTGAGTTGCCTGACCTGGAAAAGACGGAGCTGAGCCGCTTGCTGCGGCGCCTCGCGCTTGCCGGCCTTGTCGGCTCGCTGGCACTGGTTTCGGCCTGTCAGGTGCGGCCGCTCTATTCGACCGCGCCGCTGACCACGGGCTCAAGCGCAAACGCCGAACTGGCGTCGATCGCCGTCAAGCCGGTCAACTCACGTTATGCCCAGCAGGTGCGCAACAATCTGATCTTCGGATTTGGGCGCGGCGCCGGCGAACCGGCCTCGCCGCTTTATTCGCTTGGTCTCAGCGTGACCGAAGCCGTCGATTCGGCCGCGCTGGTGCAGGTCCAGACCGATCAGGACGAGCCGACTGCCGGTTCGGTGACGCTGACCGCCAGCTACACGCTGACCGATGCGAAAACCGGCGCCGTCATCGCGGTCGGCAAGCGGGCGATCACCTCATCCTTCGATAGGCCCCGGCAGGAATTTGCCTCGTATCGGGCGCAGATCGACGCCGAGAATCGCGCCGCGCGCGAGCTGGCCGAAGCCCTGCAATTGTCCATCGCCCAGGATCTGGTCAGGCACGGCAAGACGGCTGGCTAACGCCGTTTTCGTTTCACACAAAAGCCGAGCCAAGGACGGGCAAAACGCACCGGCCTTCGGGCTGCCAGCGGCATCTGAATTCTGGTCTTCGACTCGCCTCACGACTGCCAGGGCCGATCTCTATTTTCAGCTTTTCTATCGCTCCGGCGCTGCCGACGGGAAGCAACTGTTAACCACTCGCTCCCTATTGCTCAGCAGACGTTTCAGAGTGAGTCTTGAGCATGGAATCCAGGCGTTTTCTCCGGGTCAATTCATTGAAGGCAGCTTCGCCCGATGACCCCGGGATAAAGCGTTTCAACCCCATGAGCGACAAGGCGGACGGCCAGCAGCCCCGCGCGGCCGGAGCCGGCAATTCCGGTGATTTCGTCGATCTTGGCGGCAACGAAAGCCCAGCCTGGCAAGACTATTTCTTCCTGGCGCCCAATGTGCGGTTTACCCGCACGCCGGACTATGAAGCCAAGACGCGCCATCCGCAGCGCGACCAGATTGCCGCCGAGCAAAGCGAACCGTCGGTCCCACCGGCGCAGCAAGCAAGCGCACGGCCCGCCGCGGCCGCGCCATCCCATGCAGCCTCATCTTCACCATTGCTGAAAAGCCGGAACCCCGTCTTGGACGCTGTCCGCTCGACTGCCGGCAACCGGGACGCGGTACAGCAGAGGCAGGTGGGTTCGGCCCCGACATCCGTTACGCCAAGGCATACCGGCGAACCTGCGGGGTCAAGGATGACCGCAACGTCACGCGTATCGGCTCCGGTCCAGGGAACGGCGGCGCCGGGCAAGGTGACAAACCGCGAAAGAGTGCGCTGGCCCTATCTGTCGGATCACGCCTTTTTCGAGGTCATGGCGCCCTATATGGTCGAAGCTCCGCCGGTGCCGCAAGCCGTTCCTGCGCGGCGCCCGGCCGGGCCGGTGGTCGCCAAACCGGCCGACAGGCACGCCGCGCCCACGGCGGATCCCACCTCGCTGTTCCGCGTCATCGAATGCCTTCCGGGCCTGCAAGCTCCGCCTGCACTGCCGGACGTCCGTCCGGCCAATTCGAACGAGGCCGAGGTCCAGCCGGTGGCGAGCAGCGCGCCGCGACAGGCCCGGCCCGCGATCGCAACTTCCGCCGTCGCGCGCAAAGCCGTTCCGGTCCAGGTCGCGCAAAGCCTGGAGGAGACCGTGCAGGCTCCGGCCGGGCGCGCCTCTTCGCCGCTGCCCAAGGTCGGCAAGATCGTGCCGTCCACGACCGGCGAGGCATACGAAGTTCCCTCCGAAGAGTTGCTGCAGCAGCCACCGGAAGGGCAAGGCTTCTACATGTCGCAAGAGCGGCTCGAGCAGAATGCCGATCTCCTGGAAAGCGTGCTGGAGGATTTCGGCGTGCGCGGCGAGATCATCCACGTTCGTCCCGGCCCGGTCGTCACCCTCTATGAGTTCGAGCCGGCGCCGGGCGTCAAATCGTCTCGCGTCATCGGTCTCGCCGACGATATCGCCCGTTCCATGTCGGCGATTTCGGCGCGCGTCGCGGTGGTGCCCGGCCGCAACGTCATCGGCATCGAGCTTCCGAACGAGACCCGCGAGACCGTCTATTTCCGCGAGCTGATCGAATCGCAGGGTTTCCGCAAGACTGGCTGCAAGCTGGCGCTTTGCCTCGGCAAGACGATCGGCGGCGAGCCCGTCATCGCCGAACTGGCGAAGATGCCGCATCTGCTCGTCGCCGGCACCACCGGCTCCGGCAAGTCGGTCGCCATCAACACCATGATCCTGTCGCTGCTCTATCGGCTGAAGCCGGAAGAATGCCGGCTGATCATGGTCGATCCCAAGATGCTCGAACTCTCCGTCTATGACGGCATCCCGCATCTTCTGACCCCGGTCGTCACCGATCCCAAGAAGGCCGTCACCGCGCTCAAATGGGCGGTGCGCGAGATGGAGGACCGTTACCGCAAGATGGCGCGGCTCGGCGTGCGCAACATCGACGGCTATAATGAACGCGCCGCCCAGGCCCGCGACAAGGGCGAGACGGTCGTCATGACCGTTCAGGCTGGTTTCGAAAAGGGCACCGGCGAGCCGCTCTTCGAACAGCAGGAAATCGACCTCGCGCCGATGCCTTATATCGTGGTCATCGTCGACGAGATGGCCGACCTGATGATGGTCGCCGGCAAGGAGATCGAAGGCGCGATCCAGCGCCTGGCACAGATGGCGCGCGCGGCCGGCATCCATCTGATCATGGCAACGCAACGCCCCTCGGTCGATGTCATCACCGGCACGATCAAGGCCAACTTCCCGACCCGGATTTCCTTCCAGGTCACGTCCAAGATCGACAGCCGCACCATCCTGGGCGAGCAGGGCGCCGAGCAGCTGCTTGGCCAGGGCGACATGCTGCACATGATGGGCGGCGGGCGCATTTCGCGCGTGCACGGCCCCTTTGTCTCCGACGCGGAGGTCGAGCACGTCGTGGCGCATCTGAAGGCGCAGGGCCGCCCCGAATATCTGGAAACGGTGACGGCCGACGAGGATGAAGACGAAGACGAAGGCGACCAGGGAGCCGTCTTCGACAAGGGATCCGTTGCGGCCGAGGATGGCGATTCCAGTTATGACGAGGCGGTCAAGGTGGTGTTGCGCGACAAGAAATGTTCGACGTCCTACATCCAGCGTCGCCTCGGCATCGGCTACAACCGCGCCGCTTCCCTGGTCGAGCGCATGGAGAAGGAAGGGCTGGTCGGCGCGCCCAACCATGTCGGCAAGCGCGAGATCATGACGGGCCGGCGCCCGCCGGTTGCCGCGCCCGACGAAGAGGGCGCGGATTGACCGGCAGGTCGACGAAGGGTCAATAAAAAAGGCCGGTTGCCCGGCCTTTTTGGTATCGGATATCGGATCGCTCAGCCGATCTTCTGGCCGGTCTTGGCCCAGTCGGCGAGGAAGGCGGCGAGGCCTTTGTCGGTCAGCGGATGGTTGACCAGCGCCTTCAGCGTGGCTGGCGGCGCGGTGACGACATCGGCCCCAATCAGGGCCGCCTGCTTGACGTGGTTCACCGTGCGCACCGAAGCGGTCAGGATCTCGGTCTGGAAATCGTAATTGTCGTAGATCTGACGGATCTCCTGGATCACCTCCATGCCGTCCGAGCCGGTGTCGTCGATGCGGCCGACGAAGGGCGAGATGAAGGAAGCGCCGGCCTTGGCGGCGAGCAGCGCCTGGTTGGCCGAGAAGCACAGCGTGACGTTGACCATGCGGTTCATTTCGGTGCGGATCGTCTTGCAGGCCTTCAGCCCATCGAGCGTCAACGGCACCTTGATGGTGACATTCGGCGCGATTTTGGCCAGCACCTCGGCCTCGGCCATCATGTTCTTGTACTCGGTGGCCACGACTTCGGCCGAAACGGGCCCTTCGACGATGTCGCAGATCTGCTTGGTGACCTCGGAGATCTTGCCGCCCGATTTCAGGATCAGCGAGGGATTGGTGGTGACGCCGTCGAGCAGCCCCAGATCGATCAGCTCGCGGATTTCCTTGATGTCGGCGGTGTCGGCAAAAAATTTCATGGCGGTCTCCTGAAGATTTCGGCGTGCTTGGGAAGGCACGTTCAGCGTTGCCCTTTGATCTAGACCAAAGTCGGGGCAAGGTCACGCCTCATGATCGAAGATTCGCCCTTTGTCGCAGCCGCGCCGGTGCTGGTGCCGATGCCTGCAGAACGCCCCTACACCTATGCCGTGCCCGCAGGCATGCGCGTCGTGCCGGGCTCGATCGTGCGCGTGCCGCTCGGGCCGCGCCAGGTCGCCGGCATCGTCTGGGATGGCGTGGTCGAGAATATCGACGCGAAAAAGCTGCGCCCCATCGAACAGGTCTTCGATTGCCCGCCGATCGACCGTTCGATGCGCCGCTTCGTCGACTGGGTGGCGCAGTACACGCTGTCGGCGCCGGGCATGGTGGCGCGCATGCTGCTCCGAGCGCCGGAGGCTTTCGACCCGGAACCGTGGAGCGAGGGGCTGCAGCGCACGCTTCTCGCGCCCGACCGGATGACGAGTGCCAGGGAGCGGGTGTTGGAGGTGGCCGAAGGCGGCCTTGCCTGGACACGCTCCGGCCTTGCCCATGCCGCCGGCGTGTCGTCGACGGTGATCGAGGAACTGAAGGCGCAAGGCGTGTTCGAGACGGTGATGATCCCGCCACGCCCGGTGGTGGCCGCGCCTGATTCCCTGTATGCCGTACCGGAGCTGATGCCGGACCAGAATGACGCGGCATCGATGCTGCGCGCCAATGTCGCGGCAGGCACCTTCAACGTCGCGCTGCTCGACGGCGTCACCGGGTCGGGCAAGACGGAGGTTTATTTCGAGGCGGTGGCGGCCGCCCTCGACCAGGGCAAGCAGGTGCTGATCCTGCTGCCGGAAATCGCGCTGACCCACGCTTTCCTCGAACGCTTCCAGCAGCGCTTCGGCGCCAAGCCCGGCGAATGGCATTCGGACCTGCCGCCAAGGATGCGCGAAAAGGTCTGGCGGCAAGTGGCTGAGGGCACTGTGCGCGTCGTCGCCGGCGCGCGCTCGGCGCTGTTCCTGCCGTTCAAGGAGCTCGGCCTGATCGTCGTCGACGAAGAGCACGACCCCGCCTACAAGCAGGAAGACCGCGTTTTCTATAACGCCCGCGACATGGCGGTGGTGCGCGGCCACATCGGGAGTTTCCCAGTCGTGCTGGCGTCGGCGACGCCATCGGTCGAGAGCCGGGTCAATGCGAGCCAAGGGAAATACACCAGGGCCATTCTCTCGGCTCGTTTCGCCGAGGCGGCGCTGCCGCAGCTGAAGTCGATCGACATGCGGCGCGCGCCGCCGGCGCGTGGCGGCTTCCTGTCGCCGGTGCTGCTCGACCATATGCGCCAGACGCTGGAGAGGAAGGAGCAATCGCTCTTGTTCCTCAACCGGCGCGGCTATGCGCCGCTGACGCTGTGCCGCGTCTGCGGCCATCGCTTCGGCTGCCCGGTCTGCTCGGCCTGGCTGGTCGAGCACCGCTTTCGCGGCCAGCTGGTCTGCCACCATTGCGGGCACAATGAGCGCCGCCCGGAAGCCTGCCCGGAATGCGGCACGCTCGACCATCTGGTCGCCTGCGGGCCGGGAGTGGAGCGCATCGCCGAGGAGGTCGTCGCGCATTTCCCCGATGCGCGCACCATCGTTTTGTCATCGGATCTGATGGGCGGCGTGCGGCGGCTGCGGCTGGAACTGGAGGCGATCGCCGATGGCGAGGCCGACATCGTCATCGGTACGCAGTTGGTCGCCAAGGGCCACAATTTCCCCAACATGACGCTGGTCGGCGTTGTCGATGCGGACCTTGGCCTTGCCAATGGCGATCCGCGCGCAGCGGAGCGGACGTTCCAATTGCTCAGCCAGGTGACCGGCCGCGCCGGCCGCACCGGCAAGAAGAGCCTTGGCCTGCTGCAGACCTTCCAGCCCGACCATCCGGTGATGCGGGCAATCGTCTCTGGCGATGCCGAGGCGTTTTACGAGCGCGAGATCGCCGAGCGCGAGCGCGCGGCGCTGCCGCCCTTCGGCCGGCTCGCCGGCGTCATCGTCAGCGCGGTGACGCGGGCGGAGGCCGAGGGCCATGCCCGCGGCCTGCGCCGCGCCGCGCCGGAGTCCAATGATCTGTTCGTGCTCGGCCCGGCCGAGGCGCCACTGTCCCTGCTCGGCGGCCGCCATCGTTTCCGCCTGCTGATCCAGGGCGAACGGCGCGCCGACATGCAAGGTTTTATCAGGGCCATGCTGGCCAACGGGCCGAAACAGCGCGGCTCGGTGCGGGTGCAGGTCGATATCGACCCGCAGAGCTTTTTGTAAGGTCGCGCTTTCAGCGGTAGGCTGTCTCCAGCGAAAAAATGGAAGATCACATGAAAACCCTTGGCCTGCTCGGCGGCATGAGCTGGGAATCGACTGCTATCTACTATCGGCTGCTCAACGAGATCGTGCGCGAGCGTCTTGGCGGGCTGCATTCGGCCAAACTGCTGCTCTGGTCGTTCGACTTCGCCGAGATCGCCGAGCGGCAGCATCATGGCGACTGGGAGGGCGCCGGCGTGCTTCTCGTCGAGTCGGCGCGCAAGCTGGAGGCAGGCGGCGCGGAAGGGCTGCTCCTGTGCACCAACACCATGCACAAACTGGCCGACCAGGTGCAGGCCTCGGTGTCGATCCCGTTGATCCACATCGCCGACGCCACCGCGGTGGCGATCAAGCGCGCCGGCATGCAGCGCCCGGCGCTGCTGGCGACGCGCTTCACCATGGAGCAGGATTTCTACAAGGGCCGGCTCGCCGACAAATACGGCCTGCAACCGACAGTGCCCGACGCCGCCGGGCGCGACATGGTCCATCGCGTCATTTATGAAGAACTCTGCCAGGGCATTGTCAGCGAGACCTCGAAGGCGGCCTATGTCGCCGAGGCCGAACGCCTGCGCCGCGAAGAGGCCGCCGACAGCCTCATCATGGGCTGCACCGAGATCACCATGCTGATCGGCAAGGGGGATTTCGACATTCCGGTGTTCGACACGACACGCATCCATGCCGAGGCGGCGGTCGAGTTCGCGCTCGGTTGATGGCCTTCTTCTAAAGTTCGGGGAGCCATCTGGCGTGGGGTTTTTCCTCCGCTAGAATGCGCGGGAATTTCAAAACCGGCATTTCGAGGGGACAAGATGGATTTTGCGCTTCCATGGCCGACGAGCCAGGGCGAATGGCTGGCCTGGTCGAGCGCCGTCGTCACCGTGCTGCTCGGCCTTCTGTTTTTCTTGGCGCCGGGCGTGGCCTTCCGTGTCCTGCGCCTGCAGGTCAAACCGGAGAAGGCAGCGGCGATCGCCGAGGGGCGGGGCAGGATGTCTGGCTTCTATCTCGGCGTTGGCCTGTGCTGCATCCTCCTGGCGCAGCCGCTGGTTTACATGGCGCTCGGCTTCTCCTGGCTGTTCACCGCCTTCGGCCGCCTGCTGTCGATGATGTCGGATGGCGCCAACACGCCTTTCAATTGGGTTTCCATTGTGGTGGAATTGGCCTTGGCGGCATTGCCGCTCGCCTTTGCCTTCGGCTTTGTGCCCTGAATCCTTAGCTATTCCGGGGCGCGAGGCGGGACTCTTTCGCCAGATGCGACAATAGTGCCTGAAAACCATGCGGAACGACGCATTGCGGTCTTAAAATGCCTGTGCTAGACGGCAATCGACTTTCGGCCGGGGATAGCGGAAGCCGCGCCTCCGTGCTTGAAAAAATGCAGTAAGGTCAAAGATTTAGCCAGAGTTTTTGCTCGCGCCAACAATCTGCGGCCTGTCAGACAAGAGAAAAGACGGTCCGTGGCTCAATCGTCATCGCCAATCTCAGGTGTCGCAGAACGCTACGCGGGTTCGCTGTTCGAACTCGCGCTGCAGGCAAATTCCGTGACCAAGGTCGAAGCCGACCTCAACAGTTTCGAGGCGATGCTCGCGGGCAGCGCCGACCTGACCCGGCTGATCAACAGCCCGGTGTTCTCCAGCGAGGACCAGGCCAAGGCCATAGCGGCAATCGCCGACAAGGCCGGGATTACCGGCCTCACCGGCAATTTCCTGCGCGTCGTGGCCCGCAACCGGCGCCTGTTCGCCGTCCCCGGCATGATCAGGGCATTCCGCCAGATCGCCGCCGAACATCGTGGCGAGACCGCCGCCGAAGTGACGTCGGCTCATGAGCTGACCGCGGCCCAGCAGGCTGAACTCAAGGCGGCGCTGAAGAGCGTTGCCGGCAAGGACGTGGCCATTTCCGTCACCGTCGATCCGTCGCTGCTCGGCGGGCTGGTGGTCAAGATGGGCTCGCGCCAGATCGATACGTCGCTCAAAACCAAACTCAATTCGCTCAAGCTTGCACTGAAAGAGGTCGGCTGATGGACATCCGCGCCGCGGAAATTTCCGCAATTCTGAAAGACCAGATCAAGAATTTCGGCAAGGAGGCCGAGGTCTCCGAAGTTGGACAGGTGCTGTCCGTCGGTGACGGTATCGCCCGCGTCTATGGCCTCGACAATGTCCAGGCCGGCGAAATGGTCGAGTTCCCCGGCGGCATCCGCGGCATGGCGCTCAACCTCGAAGCCGACAATGTCGGCGTCGTCATCTTCGGCGCCGACCGCGACATCAAGGAAGGCGACACCGTCAAGCGCACCGGCGCCATCGTCGACGTTCCGGTGGGTCCTGGCCTGCTCGGCCGCGTCGTCGACGCGCTCGGCAACCCGATCGACGGCAAGGGTCCGATCAAGGCGGTCGAACGCAAGCGCGTCGACGTCAAGGCGCCTGGCATCATTCCGCGCAAGTCGGTGCATGAGCCGATGTCGACCGGCCTCAAGGCCATCGATGCGCTGATCCCGGTTGGTCGCGGCCAGCGCGAGCTGGTCATCGGCGACCGTCAGACCGGCAAGACCGCCATCATCCTCGACACCATGCTCAACCAGAAGTCGGTGCACGACAACGGCCCCGAGAAGGAAAAGCTCTACTGCGTCTACGTTGCCGTCGGCCAGAAGCGCTCGACTGTGGCGCAGTTCGTCAAGGTGCTGGAAGAGCGCGGCGCGCTCGAATACTCGATCATCGTCGCCGCCACCGCTTCCGATCCGGCACCGATGCAGTTCCTGGCGCCGTTCGCCGGCTGCACCATGGGCGAATATTTCCGCGACAACGGCATGCATGCGCTGATCAGCTACGACGATCTGTCGAAGCAGGCCGTCGCCTACCGCCAGATGTCGCTGCTGCTGCGCCGCCCGCCGGGCCGCGAAGCCTATCCGGGCGACGTCTTCTACCTGCACTCGCGCCTGCTCGAGCGCGCCGCGAAGCTCAATGACGATCTGGGCAATGGCTCGCTGACCGCCCTGCCGGTCATCGAAACGCAGGCCAACGACGTGTCGGCGTATATCCCGACCAACGTGATCTCGATCACCGACGGCCAGATCTTCCTTGAAACCAACCTGTTCTTCCAGGGTATCCGTCCGGCCGTCAACGTCGGCCTGTCGGTGTCGCGCGTCGGTTCGTCGGCACAGATCAAGGCGATGAAGCAGGTTGCCGGCTCGATCAAGGGCGAGCTCGCCCAGTACCGCGAAATGGCGGCCTTCGCGCAGTTCGGCTCCGATCTCGACGCCGCCACGCAGCGCCTGCTCAACCGCGGATCGCGCCTGACCGAACTCCTGAAGCAGCCGCAGTTCTCGCCGCTGAAGACGGAAGAGCAGGTCGCGGTGATCTTCGCCGGCGTCAACGGCTATCTCGACAAGCTGCCGGTCAACCAGGTCGGCAAGTTCGAGCATGGCCTGCTCAGCCACATGCGTGCGGCGGGCAAGGACGTTCTCGACGCCATCCGCAAGGAAAAGGCACTGTCGGACGATCTGCGCGCCAAGCTGAAGGCCGAGATCGACGCTTTCGCCAAGATCTTCGCCTGAGCGAAGCGACAAGACGGGATCAGGTTTGAAGCATGCCTTCATTAAAAGACCTTCGTAACCGTATCGCCTCGGTCAAGGCGACGCAGAAGATCACCAAGGCGATGCAGATGGTCGCCGCGGCGAAGCTGCGCCGTGCGCAAGAGGCCGCGGAAGCGGCGCGCCCCTATTCGGAGCGCATGGGTTCCGTGCTGGCCAACATCACCCAGGCGATCGGCGGCGGCGGCGATGCTCCGGCGCTGATGACCGGTACCGGCAAGGACGACGTGCACCTGCTCGTCCTCTGCACCGCGGAGCGCGGCCTGTGCGGCGGCTTCAACTCGCAGATCGCCCGTCATGCCCGCGACCACATCCGCAGGCTTTTGGCCGACGGCAAGCAGGTCAAGATCATCTGCGTCGGCAAGAAGGGTTTCGATATCCTGCGCCGCGACTATGCCTCCATGATCCTCGAGCGCATCGATCTGCGCGAGGTCAAGACGCTCGGCTTCGTCAATGCCGACGCGATCGCCAAGAAGGTCATCCACCTCTTCGACGAGGGCGGCTTCGATATCTGCACGCTGTTCTATTCGCAGTTCAAGTCGGTGATCAGCCAGATTCCGACCGCGCAGCAGATCATCCCGGCAGGCGTCGCTTCGGCTCCGGCCGAGGCAAATGATGGTGGCAATGCCGTCTATGAATATGAGCCGGAGCCGGGCGAAATCCTTTCCGACCTCATCCCGCGCAACATTTCCGTGCAGGTTTTCCGGGCGCTGCTAGAAAACGCGGCCGGCGAGATGGGTGCCAAGATGAGCGCCATGGACAATGCGACGCGCAACGCCGGCGACATGATCAACAAGCTGTCGATCACCTACAACCGTCAGCGGCAGGCGCAGATCACCAAGGAACTGATCGAAATCATTTCGGGCGCCGAGGCGCTCTAGGCGCGGTCCGGGGCCATTTGGCCCGCGACCGGACCGCGTGAGAAACAAAGGACGAAAAAGGGTAAAGACGATGGCGAAAGCAGCGACCCCCCAGAAGGCAACACCCAAGACGGCAGCCGCGAAGGCCGCAGTCCCCGCGAAGGCTGCAAAGGCTCCGGCGGCAGCCGCGAAGGCGGCTCCGGCCAAGGCCGCTTCGGCCAAGACACCGGCAGTGGCGAGCAAGGCAACCGGCGTTGTCGGCCAGGTCCGCCAGGTCATCGGCGCTGTCGTCGACGTCCAGTTCGGCGAACATTTGCCGGCGATCCTGAACGCGCTCGAGACCACCAATGTCGGCAACCGCCTGGTGCTCGAAGTTGCCCAGCATCTCGGTGAAAACACCGTGCGCTGCATCGCCATGGACTCCACCGAAGGCTTGGTGCGTGGCCAGGAAGTGCGCGACACCGGCGCGCCGATCACCGTGCCGGTCGGCCCGGGCATGCTCGGCCGCATCATCAACGTCATCGGCGAGCCGGTCGACGAAGCGGGCCCGGTCGACGCGATCGAGATGCGCTCCATCCACCAGCCGGCTCCGACCTATGTCGAGCAGTCGACGGAAGCCCAGATCCTGATCACCGGCATCAAGGTGCTCGACCTCCTGGCGCCCTACGCCAAGGGCGGCAAGATCGGCCTGTTCGGCGGCGCCGGCGTCGGCAAGACCGTGCTGATCCAGGAACTGATCAACAACATCGCCAAGGCGCATGGCGGCTATTCGGTGTTCGCCGGCGTCGGCGAGCGCACCCGCGAGGGCAACGATCTCTATCACGAGTTCATCGAATCCGGCGTCAACAAGAAGGGCGGCGGCGAAGGCTCCAAGGCGGCACTCGTCTATGGCCAGATGAACGAGCCGCCGGGCGCGCGCGCCCGCGTCGGCCTGACCGGCCTGACGGTCGCCGAATATTTCCGCGATCAAGGCCAGGACGTGCTGTTCTTCGTCGACAACATCTTCCGCTTCACGCAGGCAGGTTCGGAAGTGTCGGCTCTGCTCGGCCGCATTCCGTCGGCGGTGGGCTATCAGCCGACGCTCGCCACCGACATGGGCGCGCTGCAGGAGCGCATCACCACCACCACCAAGGGCTCGATCACCTCGGTGCAGGCGATCTACGTGCCCGCCGACGACTTGACCGATCCGGCGCCGGCGACCTCGTTCGCCCACCTTGACGCGACGACGACGCTGAACCGCGCCATCGCCGAGAAGGGCATCTACCCGGCGGTCGATCCGCTGGATTCGACCTCGCGCATGCTCGACCCGATGGTTGTCGGCGAAGAGCATTACGGTGTCGCCCGGCAGGTGCAGTCGATCCTCCAGCGCTACAAGTCGCTGCAGGACATCATCGCCATCCTGGGCATGGACGAGCTGTCGGAAGAGGACAAGCAGACCGTGGCCCGCGCCCGCAAGATCGAGCGCTTCCTGTCGCAGCCGTTCTTCGTCGCCGAAGTGTTCACCGGCGCGCCGGGCAAGCTGGTCGACCTCGCCGACACCATCAAGGGCTTCAAGGGCCTCTGCAACGGCGACTACGATCACCTTCCGGAAGCCGCCTTCTACATGGTCGGCGGCATCGAGGAAGCGGTCGAGAAGGCACAGCGCCTCGCGGCTGAAGCGGCCTGATGACAGATAACGGACCCGAATACGCTCAAGGCGATCGGGTCCGGCTACTTCGGCTCAGCGATGAGTTCCTTTCGGATATGCCCGAGGATGACGTCGCAGAGCTAAACGCTCTCATCGGTCGAGAGTGGACTGTGGAGGAATGGCACGAAAAACTCGGTCAGTTGGAGATCACCAGCTCTCTGAGTGAAACGACAACCATACATTTTGTGTGGGTGCCGCCAGAATGGGTTGAACGGATACGATAATGGCTGAAGCTTTCAAATTCGAACTGGTTTCGCCGGAACGCCTGCTCGTTTCCGAGCAAGTCGAATCCGTCGTCATTCCGGGCGCCGAAGGCGAGATGACGGTGATGGCGCATCACGCGCCGGTCATGACCACAATCAAGCCGGGTGTCGTCACGGTGAAGACCGCTTCGGGCAGCGAAGAGCGCTATGTCGTGTTCGGCGGCTTTGCCGACATCGTTCCGGCCGGCTGCACGCTGCTGGCGGAATCGGCTGTCGCGGTCAAGGATGTCGACCGCGCCGATCTCGCGCGCCGCATCCAGGAAGCCAAGGAAGATGCCGCGGACGCCAAGGACGACCAGGCGCGCAGCAAGGCCGAACAGTTCCTCAGCCAGCTCACCACGCTGGAAGGCGCCATCCTGCCGGCCTGAAATCCACACCAAACTGACTGACTGAAAAGCGGGCTTGTCCCGCTTTTTCTTATATTCCCAAGGCAGCGAAGGCCAGGGTCGGACCGTCCCGCCGCAGGTGGACGAGATGCACGGCCACCAGTTCAATCAGCGTCTGGCGTTCGGCGTGATCCCCAGCGAAGCCAGCCAGGTCGAACACCGCCGTCACGGTTTCGTTCGCCGGCAGTTGCTGGCTCAAAAGGGCTGTCAGCGACGCATCGAGCGGATCGGTGAAATGGCCTTCCGGCAAGGTCTTACCCCGCGCCGCGCAGGCGGCGATCCAGGCGGCAACCACCAGCGTGAGATGCACAAATTCAGTGCCGGCTTCCATGCACTCCACGGCCGAAGCAACAATACGCTGCGGCAGTTTCTGGCTGCCGTCATTGGCGATTTGCGCCGTGCGGTGGGCGAGCGCGGTGTTGGAAAAACGCTCGGTGAGCTCAGCCGTGTAGGCTGATGTGTCGAGCCCGGCATCGTCGGGCAGGGTCGGGATGGCCTCGGCCCACAGCGCGTCGACGAATCGCCGGATCGCCGGATCGGCAAAGGCGCGGTCGACGGTGGCATGGCCGCTGAGCAGGCCGAGATAGGCGATGCCCGAATGCGCGCCGTTGAGCAGCCTGAGCTTCATGTCCTCGAAGGGGGCGACATCCCCGACCATGGTGACGCCGAACTTTTCCCAGGCGGGGCGTCCCGCCGGAAAATTGTCTTCGATGACCCATTGGCGGAAGGGCTCGGTCATGACCGGCCAGGCGTCCTCGACGCCGAGCTCGACGGCGATCCGCGCCCGGTCGGCGTCGGTGGTCGCCGGTACGATGCGGTCGACCATGCTGGAGGGAAACGCGACCTCGTCGGCGATATGGCCGGCGAGTCTGGTGTCGTTGCTCGCGCCCAGGCTGGCATCGCGCAATTCCGCGAATTCGACCAGCAGGCGATGCAGCGTTGCGCCGTTGGCCGGCAGGTTGTCGCAGCACAGCACGGTGAAGGGCGGTGTGCCGGCGGCACGCCGCCGGGTGAGCGCCTCGGTCAGAAAACCATGCGCCGTCCTTGGTCTTTGCGGATTTGCCAGATCGTGGACGATGTCGGGATGGGCGGCGTCCAGTCCGCCGCCCGCTGCCCTCAGATACGCCTTTTCAGTGATGGTCAGCGTCACGATGCGGGTGCGCGGATCGGACAGCGCGGCCAGCACCGCACCGGGGTCTTCCGGCGCCACCAGCATCGAGCCGATCGAGCCGATGACGCGGAGCTCCTCCTCGCCGCTGCTGCGGATCGCCAGCGTGTAGAGCCCGTCCTGCGGCGCCAACGCATCGCGCGTGTCGGGGCTGCGCAAGGAAACGCCGATGATACTCCAGTCCGTCTCGCCCGCCGTCAGGCAGTCGTCGACATAGACTGCCTGATGGGCGCGATGGAAGGCGCCGACACCGAGANTCCGTCTCGCCCGCCGTCAGGCAGTCGTCGACATAGACTGCCTGATGGGCGCGATGGAAGGCGCCGACACCGAGATGCACGATGCCCGGGGTGACGCGGCTGCGATCATAAGAGGGGGGCGCGACCGAGGCCGGCAGCGCTTGTACCGTTGTGGCGGAGAGGCGTTTGTTCGTCGTGGCGCGGCTGGTCTGGTCGGATGGCATGGATGGCCTCGGCATGGGGTCGGCGAGCGGCGTAACACCCGATCTCTTGCCACACAATGGCTTCAAAAGTCATCATACAACAATCCAATTTTTGTATGTTGACATTATTTCTTGCCAACCGTACCGATAGCAGCCTTGGGAGGATCATCGTGGCACTGACCAATGCGGATTTGCTGTTTCCCGCCGAGGCGCATCCGCGCTCGATCGCCCGCGATCTCTATGCCGGGATCAAGGACCTGCCGCTGGTCAGCCCGCACGGCCACACCGATCCGCGCTGGTATGCGCTGAACGAGCCGTTCCCCGATCCGGCGCAACTGCTCATCGTGCCCGACCACTACATCTTCCGCATGCTGTTCAGCCAGGGCGTGCGGCTGGAGGACCTCGGCGTGCCGACCCTCGACGGCGGGCCGGTGGAGACCGACGGCAGGACGATCTGGCGGCGCTTTGCCGAGCACTATCATCTGTTTCGCGGAACGCCGACCCGGCTGTGGTTCGACCATGTGCTGGCGCATCTGTTCGGCATCGAAGAGCCATTGAGCGCGGAGACGGCCGACCGCCATTACGACACCATCGCGACCGTGCTGCAGTGGGAGAATTTCCGCCCGCGCGCTTTGTTCGAGCGCTTCAACATCGAGGTCATCGCGACGACCGAAGGCGCGCTCGACGATCTCAAATGGCACCAGATGATCCGCGACAGCGGCTGGGAGGGCCGTGTCGTCACCGCCTACCGGCCGGATGCGGTCGTCGATCCCGATTTCGAGGGGTTCTCGGCCAATCTCGACCGGCTCGGCGAGATCACCGGTTGCGACACCGGAACATGGGCCGGCTATCTCGACGCCCATCGCCAGCGGCGCGCCTTCTTCAAAAGCTTTGGCGCGACCTCGTCCGATCATGGCCATCCGACGGCCGACACCGCAAATCTTTCCGACGCGGCGGCGCAGGAGCTGTTCAGCCGCATCCGCCGCGGCTCCGACGACGAGCGCGAGCGAAAACTGTTCCGTGCCCAGATGCTGACCGAGATGGCCAAGATGAGCCGGGACGACGGGCTGGTGATGCAGATCCATCCCGGCTCCTGGCGCAATCACTCGCCCGATGTTTTCCGGAAATTCGGCCGCGACAAGGGCTTCGATATCCCGACCCGGACCGACTACGTGACGGCGCTGAAGCCGCTGCTCGACTGCGTCGGACTGGAGCGCGACCTGACAATCATCCTCTTCACGCTCGACGAGACCAGCTACGCGCGCGAACTGGCGCCGCTTGCCGGCGTCTACCCGGCGCTGAAGCTCGGGCCGGCCTGGTGGTTCCACGACAGCCCGGAAGGCATGCGCCGCTTCCGCGAGATGACGACGGAGACGGCCGGCTTCTACAACACCGTCGGTTTCAACGACGACACCCGTGCCTTTCCATCTATACCCGCCCGCCACGATTTGGCGCGTCGGGTCGACTGCGCGTTCCTGGCGCGCCTCGTCGCCGAGCACCGGCTGCGCGAGGACGAGGCGCATGAGCTGGCCAAGGAGCTTACCTACACGCTTGCCAAGAAGGCGTACCGGCTCTGAGCCGGGCGCCTTGATTTTAAAGGGAGGAAGTCATGTTGCATTTTTCGAAATTAACAGCGGTCACATTCGCCTTCGGCTCGCTGCTGATAGGCATCGCCAACGCCGAAACCGTGCTGCGCTCGGCCGACACGCACCCCGACGGCTATCCGACCGTCGAGGCGGTGAAATACATGGGCGAGCTGATCAAGCAGCGCACCGACGGCCGCTATTCGGTCGAGGTGTATCATTCGGCGCAGCTCGGCGAGGAGAAGGACACGATCGAGCAGACGCAGACCGGCGTCATCGACCTCAACCGCGTCTCGATGGGACCGTTCAACGGCATCGTGCCGGAGACGGCGGTGCCGTCGCTGCCTTACATCTTCCGCTCGGTCGACCACATGCGCCATGTCATGGACGGGCCGATCGGCGACGAGATCCTCAAGGCGTTCGAGGCGCATGACCTCGTCGGCCTGGCCTTCTACGATTCCGGCGCGCGGTCCTTCTACAACACCAAGAAGGACATCGCCTCGATGGCCGACATGAAGGGCATGAAGTTCCGCGTCATCCAGTCGGACGTGTTCGTCGACATGGTCAATGCGCTGGGCGCCAACGCCACGCCGATGGCTTATGGCGAGGTCTATTCGGCCTTGCAGACAGGCGTCATCGACGGCGCCGAGAACAACTGGCCGAGCTTCGAATCCGCCAAGCACTACGAGGTCGCCAAGCACTATACGATGGACCAGCACCAGATCGTCCCGGAAGTGCTCGTCATGGCCAAGGCAAGTTGGGACAAGCTATCGCCGGAGGACCAGGCGATCGTGCGCCAGGCAGCCAAGGACAGCGTCGTCAAGATGCGCGAACTGTGGGACGCGCAGGAAAAGAAGTCGCGTGACATCGTCGAAGCCGCCGGCGTCAAGGTCAGCGAGATCGACAAGCAGCCGCTGATCGACGCGATGAAGCCGGTCTATGACAAGTATCTGTCAACGCCGGCGCTGAAGGACCTCGCCGCCCGCATCCAGGCGACGAAATAATGGAAGCCGGCGGACCGGGCGCGGCGCGGACTTCCGCGCCGCCGTCGAGGGAGGGTGGCTTGAAGGCGTTCTGGCTGGGCACCGAACGGCTGTTGGCACAGCTGTCGAGGCTCGCACTCTGGGTCAGCGGCGCCGGACTGACCCTGATGACGGTGATCATCTTCTGGCAGGTCTTCTCGCGCTATGTCCTGAACAGTTCGCCAAGCTGGACCGAATCCTCAGCGGTGCTGTTGATGGGCTGGTTCATCTTCCTCGGCGCCGCTGTCGGCGTTCGCGAGCGCACGCATCTAGGCTTCGACGTGCTGCTCTATTTCCTGCCACCTTCGGCCAAGGCGGTGCTGCGCAGCATTTCGGACGTCGTCGTGCTCGCATTCGGCTTCGGCATGATCGTCTATGGTGTCCAGCTCGCCAGGCTGACCTGGAACACGGTCATGCCGTCGCTCGATCTCCCGGGTGGCGTCAGCTTCCTGCCGGTCGTCCTGGGCGGCGCACTTGTCTGCCTGTTCTCCCTGGAGCGGCTGGCCGGGCGCTTTGCCGGCCTGCCCGTCGATGCCGACCAATACGCCACAGGCGAGGAGGATCTCTAGATGGCCCTGACGGTCCTGTTCGGCACTTTCGTCTTTCTGCTCGTCATCGGCACGCCGATCGCGTTCTGCCTCGGTGTCGCCAGTTTCGCCACCGTGCTGGTGCTGGGCCTGCCGCCGCTGGTGGTGTTCCAGCGCCTCAATTCCGGTGTCAGCGTGTTTTCGCTGATGGCGATCCCGTTCTTCATCTTCGCCGGCGACCTGATGGTGCGTGGCGGCATCGCCGCCAGGCTCGTGGCGTTGGCCGGCTCGCTCGTCGGTCATTTGCGTGGCGGCCTGGGCCAGGTCAACATCGCGGCGTCGACCATGTTCGGCGGCATTTCCGGCTCGGCGGTGGCCGATGCATCGGCGGTCGGCGGGCTGATGATCCCGCAGATGAAGGCGCGCGGCTACGGCATCGACTATGCCGTCAACATCACCTCGGTCGGCGCCATCATCGCGCTGCTGATTCCGCCCTCGCACAACATGATCATCTATTCGATTTCGGCTGGGGGCCGGATCTCGATCGCCGACCTGTTCACCGCAGGCGTCATACCTGGCCTGCTGCTGGCACTGTCGCT
The DNA here is from genome assembly GCF_000502435.1 of Mesorhizobium sp. LNHC232B00. Taxonomy (NCBI): domain Bacteria; kingdom Pseudomonadati; phylum Pseudomonadota; class Alphaproteobacteria; order Hyphomicrobiales; family Phyllobacteriaceae; genus Mesorhizobium; species Mesorhizobium sp. LNHC232B00. The sequence continues at coordinate 179,307 of NZ_AYWP01000010.1, forward strand.
GATGGTCACCGCCTATTGGGTCGCGAGCCGCCGCGGCTACCCGACCGAGCCGTTCGCCGGCTTCGGCCGAGCCCTGCAATTGCTCGTCGCCGCCATTCCCGGCCTCGTCCTGATCGGCATCATCTTCGGCGGCGTGCGCTCCGGCATCTTCACCGCCACGGAAAGTTCCTGCATCGCCATCGTCTACGCCTTCCTGGTGACGCTCATCATCTACCGCTCGATGAGCTGGAACGACTTCGTCGCCGCAACCAGCGCCGCAGTGCGCACCACGGCGATGGTGCTGATGATCATCGGCTGCGCCGCGGCCTTCGGCTGGCTGCTCGCCTATCTCAGGGTGCCGGCGGCGCTGGTCGCCTTCCTTCAGTCGGTGTCCGATAACAAGCTGGTCATCCTGCTGTTGATCAATGTGGTACTCCTGATCCTCGGCACGTTCATGGACATGTCGCCGCTGATCATCATCACCACGCCGATCTTCCTGCCGGTTGTCATGGCCTATGGCGTCGACCCCGTGCATTTCGGCGTCATCCTGATCCTCAATCTCGGCATTGGCCTGTGCACGCCACCGGTCGGCGCGGTGCTGTTCGTCAGTTGCGCCATCGGGCGTATCCCGATCTGGACGGCGATGCGCTCGATCTGGCCCTTCTACGGGGCAGCCTTCGCCGTGTTGATGCTGGTCACCTACATTCCGGAAATCTCATTGTGGCTGCCCAGTCTTTTCCACTAGGGGGGGCCTTTTCCACTAGGGGGGCCTTTTCCACTAAGGGCCTTTTCCACCACCGGGTCCGTTCCATTAGGAGGTCACGTGTCCGATACCGTCGCCGACCTCAGGGTCGAAAGAAAACCAAAACTGTCGGAGACCGTCATCGCGGCGATCCGCAGGCAGTTGCAGGCGGGGGAAATCCTGCCCGGCCACAAATTGCCGACCGAAGGGCAGCTGACCGAGACTTTCGGCGTCAGCCGCACGGTCATCCGCGAGGCCCTGGCCAAGCTTGCCGCCGACGGCCTCGTCGAGCCGCGCCAGGGCGCCGGCGTCTTCGTCACCGAGCACATCTCGACGATGTTCGGGGCGCTGGCCGCCGACATGGGAGCCAAGGATTCGATCGCCCTCAACGTGCTCGAAGTGCGCCTGGCGATCGAGATCGAATCGGCTGGGCTCGCCGCCATCCGCCGCAACGCCGCACAGGAAGCGGCGATCCAGGAGGCCTTCTTCGAGTTCGAGCGGCTGCTGCTCGCCAGCGAGCCGACCGGGCCGGCCGACCTTGCCTTCCACCGCGCCATCGCCAGCGCCACCAACAATCCGTTCTATGTCGAGATGCTCGACGTGCTCGGCCGGCGCGCCATTCCGTGCGACGTGACCTCGCCCTGGTCGACCGAACTGGCGCAGTCCGACTCTTACCAGCGCGGGCTGCAGCGCGAGCATCTGGTTATCCTGAACGCAATCACCTCAGGCGACGCCGAAGCCGCGCGCGAGGCGATGCGCAAGCACCTCACCGCCAGCCAGCAGCGCTACCGCGAGCGCCTGCACGCCAGGCAGGCTTTTTATGCCGATACGGTCAGGGCCGCCGGCGAATAACCCATTGCAAGTCAGGACAGTCATGAGCCAGAGCCATACCGATTTCACCTCGCGCTTTGCCATCGATCCGGCCGCCGCCGCGGCGATGGGAACCGATGAGCTGCGCCACAATTTCCATATCGAAAACCTGTTCCGGCCTGGCCGGGTCAGCCTGACCTACACCCATTACGACCGCATGATCGTCGGCGGCGCCGTGCCGGCCGGAGCGCCGCTGCCGTTGGACGCGATCAAGCCGACTGGGACGAAAAACTTTCTCGACCGCCGCGAGCTGATCGTCGTCAACATCGGCGGCGCCGGCAGCGTGAAAGCAGGCGGCCAATCCTTCGAATTGCAAACGCGCGACATGCTTTATCTCGGCATGGGCAGTAGCGATGTGTCGTTCGCCTCCGCCGACAAGGATGCGCCGGCGAAATTCTATCTGCTCAGCGCGCCGGCGCACCAGGCCCATCCCAGCCGGCTGATCCGCCTAGATGACGCCAAGCGCCTCGATCTCGGCAGCAAGGAGGCCTGCAACGAGCGCTCGATCTTCCAGTTCATCCATGCCGAGGGAACAAAGACCTGCCAGCTCGTCGTCGGCATGACGCAGCTTGCGCCGGGCTCGATCTGGAACACCATGCCGTGCCATGTGCATGACCGGCGCATGGAGGCGTATCTCTATTTTGATCTGCCGGAGACGGCGCGGGTCTTCCACTTCATGGGCGAGCCGGACGAAACGCGCCACATCGTGATGCGCAACGAGGAGGCGGTGCTGTCGCCAGGCTGGTCGATCCACTCGGGCGCCGGAACCTCCAACTACGCCTTCATCTGGGCGATGGCCGGCGACAATGTCGACTATACCGACGTCGACCCGGTGGCGATGGACGATTTGCGGTGAGCGATCTTTCCGCTTTCAGCTTGGCCGGCAAGCGTATCCTGGTCACCGGCGCCAACACCGGGATCGGCCAGGGCATCGCCATCTCGATTGCCCGTGCCGGCGGCGCGGTGGTCGGCGTCGGCCGCTCGTCGATGGACGATACGGCAGGCAGGATCGCCGCCCTGGGCGGACAATTCGAGGCGGTGAAGGCGGATCTCGCCGACACGGCGGATGCCGGCCCGATGCTGGATCGGGTGTGGGAAGAAAACGGGCCGCTCGACGGACTGGTCAACAATGCCGGCATCATCCGGCGCGCCGACGCCATCGATCTGAGCGAAAGCGATTGGGACGACGTCATGGACGTCAATTTGAAGACCGCCTTCCTGCTTTGCCAGTCCTTTGCCCGGCGTGTCCTTGCCAACGGGCGCCGGGGCAGGATCGTCAACATCGCCTCGGTGCTGAGTTTCCAGGGCGGCATCCGCGTCGCGTCCTACACGGCCTCGAAGCATGGCGTGCTCGGCATCACCCGGCTGCTTGCCTGCGAATGGGCATCGAAGGGCATCAACGTCAACGCCATCGCGCCGGGCTATATCGAGACCAACAACACGCAAGCGCTGCGCGCCGACGCCGACCGCAGCGCGGCCATACTGAGGCGCATCCCGGCCGGCCGCTGGGGCGAACCGGGAGACATCGGCGACGCCGCCGTCTTCCTGCTGGCACCGGCATCGAACTACATGCACGGCGCCGTGGTGCCGGTGGATGGCGGTTGGCTGGCGCGATAGCCAAGGAGACAACGATGACCAAGCCGAAGATTTTCGCCTATGCCGGCGAAGCTGCGTGGACGCCGACGCCGGACGGCAACAGGCGGCGCGTTCTGCTCCATACCGACGAGCTGATGCTGGTTGAGTTCGGCTTCGACAAAGGCGGCATCGGCACCCTGCATTCGCACCCCCATGTCCAGGCAAGCTATGTCGCCGAGGGTCGTTTCGAGGTGACGATCGATGGCCGTACCGAGATCGTCGAGACTGGCGGCAGTTTCATCGTGCCATCCGGTCTGGTGCACGGCGTCAAGGCACTGGAAGCAGGGCGGCTGGTCGACAGCTTCACGCCGCACAGGGCCGATTTCCTCGCCTGATCGAGCGGAATCAATACGTGCCAAAGGCGCCCGCGCCGCTTTGCTCCAGCCCATCTCGCAAAGGAAAAGCCCGCACCCCTACGGAGAGGCGCGGGCCCGCCATCGATGGAGGTGGCCAGTGAATCATCACTTCTTACTCGGATCTTCCGCCGGGTTGACGTAGGTGATTGCGAAGGGCCCCTCGCCATGAACCTGGATAATCGTATCGCTCGTCGTCCAAGCGAAGTGGTTCATTCCAGCCGGGGCAACGCCGAAACCGCCAGCCGTCAGTTCGATGCCCTTCGCCTCATCGAGCTTGTCACCCATTCCGATATGAAAGTTGCCGGAAATCACCGTCACGTATTCCGAGGTAGGGTGGTTGTGCGCGGGAATTTTGTAGCCTGCGGGCATCTTCAGCCGCAGCACATAGATGCCGTCCTTTGACGGATCGCCGGCAACAACCGCGAACTGTGCGCCAGCTGGAAGGACGGCAGGAGCAGGACCCCATTTGATGCCGTCGGCATTCATTGGCATATCATCAGCAAGCAGGGGCGCTGTTCCAGCCAGCAGAAGTGCAAGTGTGCAGGCTAATTTCAACATCCTGGTGTCTCCATTGGTTTGCAGAAAAGTCTTTTTGCCAAGCTGGAGGTTGATAAGATCGCGCATCGGGTGATGCGGGATTAATCTGTCGAGCTGCAGCGTTCTGGAGGTGTAGCCGCCAGACTTCAGGTTCAGCAATGACTGCAACATCGGATTTACATACAGGGACGCCGGACCATGGGCCGGATTTGCTGTCGGAAATGCTGAAAGCCGTAAGGCTGACCGGCTCCGTCTTTCTGAACGCCTGCTTCAGCGCGCCGTTCGGCGTCGTGGCCCCGAAATACTATGACCCGGTCAGCCCCATGGCCTGCCTGCGCCACATAAGCATTTTCCATTTCATCGTAGCGGGCAACTGCACTTTCGAGGCCGCAAATGGCGAGCGGCGAGAAGTCACTGCTGGCGATCTGCTGTTCCTGCCATTCGCTGGCCATCACAGGTTTTGGAAGGGTGAGCCGCTGGTGATGGCTGCGGCCGGAGAAATTGTGCAGCCCAGTCGGATCGAGGGAATGTGGACCGTCAACTACGGCGGCGGCGGTGACGAATTGCGCATGATCTGCGGCTTCCTCGAGTCTTCGGAATTCCTGTTCGCGCCGGTGTTCCGCACACTTCCGGCGCTCATCGTAGAGAAGGTGTCGGAGAACAAGGTAGGCACCCTGATCGCTTCGACGGTGCGGGAAATCGATTTGCATGTCGAGGCGGCGGCGCCGGGTTCACAGGCGATGCTTGGAAGGCTCATGGAGCTTCTGTTCGTCGAACTGCTGAGGCGCCATGTTGCCCGGCTTCCACCCGGCTCAAAGGGTTGGTTCGCCGCGCTGAACGATCCGATTGTCGGGAGGACGTTGCAGCTTCTCCACGCCGATCCAGCGCGCCATTGGACCGTCGGTCAGATTGCCGGCAAGGTTGGCTCATCGCGCACGATCGTTGCGGAGCGGTTCAACGCGCTGCTCGGCCGCCCGCCGATCGAATACCTGACGGGTTGGAGGATTCAACTGGCTGGCGAGCGCCTGCGTTTCGGCCATGAAAGTCTCGCAAGTATCGCCGCCGGCGTGGGGTATCAATCCGAGGCTGCATTCAGTCGCGCCTTCAAACGCGTCACCGGCATCACACCAGGAAAATGGCGAGAACGGACCGGCCGCCGTGCGGGCCTTGCCTTAGAATCCGCTTCGCCTTAGGCCGCTTCGAGGCGATCATCGATGGCAGGACAGAAATCCTCGAGCCGCCAGCGGCGGAAGCGGGCCGGCTTGGCGACGGTTTTTCAAAAATGAAAACCCGCGCCCCAAGGAGCGCGGGTTTGTTGCCTGGGCGCTCGTGGCGCCGCGGTACTCAAAACATTCACCGCAGGATTGGAAACCTGCCGAATGATGGTGAATATAAACTTAATGCGCGGAGATCACGGCGTTTGATCAGGTGATCCGCTGAAGCAGGCCGAAAAGCCGTTCGAACGTCTTGCCGTAGGGCGGGCGCAGCAGGGCGCCCGCGCTCAGGCGTGACTGCAGGAAGACCGGTTTCTCCTTGCTGAAGGTGCGGAAACCCCATTGCCCGTGATAAGCACCCATGCCGCTGGCGCCGACACCGCCGAAGGGCTGGTTCTCCTGCACCAGATGCAGCATGCAGTCGTTGATGGTGACACCGCCGGCGACGGTTTCGTGCAGGATGCGCTGGCGGTTGCCGCTGTCGCGCCCGAACCAGTAGAGCGCCAACGGGCGGTCGGCCCGGTTCACATGGTCGATCGCCTCGTCGATGGTGGCGTATTCGACGATCGGCAGCACCGGCCCGAAAATCTCCTCGCGCATCAGCCGCAGGTCCGGGCTGGCATTGCAGACCAGTGTCGGCAGGAGCTTGCGGCTGGTGGTGCCGAGATCTTCGCCGGCCGGGTTGATTTCCGTGACATCGGCGCCGGCTTCGCGGGCCTCGGCGATCATGTCGCGCAGGCGCTGGTAATGCCGGTCGCTGATGATGGCGGTGTAGTCGGGATTGTCGCGCAGGGAGGGGTAGAGCCGCGCGATCGCCGTTGCGAGCTTGGCGGCGACCGTGCCTGCCTGTCCCCTGGGCACCAGCAGATAGTCCGGCGCGATGCAGGTCTGTCCGGCATTCAACAGCTTGCCGTAGGCGATGCTGGACGCCGCCGCGTCGAAGTCGCAGGACGGATCGAAGATGGCCGGCGACTTGCCGCCGAGTTCGAGCGTGACCGGTGTCAGGTTGGCGGCGGCCGCGATCGCCACTTGGCGGCCGACCGCGGTCGAGCCGGTGAACAGCAGATGATCGAACGGCATCGACACGAATGCCCTCCCCATCTCGGCATCGCCAGTGATGACGCTGAGCTCATCCGGGGCGAAATGCTCGCCGGCGAGTTTGGCGAGCAGCTCCGAGAAAGCAGGCGTCAGTTCGGACGGCTTGACGAGCACGCGGTTGCCGGCGGCAAGGGCTGCCGTCACTGGCGCGACGGCAAGTTGAAAAGGATAATTCCAGGGCGAGACGATGCCGACGACACCGAGCGGCTGCGCGACGAGGCGGTTCTTGCCCGGCAGGAACGGCAAGGTGGTGGCGACACGGCGCTCCCGCATCCAGCCTTTCAGGTGGGACAGGGCGTGGCGGATACCGGCACGCACGACAAACAGTTCGGCAAGGCGCGTCTCGTGCGTCGAGCGGCCGCCAAAATCGATGTCGATCGCCGCGCAGATGTCGGCTTCATGCCGCTCGGTCAGCGCCAGCAGGCGTTTCAGGCGGTCCTTGCGGACGTCGATGTCGGGAAAGGGCTGCTTCTCGAAGGCGGCACGCTGCAGCTGGAACCGCTCGCCGAGGATGTCCTGTCTCACCTGCAGCATCGTGCCCTCCCTGGCTCGCCTGACCAAGCTTACATCCTAGCGCGTGAAGGAATCCAGCGGGGTGCAGGTGTCGCAGGGGAAGGTGTTCGTGACCGATCGTTGCCGGGGACAACCCTGAAGCTCTTGCGTGCAGAGACAATCTAATGCATCCTATGCGAGAACAAGCGGGGTTACCATGAGCTGCAGATGAGTCGTTTGGACGACGCCTCAGTCGATATGCTGCATGGGCGCGCAACGGACAAAGATTGCGGACAGACCAGGGGGGCGGATATGAACGCAAAACATCACATGCTGGCGGTGGCCGTCATTTTCTTTGTGACGGGTGCGATCGGGACTATATCCTCAATCGCTCTGCTGATGTTTGGCCAGTCACCGAATATCGTCAGCGCCATCTCGAGTGTCGCCTATGTCATCGGCGCGTACTACTTCCTGAAGGGATCGCGACCCGCGAAAATTTTCCTTGCAGCGATGGCTGGCCTCGCGACCCTGCTCGAGGGAGTGCTTGGAATAGCTGTCGTCGCATATGGCCAAATGGCGTTCGGGCTGCTTATTCTGCTGCTGGCGGCACTCACCGCTTATTGCTTCTGCATGCTGCAGTTCTCGAAAGCCCTCAATGCCGAGTTCGATCGCCGATCCGAGGCTTATCGGCTGAAGAAGGAAAAGGCGGCTCGGCGCTTCTATGAAGAACTGGAGCAAGGCGGCAGCCGGGAATGATGCCAGCGGCTGCGGGCGGCCTGCAACTATCGTCGCAAGGCAATCGCCATTGCGGGCCTATGTGAGCGCGCGTTGCATGATGATGGTGCGCTCTTCGCCGTGGTAGCTGTCGCGCACGGCCCTGAAGCCTAGCCTGACGTAAGGCTTCGGCTGTAAGGGATGACGAGACAGTCAGCAGCTTCATCCCGCCTTTTCGCGCGGCCAGTTCGCTCTCGGCCATCAGTCGCCTGCCAACGCCTTGTCCCTGGACATCGGGAGCGACGAACACAGTTCTGATCACCTCTCCGTCGAGGCTGGCGGTTCCGACGATGCGGCCGGCGATCGTGGCGACAAAGACGTCACGCTTGCCCATCAATTCCAGCACGGCGGACGGACTGAAGCTCGGCTGCACTCGCGCGATGATCTCAGGCGAATCCCTGGCATTGCTCTCCCGCAAAGGGCGCAAGATCACCGCGCTGATGTCGGCGGCATCGCTTTCCCGGGCAACGCGAACCTTGCACGTCATGACGGCTTATGGCGGCTCTCCACGGACTGTCTCCGTCACTTGTGAACAAGGCTAGGTCGGCTTCTCAGCCATGCGGTCTCGCGTGTTCCTGCGAAGAGGCGTTGTGGTTGCCTGACGGCTGCGCTACTCCAGGGCATCGAAAGGAGAGCATTTTGACCGGTTTCCCCATCCTCTCCAATCTCCGAAAAATCGCTTCCGATCCGGTGTCCGCCTGATGCCGGCACAGGCTGCGAGCATGCGGGCCGAGGATCCCAAGCGGCGTGTCCTGAAGGACGTGTTCGGCTTCGACGATTTCCGGCCCGGCCAGGCCGATGTCATGGACGCGCTGCTCGGCGGGCGCCATGTGCTGGCCGTGATGCCGACGGGGGCGGGCAAGTCGCTTTGCTACCAGGTGCCGGCGCTGGTCCTGGGCGGGCTCACCATCGTCGTTTCGCCGTTGGTGGCGCTGATGCAGGATCAGGTCGCCGCCTTGCGGCTGGCAGGCGTCGCCGCCGACACGATCAATTCCTCGCTCGACCGCGATGCCAATGTCGCGGCCTGGCGCCGCGTGGCTTCGGGCCAGACGCGGCTGCTCTACCTGGCGCCGGAGCGGCTGATGACCGAGCGCATGCTCGAGGCGCTCTCGCGGCTCGATGTCAGCCTGATCGCGATCGACGAGGCGCATTGCATTTCGCAATGGGGCCCGGCGTTCCGGCGCGAATATGAGGATTTGTCGCGGCTGCGCGGCATTTTTGCGAAAGTGCCGATCATCGCCGTGACGGCGACCGCGGATGAGAGCACGCGCACCGACATCGCCGTCCGGCTGTTCGCCGAGCGTGTCGAAACGCTGGTACTGGGTTTCGACCGGCCCAACATCAAGCTCGCCATCGCGGCCAAGCAGGACAGCAAGCGCCAGCTGCTCAACTTCATCGAGCGGCATCCCGGCCGCAGCGGCATCGTCTATTGCCTGTCGCGCAAGAAGACGGAGGAAATGGCGGCTTTCCTGGAGAAGAACGGCGTCACCGCGCTCGCCTATCATGCCGGCATGAGCAAGGATGCGCGCGAAGCGAACCAAAACGCCTTCATGACGCTCTCGGGTGTCGTCATGGTGGCGACCATCGCCTTCGGCATGGGCATCGACAAGCCCGATGTCGCCTATGTCTTCCACACCGATATGCCGGGCAGCCTCGAAGCCTATTATCAGGAGATCGGCCGCGCCGGCCGCGACGGGCGGGAGGCCGAGGCGCATATGCTGTTCGGCCTTGGCGACATCCGCATGCGCCGGCTGTTCATCGACGACGAGGATGCGTCGCCCGAGCACAAGAGGCGCTCGCATCGCCGGCTCGACACGCTGATCGGCTATTGCGAGACGGCGCAATGCCGCCGCCAGGTGCTGCTCGGCTATTTCGGCGAGGAAGCCCAGCCTTGCGGCAATTGCGACAATTGCCTCGACCAGGTGCCGCGCGCCGATGGCGCCGCCGAGGCGCGCATCATCCTGGCCGCGGTCGCGCAGAGCGGCGAACGCTTCGGCGCCGCCCATGTCATCGACATCCTGACCGGACATGAAACCGAGAAGGTGCTGGCCAGGGGTCATGAGAGGCTTGCCAGTTTCGGCAGCGGTGTGGCGCACAAGAAGGATTTCTGGATGTCGCTGATCCGCCAGCTTGTCGCTGGCGGTTTCCTGGAACCGGACCCGAGCGGCCATGGCGGCCTCGCCATCGCCGAGAAGGGTCATGCGCTCGGCCGGGGCGAGGTGGCGTTCCACTACCGCGTCGAGGTGCGCGTCCGAGCCTTGCGCAAGATGCGAGCGGCCGAGGGTTCGGGAGCCGAAGGCGTCGATGCTTCATTGCTTGCCACGCTCAAATCCGTGCGGCTGCGGTTGGCGAAGGAACGCCAGGTGCCGGCCTATGTGGTGTTTTCCGATCGCACGCTGATCGACATGGCCGAACGCTGCCCGCGCGATCTCGACGCCTTCGCCGAAGTGAATGGCGTGGGGGCGGCGAAGCTCAAGGAGTTCGGCCAGGCTTTTCTCGCGGCAATCGCGGCGCACCAGTCCGATGGGTCGGCCTGAGGACCTTACCGTGCCGGCATTACATCTATACCGACAGGCCGCCATCGCCGTGAGTCTAGCAAATCGATCACGCCGAACTGGAAGGTCTGACAACCCCGGCGATGCGGATAGCGACTGCATCAAGTCCGCCCTCGTAAATTCTCGTTAGGACGTGTTCGGCAGCTTCGGCCCTTTGGGCAGTGCATCCGAGAAGGTCGCCACCGCCTAACCGTGCCGCCCGATCGGCGGCGCAATCCCAACCCTCCACGAACCGTCGCATTCAATGTGACAGTAGAATCTGTGCTGGCGATTTTCCATGCAAGCTAAACCCCCAGCTTGGCCTTTAGGCCCTAATCCATGAAGGTCGTTAATGGGGCGGTGGCCGGCAATGCGTCGCAGACAGCCGGCGGACTGGAGAAAGGCGGCCGGTGCCAAGGGGTGGGAGCCATGGGGTTTTGGCGCCGGCCAAGCGGACAATCAGATCCGCCGCGCCTGCAGACATGACGGATTCAAAGGGCGAGCGTTGTGGCGTGATCACGGACTGCTCGCTGGCAGAGCCAGGACCAACAAAAGCAGGACGGCGGTCGAGAGGGCAAGCGGCGGTGTCGATGGTTATCGCTGGCAGCCACAATATTCACTTGCGCTAATATAAAAGTGACGTAACGTCATGCCCCAGCATCTTGAGGATGCGCAACCATGGGGAAGTACGATGCGAGTGGCTATATTTTGCGTGGCGATTGTAATCGCTGCGACTGGTGTCGCTGCGGCCAAGGAGAAAAAGATGGTGGTCAGTGACGCCGCGGCCCTGTGCTCTGCCAAGCATTCGGCCAAGAAGCCGGTGCCGGAGCTGGACTGCAGTTTGACTGGTACGGCCAAATTGCCGGATGGAGCAACGCCGGAAAAACCGCGCCTCGGATACGAGACCAATCCTTGGATTGTCGTCGGATTTTAGTGCGGGATTGATCGAGCGACGGCAGCAAATCCGCGTCAGTGACAAGCGCCACGCCATTTTGCGTGATCGCCAGGCAAGCGGCGACTGTGTGAAATCGGTTACGGAAGACCGGTACCGGGCACTCTACACAGCCGCATGGAGAACATGCCGCTCGTGACGGTCGCCTTCGTATCAGTGCTCGGCATGGCGGTTCCAGGGCCGGATGTCGTGCTGGCCATCACCAACGGCTCACGTTACGGCGTCAGGAACGCCTTCATTGCCATGGCCGGCGTGGTGCTTTCCGACTTCGTCCTCATCTGCATGGTTGGGCTCGGCTTCGGCGCGCTTCTGCTGGCCTCGGAACTCTATCTCTCCGCGCTCAGGATGGTTGGCGCCGGCTATCTGCTTTTCGTCGCGGTCCGCACGCTCCGCCTCTCCGGCGCGTCCCGACCTGCAATCGATCCCGCCATTCTCCAAAAGACCAAGTCGACCAAGGCCCTCATTCTGCGTTGCTTCGTGGTGGCGGTCACGAACCCCGAGGCCTGGCTGTTTTTCCCCGCCATCCTGCCACCCTTTGTCGACACCAATGAGCCGATTGCGATGCAATATGCCGTTCTGGCCATCATCATCGCAGTGGCGGATGTATTGGTGCTGATGCTCTACGCAACCCTTGGCTCGCGGGCGGTCAAGCTCCTGGCCGGCCCCAACGCCGTGTGGATCGATCGATTCTATGGTCTTGCCCTGCTCGTTCTTTCGAGCGTTCTCATCCTGCAGGCCCTGGGCCATCTTTGAGGTGGCTCCGAGGCGACGCTGTGGCAATGGCGGCCGAGAACGATGAACGGAGAACAATAGCTACGCTATCCCTCTCCATAGCCTTCCCTAGCTGTCGAGACCCCAAAGATCCGGGTTCCGTTTGAAATACTCAGTCAGCATTTCGGTGAGCACCCGCACTTTCCGCGTGGGATGCTGACCCGGCGGGCGGACGACATACGCCGCCCCCGGAGGTACCGGATAGCGCTTCATGATCGGGACCAGCGCGCCCGAGGCCACATAGTCATATGTGATGCAATCGGGAAGCCAGGCGATGCCGAGACCTGCCGCCGCCGCCACGGCAAGCGCGGTGGCGCTGTCGGCCTTGAACCTGCCCTGCGGCTGAACCGTGACAATCCTGCCGCCATCCATGAACTGCCAGCCTTCCGTTCCCTGCATCAGGGCCTGATGGGCGATGAGTTCATCCGGGGTCTCGGGTGATCCGTGTAGCTCGATATAATCCGGGCTTGCGACAAGCTTTCCATGGATCGGCCCGACGCGTTTCGCGATCAGGTTGGAATCCTGAAGATAGGCGCTGCGGATCGCACAATCGAAACCCTCCGCGATGAGATCGACGAAGCGATCGCTGTAGGAAGTATGGATGTGAAGTCTTGGATGCAGGCGCGCCATTTCCGCAAGCACGGGGGCGAAGTGAGTCGCCCCGAAAGTAAGCGGCATTGCGACCCTCAAACGACCGCGCAGCTCGCCTGTGGGGAGGATCGTTTCCCTGGCGGTATCGATCTCGGCGCTGGCTCGGGCCGCATGGTCCCTGAACGTGATTCCCGCTTCCGTGAGTGCCGCGCCGCGGGTTGTTCGTGCAAGGAGCTGGACGCCAAGCTCGGCTTCGATCCTGAAGAGCCGCCGGCTGACGATTGACTTGGAGACGCCGAGCCGGCGTGCGGCGGCCGATACGCCCCCTGCATCGGCCACTGCGACGAATGTCTGCAGGTCTTCGATGTCCATCCAGCGTTCCTCATTTCGCGACACAGCTTGCCTGAATGTGACACTACCGCATCACCAAGAGGAACAGCAAATTGCGGCCAGGCAACGTCGCCCGCCGGCGCATGTCTCCCGTGAACCTATTGCCGTCCATGGCGGCAGAGAAAGGAAGTCTTGATGAACCATCGTAACGGCCTCGATTCGCTTCTTCGCCCCGAAGACTCGGTCCTCGTTCTGATCGATCACCAGCCTTATCAGCTCGCAAACCTGAACAGCCACGATCCGCACATGGTGGTGAACAACACGACCGCGCTGGCGAAGCTGGCAAAAGCCTTCAATGTTCCGACCATTCTCACCAGCGTGATCGCGGCGCGCGGTGGACTGCTCTTCAAGCAGGTCACCGACGTATTTCCGGACCAGGAAGTCATCGATCGCACCTGGGTGAACACCTGGCAGGACGAGAATGTGGTGAACGTCGTCAAGGCGACCGGCCGCAAGCAGCTGATCATCGCCGGCCTGTGGACCGAGGTCTGCGTCGCAATGCCTGTGATCCAGGCAGCCGGCGAAGGCTGGGACGTGACCGTGATCACCGACGCGTCGGGCGGGATCTCGAAGGAGTCTCACGAAGTCGCCATCCAGCGAATGATCGCGGCCGGCGCGAACGTGATGACCGTGATGGCGCTCGCTGGCGAATGTCAACGCGATTGGGCGCGCACCGAGCATGTCGAGGAGCTGGCCGAGATTCTCATCCAGCACTTCGGCGGCAGCGGCATCGCGTATCTTTGGGAGCAGCAGCTTCTCAACACGCCAGTAGCCGGCTGATCCCGGCCGGCATGGCGGTGAGGGCCGGAATCGATCCGTTGCCGACCCTCGCCTCCCTCACCTCCCAGGGAAGCCTTCTGCCGAAACAAATCCACTCATGTGCGGCGATTGCGTGTGATCCCACCCGCCGCCTTTGAATAACTCGCGGAGTTCCTCGATGCCTCCCGCCTTCACCCTTGGCCTGGATCATGCTCTGGTGTCGACTCCACGCTGATGTAGCTCTCGCGGAGACCCCGCGAATCGTTGAAACTGATGTCCTCCGGCATCCGGTCTGAGCGGCAATGAGCGAATATCAATACTACGAGTTCCAGGCGATCGATCAACCGCTCAGCGTCGCGGATCGCGCGGCCCTGCGGGATCTGTCGACACGGGCGCGGATCACGGCCACCAGCTTCATCAATTTCTATGAATGGGGTGACTTCAAGGGCGATCCGGACGAGCTCATGGAGCGCTGTTTCGATCTTCATCTTTACCTGGCGAACTGGGGCTCACGCCGCTTGATGATGAAGCTGCCGGCCCGGCTGGTCGACCGGAAGCGTCTCTGCGCCTTTTTCGAGGGGACCGACGGCGTCTCGCTCAGGATGGTCGGCGAGAACGTCATTTTGAGTATCTCCCGCGACGAATTGGAGCTCGAGGATTGGGGCGACGACGAGCGTTGGCTAACAGCCATGGGACCGCTTCGGGCGGACCTGCTCTCAGGCGACCTCCGGCTTTTCTATCTGCTTTGGCTGATGGCTGCCGAAATGGAGGCGATCGAGCCCAATGAGCCGGAACCGATGTCGGGCATCGGACCGTTGACAGATGCGCTCGAAGCGTTTGCCCGGTTCTTCGGCATCGACTACGATCTTGTCCAGGCAGCGACGGAGCGAAGTGCTGCCGCTGATCGGGACGGCGCTTCGCCAGATATGGTTCAACGGACAATCACCGCGATGACCGATGCCGAGAAAACCGGCCTGCTGGTGAGAGTTTTCGATGGCGAGCCGCATGCGTCGGCGGAACTGCGAGCCATGGTCCGGGCGCGCTTGCAGCCCCCGGCCGCGGTCGCCGTTCCACGCACAATGGCCGAATTGCAAGCCAGGGCACGTGAAATCCGTCTTGCCCGTGAGCACCGCGAGGCAGAATTGGCGGAGATGCAGCGGCGACTTCAGGCGGAAGCGGCCGAGAAGGCTCGCCAAGTTCGGCTTGAAGGCATTCTCCGCCGAGGGGAAGAAAACGTATGGAGGGATGTCGAGGATGAAATCGGGCGTCGCAACCCCGCCGGCTATGACAAGGCGGTGGCTCTTCTTTCGGATCTTCTGGTGCTTGCAGAAAAACAGGGTGCGACAGAGGAATTTCATCTCCGGCTTCAATCGATCCGGGAACGCCACGCTGGCAAGGGCCGCTTCATCGAACGTCTGGGGATCGCCGCCCTCCTACGCTGAAGCTTCGGAGGGCATCCCGCTTCGCGCGACCGGCGCACCAAATCTTGCGAAGCTCGAAGAGCGAAGCAGGATGGCGGAGAGGGAGGGATTCGAACCCCCGATGGGCTTGCACCCATGCCGCATTTCGAGTGCGGTGCATTCGACCACTCTGCCACCTCTCCGCGGTCATGGTCGGCCGTTGCCGGCGCGGCGCACTAGATAACGGCTGAACGGGCAGGTTACAAGGCCAAATCCGTCGGGAAATTCAGCTTGCCGTCCGGGTCCGGCCGGGATCGAGATCATCCGTCCCCGGCAGCCGATGCCAGCCGGTTCGTCGGGGCCAGGGAATCGGGCCGTTTGCCTTGACTCGCGCTCAACCTTCGGTTAGGGACAGCGCGCAATCGGCGTGGAGGGTTCTTCCGCGCCGCTTGTTTTTTGAACCCGCAGACTGACAAAAAGACGGCCGAACCGCCAGAGGCGGTTCATCAAGGCCGACCGAACAGCGAAAGGCAAAAAATGTTCGCAGTCATCAAAACGGGCGGCAAGCAGTATCGCGTCGCCGCCAACGATCTCCTGAAGATCGAAAAAGTCGAAGCCAATGTCGGCGATATCGTCGAGATCGGCCACGTGCTCGCGCATGGCGAGGGCGAAAACGTCACGTTCGGCGCGCCGTTCGTCGATGGCGCTCTGGTCACCGCCGAAGTCGTCGAGCAGGGCAAGAACCGCACGGTCATCGCTTTCAAGAAGCGCCGCCGTCAGAATTCGCGCCGCAAGATCGGCCATCGCCAGCTTTTGACCACCGTGCGGATCTCCGAGATCCTGCTGGGTGGCGCAAAGCCGACGAAGACGGCAGCGGTGAAGGCGCCGAAGAAGGAAGCCAAGGCCGAACTGGCCTCCGAGGCAAAGGCCGAGGCCGCGCCGAAGGAAGCCAAGGCCAAGAGGGAAGCTGCTCCGAAGGACGACGCAAACGCCGAGCCCGCCGCCGCGCCGCTGTTCAAGGCGCCGAAGGGCGAGCCGGACGATTTGACCGTGATCAAGGGCATCGGCCCGGTCGCCGCCAAGGATCTCGCCGAGCAGGGCATCATCACCTTCGCGCAGCTCGCCAAGCTGACCGAAAAGGATGTCGCCAAGATCGACGAGCACATGCCGTTCAGCGCTGACCAGATCAAGGACTGGCGCGAACAGGCCAAGGAATTGGCGAAGAAGTGATTTTTCCGGCGACTGGGTCGCCGGATCGGACTTGAAACGGAACGCGAACGCGTTCATAAGGCCTTTTAGGCGCCTTGCGGCGCAACGGAGTTAGTTAGATGGCACACAAGAAAGCTGGCGGCTCGTCGCGCAACGGTCGCGACTCGCATTCCAAGCGTCTGGGCGTGAAGAAGTTCGGCGGCGAAGCCGTCATCCCGGGCAACATCATCATTCGTCAACGCGGCACGACCTGGCACCCCGGCGTCAATGTCGGCATGGGCACGGATCATACGCTTTTTGCGCTCGAATCCGGCGCCGTGATGTTCAACAAGAAAGCCAACGGCCGAACCTACGTATCGGTCAATCCGATTACCAAAGCCGCGGAGTAGCCGGTTCCGCACTAGAACACCGGCGCCCATCTCGGGAACCGGTGTCTGGCAAAACCAGGAAAAGGATCAGGGGAGATGGGTTTCCATCTCCCCTTTTTCTTGTGCCTGGAGGACTTCTAATGGTTGCCGAAGCGGAAGACACCGACGACGAAAGTTACGCGATAGACTGTTCGGTGCTGGTCACCGAGCGGCTGGTGATGCGGGCGCCCTGCGAAAGCGATGTCGCGCAACTGGTGGAACTTGCCGACAACCGCCATGTCGCCGAAATGCTGGCGCGCATGCCGCACCCCTATGGCGAGACCGAGGCACGCGCCTTCCTCGCCATGACCAAGTCGCGTCGCGCAGGCATCGTCTATGCCCTGACGCTGGCCGGCACCGACACCTTCGTCGGCTGCGCGGGCTTGAACACCACCGATCGCGGGCTGGAGCTCGGCTACTGGATCGGCGAGCCCTGCTGGAAGAGGGGCTATGCGACGGAAGCCGCCCACGCGCTGGTCGATCTCGCCTTCCAGAAGACCTCGATCCAGGTGCTGCATGCCTCGACACGGGTCATCAATCCGGCCTCGCGCAGGGTCATCCACAAATGCGGTTTCCAGTATGCCGGCCAGGGAATGTTGAACTCGATCGTCGCCGGCCAGGTGCCGGTCGAGCGCTATCGGCTGGATCGCAAGACCTGGATCAGCCTGCGGAACTGGGTGCACTTCTAGATGGGACGATATTCAGGTGAGGCCGGCCTGCAAACGATGGTTTTCTGCGCTTCCGGTGCTCACGGACTTCATGTCCGCTCCGCTCCGGTTCTCGGAAACCATCGTTTTCGACTCGGCCTGACCTGAATCTCGCCCCATCTCGGCGCGTGCCGCAAACCAAAGGTTTTGAACGAAGCCTAAGTCAGCCCAGTTCGGCCCAGACGGGCAAATGGTCCGAGCCGACCGCTTGGCGGTCGACCCACAGGCGCTTCAGGGATCGGGCAAGCGAGGCGCTGGTGAAGACGTAATCGATGCGCTTGTGGCGGCTGGCATCCTCGGGCCGTTTGGGATCGACCCAGGTGGCGAGATCGGCCACATCGAGGCGTACGGCGGCATCGACGGCAAAGTCGGCGGTCAGCGGCATGCCGAATTCATGGTCCGGGCGGCCGGCGAGTTCGACATATTCGGGCGAGCCGGCCAGCATGTTGAAATCGCCCATGCCGACAAAGGCTTCCGGATGCGGCAGTTCCGGCAGGCCGATCTCGGCGACGCCGGACAATGCGCCGCCTTCGAGCGCGTAGTTCAACAGGCGCTGGCGCAGGAACTGGATCTGGCTGGCGCGTTCGACCGGGCTGCGGTGATCGAGATGGATGGAATAGAAGCGGATGAAACCGAGCGGCGTCTCGATCAGCGCTTCCAGCGCGCCGCGCTGGAAGTTCATCATCTCGAAGCTGCGGCTGCGCGGCAGAAGCAGGTTGCGCGACAGATGAACGGGCGTCTTCGACAGCATCATGTTGCCAAGCTGGAAGGTCGTGGTGATGGCGCGTCCATCCTCGACGCGCGAACCGATATTGGCCTCGAAATTGCTGCCATAGACGGCAAAGTAGTCGGGCAGCGCCTCGCCGATCTCGGCGACCATGTCGCGGCCGCCGTTCCTCGGATTGTTGCGGGTGACCTCCTGCAGCGCGATGACGTCGGCGTCGCGCACGGTGTCGGCGATGCGCCCGACATCGTAGCGCCCATCAAGACCGATGCCGTACTGGATGTTGTAAGTTACCAGCTTCATGCCAACATCTTTCCGGCCAACCCCGCGCGGCCATTGTCACAAAACGGCCTCGCCCTTGGCCGCGCCTTGGTTTAGAGCAAGGCCTAAGGTTTAGAGCAATGCCGCAAGGCCAATAAAGAAACTGCGATCCATGAAATTTCTCGATCAAGCCAAGGTCTATGTCCGCTCCGGTGACGGGGGCGCCGGTTCGGTGTCGTTCCGGCGCGAAAAATTCATCGAATTCGGTGGGCCGGACGGCGGCGATGGCGGTCGCGGCGGCGATGTCTGGCTGGAAGCGGTCGACGGGCTGAACACGCTGATCGACTATCGTTACCAGCAGCACTTCAAGGCCAAGACCGGGGTCCATGGCATGGGCCGCAACATGACGGGGGCCAAGGGCGCCGACGTCACGCTCAAGGTGCCGGCCGGAACGCAGGTGTTCGAGGAGGACAATGAGACGCTGATCTGCGACCTGACCGTCGTCGGCCAGCGCTTCCTGCTCGCCAAGGGCGGCAATGGCGGCTTCGGCAACCAGCATTTCAAAACCTCCACCAACCAGGCGCCGCGCCGCGCCAATCCCGGCCTGCCGGGCGAAGAGCTCAACATCTGGCTGCGGCTGAAGCTGATCGCCGATGCCGGCCTTGTCGGGCTGCCCAATGCGGGCAAGTCGACATTTCTGGCCGCCGTCACCGCGGCCAAGCCGAAGATCGCCGACTATCCATTCACGACGCTGCATCCCGGCCTCGGCGTCGCCCGCATCGACGCGCGCGAATTCGTCATCGCCGATATTCCCGGTCTCATCGAAGGCGCGCATGAAGGCGTCGGCATCGGCGACCGCTTCCTTGGCCATGTCGAGCGCACGCGCGTGCTGCTGCACCTGGTCTCGGCGCAGGAAGAAAATCCGGGCAAGGCCTACAAGACCGTGCGCGCCGAACTCGATGCCTATGGCCATGGCCTGATCGAGAAGGCCGAGATCCTGGCTCTTTCGCAGGTCGATACGCTTGATGCCGATGAGCGCAAGAAGAAGGTCGCTTCGCTGAAGCGCGCCGCCGGCCGCGCGCCGATGCTGTTGTCCGCCGTCACCGGCGAAGGCGTCGAGGCGGTGCAGCGCGCCCTGATGACGGTGATTGCCGAAGCTCGCGCGCAAGCTCTTCCCGTGGTCGAGACGCGCTGGGAAAAGTAAGGCATGCAGTCGCTCAGGAAATACCGGCGCATCACCGTCAAGATCGGCTCGGCGCTGCTCGTCGACCGCGCGGCGGGCCTGAAGCGCGACTGGCTGGCCTCGCTCGCCGACGATATCGCGGTGCTGGCCAATGGCGGTGCGGAAATCCTCGTCGTGTCGTCGGGCGCCATCGCGCTTGGCCGCACCATTCTTGGCCTCGGCAAGCGTGCGCTGAAGCTGGAGGAAAGCCAGGCGGCGGCCGCCGTCGGACAGATCGCGCTCGCCGGCGCCTGGTCGGATGCGCTCGGCAAGGGCGCCCTGAAGTCAGGCCAGATTCTCTTGACCCTTGGCGACACAGAGGAACGCCGCCGCTATCTCAACGCCCGGGCGACGATCTCGACATTGCTCAAGATGAAGGCGGTGCCGGTCATCAACGAGAATGACACGGTCGCCACCTCCGAAATCCGCTATGGCGACAATGACCGTTTGGCGGCGCGCGTCGCCACGATGATGGGCGCCGACCTCCTGGTGCTGCTCTCCGACATTGACGGGCTCTACACCGCGCCGCCGGCGCGCGACCCGCAAGCCAAGTTCATCCCCGTGGTCGACCGCATCACATCCGATATCGAAGCCATGGCGGGAGCCGCCGCCTCCGAACTGTCGCGCGGCGGCATGCGCACGAAGCTCGATGCCGGCAAGATCGCCACGGCCGCCGGCACGGCGATGATCATCACATCGGGGACGCGGCTGTCGCCGCTGATGGCGATCGAGCGTGGCGAACGCGCCACTTTCTTCCGGCCGCGCGCCAATCCGGTCAAGGGCTACAAGACGTGGATCGCCGGCCAGCTCGAGCCGGCCGGCCGGCTGACGGTCGATGCCGGCGCCATCGGCGCGCTACTGTCCGGCAAATCGCTGCTGCCGGCCGGCGTCAAGCTGGTCAGCGGCAATTTCTCGCGGGGCGACACGGTGGCGATCCTGTCGCCCGAGGGCCGCGAGATCGCGCGCGGACTGGTTGCCTACGATGCCGCCGATGCCGTAAGGATCGCTGGCCTGAAGACAGCCGAGATCGAAACCATTCTCGGCTACGAAGCGCGTTCGGCGATGATCCACCGTGACGATTTGGTGGTCAATCACGCCGGAGGCGACATAAGCGGAGGATGAGCCATGCTGAAACTGCATGAAAAATCCGGGGACGACACCGTGGCGCTGATGGCCGATATCGGCCGCCGTTCCCGCGCCGCCGCCCGACCGCTGGCCATCGCCACCACCGCCGCCAAGAATGCCGCCCTCCTCGCAATGGCCAAGGCGATCGTCGCCCGCGAGCAGGAGATTCTCGACGCCAACGCCATCGATGTCTCGAATGGCCATGAGTCCGGGCTTTCCGCTTCCTTCATGGATCGGCTGAAGCTCGATCCGGTGCGTATCCGTGCCATGGCCGAAGGGATTCGCGAGATAGCCGAACTCAAGGATCCCGTCGGCGACGTCATCGCCGCCTGGGAGCGGCCGAACGGCCTGCAGATCGAGCGCGTGCGTACGCCGCTCGGCGTCGTCGGCGTCATCTACGAGAGCCGCCCGAACGTGACGGCGGATGCCGGCGCGCTCTGCCTCAAGGCCGGCAATCCGGTGATCCTGCGCGGCGGCTCGGATTCGCTCAATTCGTCTTCCGCGATCCACGCCTGCCTTGTCGAAGGCCTGAAGGAGGCCGGCCTGCCGGAAGATGCCATCCAGCTGGTGCCGACCACCGACCGCGCCGCTGTCGGCGAGATGCTGAAGGGGCTTGGCGGCACGCTCGACGTCATCATCCCGCGCGGCGGCAAAAGCCTTGTCGGGCGGGTGCAGAGCGAGGCGCGTGTGCCGGTCTTTGCCCATCTCGAAGGCATCTGCCACCTCTACATCGACCGATCGGCCGATCTCGACATGGCGGTGAAGATCGCCGTCAACGCCAAGATGCGGCGCACCGGCGTCTGCGGGGCCGCCGAGACATTGCTGGTCGACCGTGCCGTGGCGTCGACGCATCTGGTGCCGATCCTCGACGCGCTGCGCGCCGCCGGCTGCGAGATCCATGCCGATGGCGAAGTGCTGAAGCTGTTTTTCGACGCCAAGCCGGCTGCTGATGCCGACTGGGTGACGGAATATCTCGACGCCATTATCGCGGTGAAGCTGGTCGACGGCGTCAGCGGTGCGATCGACCATATCGAGACCTTCTCCTCGCATCACACGGAGGCGATCGTCGCCGAGGACGCGAAAGCGGTGGAGCGGTTCTTCAACGAGATCGATTCGGCGATCCTGCTGCACAATGCCTCGACGCAGTTCGCCGATGGCGNTGGCGGCGAGTTCGGCATGGGCGCCGAGATCGGCATCGCCACCGGCAAGATGCATGCGCGCGGACCGGTCGGCGTCGAACAGCTGACATCGTTCAAATACCGCGTGCGCGGGTCGGGACAGGTGAGGCCGTGACGTTTTTTGCTGCTAGAGCGTGAAGCGTTGCGCCCAGGCACCCCCCTCTGTCCTGCCGGACATCTCCCCCGCAAGGGGGGAGATTGGCTGGCATTTCGGGTTTCGCCAATCTTCAACGCTGCAAGATTTACCTCTTCGCCGAAATTGCTGATCTCCCCCCTTGCGGGGGAGATGCCCGGCAGGGCAGAGTGGGGTGCTTAGCGCGATGCTATCTCCTTCCCCACCCCCAGCACCCTCCGCCTACCTCAAAATGCCGCATGCCGAAAAAGGCCTGGCCGTCGGTCTGTTCGGCGGCTCGTTCAATCCGCCGCATGCCGGCCATGCGCTGGTCGCCGAGATCGCGCTGAGGCGCCTGGCGCTCGACCAGCTGTGGTGGATGGTGACGCCGGGCAATCCGCTGAAGAACACGCGCGAACTGGCGCCGCTGATCGAGCGGCTGCAATTGTCGGAGCGGATCGCCAAGAACCCGAAGATCAAGGTCACCGCCTTCGAGGCGGCGCATCATGTGCGCTACACCGCCGACACGCTGGCGCTGGTCAAGGCGCGCAATCCCGGCGTCGATTTCGTCTGGATCATGGGCGCCGACAGTTTGCGCGATTTCCATCACTGGCAGCGCTGGCGCGAGATCGTGCTGACCTTCCCGATCGCGGTCATCGACCGACCGGGGGCGACGCTGTCGTTCCTGTCGTCGGTCGTCGCCAAGACCTTCGACTATGCCCGCGTCGACGAAGGCGATGCGCCGCGGCTTGCGCGCATGAAAGCGCCGGCCTGGACCTTCATCCACGGCCCGCGCTCGTCGCTGTCGTCGAGCGCGATCCGCCGGATGGCAAAGGGATAGGGGTGCCACGGGGTTCCTCCCTTCTCCCGCAAGGGGAGAAGGGAAGACCGCCGATGTCGCTTTTGCAGGGGCTTTTCGCCGTGGAGTGGGCGATCTTGTCTGAACATGACCACTCTCGTGAAGCACCAACCCGCAGTCGATCCGGAGCAGGGCAGCGCGCCGACGCCGCTGATCGCGATCGCCAGCGTCATCGTTTCGATGGCGCTGATTGCCATCGGCAACGGGCTGATGTTCGCTTACATACCGGTCCGGCTCGGTGCCGAAGGTTTCGACCCGACCTGGGCCGGGCTGATCGTCACCGGCCTGTCGGCCGGCGGTCTCGCCGGCTGCATCCTGACCGGGCCGCTGGTGCGCAGGGTCGGCCATGCCCGTGCCTTCATGGTGCTGTCGGCGCTGATCGCGCTGTCCAACGCCGCCATCGGCGCCGGACCCCATCCGCTGCCGTGGATCGGGGCACGCGCCCTCTACGGCTTTGCCATTTGCGGCCTGTTCATCGTTGCGCAGAGCTGGCTCAACGATGCCATCGCCAATGCGATACGCGGCCGGGTGATGGCCTTCTTCTACGTCGCCTATGTCGCCGGGCTCGGTGTCGGCTATGCGGCGCTGGCTTTCATCGACATCAGAGCCGCGGATGCGCCCTTGATCGGCATCGCCTTCACCGCCCTGTCGATCCTGCCGGTCGGCATGACGCGGCTGGCGCAGCCGCCGGCGCCCCAGGCAGCCTCGGTGGCGCTGCGCCGGGCCTGGCGGATTTCACCCGTCGGCGTTGCCGGCATGCTGGCGGTCGGCGGCCTGTCGATGTCGATTTCCGGCTTCGCGCCGATCCATGCCACAGCCAAGGGCTACAGCCAGGCCGATGTGGCGCTTTTGCTTTCGGTGATGCCGCTTGGCACGCTGATCCTGCAGCTTCCGCTTGGCTGGATCTCCGACCGTACCGACCGCCGCTATGTGCTGATCGGGGCGTCGGCGCTGGCCGCGGCGGCGGGCATGCTTGCGCTCGGTTTCGACGGCGGTGCGCTGGCGGCGCTGCTGGTTATATATGTCTTGTGGGACGGCGCCTCCGAATCGATCTATTCGCTGGCCAGCGCGCACGCCGCCGACCGTGCCGGCAAGGACGACATGGTGGCATTGTCCAGCTCGCTCCTGTTTGCGTGGTCGCTGTCGGGCTTCATCGTGCCGGGCATCGTCACGGCGCTGTCGGCCGTCTTCGGCACACAGGCCTTCATCTATGTGGCAATCGTCATTGCCTGCGCCTTCTGCCTGTTCGTGCTGCTGCGCGTGTTCACGACGCGGCCTGTGCCGGCCACCGAGACCGGCAGCTTCGCGCCGATGACGGCGCAAGCGCCGCTGCCGGTCGAACTTGCCTATGCGCCGGACGAACAGGACCGACCTCGAAGCAATTGATTATTGCCGGCGGGCTTCCGGCGCCGGTGCTTCCGGTGCCGGCAGCGGGATCGATATGCCTTCCTGGTCGAACTCCTGCTTGGCGCGCTTGGTGAGATCGGCCTGGGTGGCGAAGAAGTCCGCTGACGATGTCCAGTAGCGCAAGGTGATCGAGACGGTGCTGTCGCCCAATGCCGCAACGAAGGCGATCGGTGCCGGCTGGCGCTTCACGCGACGCTCAGCGGCAGCGATCGCCAGCAATGCCTTCTGGGCCCGATCGATATCGTTCCACGAGCCGATGCTGAGCGTGATGTCGGCACGCCGGACACCGTTGCGGGTGAAATTGCGCACCGGCTGGTTCCACAGCGTGGAGTTGGGCGCCAGGATATAAACGCCGTCGGCGGTCCTGAGTTTTGTCGCAAAGAGGCCGATTTCCTCGATCGAACCCGCAATGGAGCCAACCTCGACGGATTCGCCGATGCGGAACGGCCGCAGCGCCAGAAGCATGATGCCGGCGGCGATGTTCTGCAGCGTGCCTTGCAGCGCCAGGCCTATGGCCAGGCCAATGGCGCCGAGCGCGGCGATGATCGACGCGGTCTGAACGCCGAACTGGCCGAGCACCATGATGACGACGAGGACCAGTATGGCGTAGCGGACGATCTTGGAAAGGAAATGCCGCAGCGTCTGGTCAAAGCCGTGAATATGGCCGAGGCCGGCAAAGATCGAGCGCTCGCCGAGGCCGGCGATGATGTAGCCGACAACCAGAAGGATGACCGCGCCGATGGCGGAGAAGGAATAGGAGACGATCAGCGTACTGAGTTGCGCAAGGCCGGCCTGGACGGTGAGCAGAGTGTCGTGGGGGTCGATCGGCATGGCAGGGTTCCGGTTGGTCGATGAGCCGATAACCGATGCGGGAAGGCTGGGTTCCGACCTTTTTGCCTCTCGCATGGAACAACCGCGCAGCCGGCGAGTTCGCGTGAATTGGAGCTCCGTCTTGAAACTGCAACGGAACTCTGCCTATCTAAGTGGTGTCATCCGCTTTTGGGGTGATTTGGTTGTTCTTGCTGCGAAAGGAAATACACTGAGAACAGCACTGCGGAAGAGGGCCGATATCGTGCCTTCGCCGGCCGGGATCAGCGTAGACGACGCCGTGTCCCGTGCCATCAAGACAGTCCTTGCCAGTCTGGAAGACTCCAAGGCCGAAAACATTGTCTCAATCGACATTCAGGGGAAATCGAGCCTCGGCGACTACATGGTCGTCGCGTCTGGCCGATCGCACCGTCATGTCTCGGCTGTCGCCGATCATCTCCTCAAGGCGCTCAAGGATGCCGGCCTCGGCACCGCGCGCGTCGAGGGGTTGTCCGGCGCCGACTGGGTCCTGATCGATTCGGGCGATATCATCGTCCATGTCTTCCGTCCCGAAGTCCGCGAATTCTACAATCTCGAAAAGATGTGGCAGGCGCCGGATCTCGAGGAAGAGACCCTTCACTAAGCTGCCCTGTGTCGTCGCCCAGAACCGGATTTCCTTTGGGTGACATGCATTGGCGGCTTATAGAGGCGGGATGAAGATTTCAGTTCATGCCGTGGGCCGAATGAAAGCCGGCCCCGAGCGGGAGTTGGCCGAGCGCTATTTCGAGCGCTTCGCCAAGAGCGGCCCTGCCGTGGGGCTCGAATTCGCCGGCGTCACCGAGATCGCCGAGGGCCGTGCGCAGGGCGCCACCGAGCGCCAGCGCGACGAAGCTTCCCGGCTGCAGGCGCAACTGCAGCCGGGCACGGCGCTGGTCCTGCTCGACGAGCGCGGCAAGAGCCTTTCCTCGCAGGATTTCGCCAATCGCATCGGCCAGTTGCGCGATGGCGGGCGCAAGGCGCTGGTGCTCGCCATAGGCGGCGCCGATGGTCACGACGCGTCGCTGCGCGAGCAGGCTGAGCTGGTGCTGTCGTTCGGCGCGCTCACCTGGCCGCATCAGCTGGTGCGGGTGATGCTGGGGGAACAGCTCTACCGTGTGGCGACGATCCTGTCGGGCCACCCCTATCACAGATCCTGAAAGCCGCCGCTCCACACCGAATTCCGCCCCAATGCCGCGCAAGATCCCGATGAAGGAACCGCTTTCCTTGTGCATGTCGTTGTTCCAAAAG
Organism: Mesorhizobium sp. LNHC232B00; assembly: GCF_000502435.1. NCBI lineage: Bacteria > Pseudomonadati > Pseudomonadota > Alphaproteobacteria > Hyphomicrobiales > Phyllobacteriaceae > Mesorhizobium > Mesorhizobium sp. LNHC232B00. The sequence continues at coordinate 205,706 of NZ_AYWP01000010.1, forward strand.
CACCGCGCAACTTTGGGCGACACGCGTTAACATGGTTGATGGTTCGTTAACGAAGCCGCAGATAGAGTCGATCGCGAATGTCTGAAGGCTGGAAATCGACACTGAGTCTATCAACAGGGGGCTCCTCAACACGCAGCCCTTGGCGCGTGCGCTGCGGCATCGCGGCGGCGGCGATTCTTCTGTCGCTCCATGCGGCGCCGGCCGAGAACACGCTCGACATGGCTCCCGATCCGGACCAGAGCCGCGCCGAATACGAACAGGTTTCCAAGGAAATAACGCTGTCGTCGGAACGGCTGGCCAAGCTTGCCGCCGACATCGCCGCGGTCAAGAAGGACCACGCCTCGATCACCGCCGCGTTGATCCAGTCGGCGATGACCGAGCAGAAGCTCGGCCAGGACATCGAGGATATCGGCGCCAAGCTGGAGGGGCTGAAGAGCCAGCAGCAGAAGATCCGCGCCTCGCTCATGGCACGACGCGATGTGCTGGCCGAAGTGCTGGGTGCCTTGCAGCGCATGGGCCTGAACCCGCCGCCGGCGATCCTGGTCAAGCCGGAGGACGCGCTGTCGTCGGTGCGCAGCGCCATCCTGCTCGGCGCCGTGGTGCCGGAATTGCGCCAGCAGACCGATGCACTGCTGGCCGACCTCAGGGAACAAACCCGGGTGACGGCCTCGATCGAGGCCGAACGGGCGCGGCTGACGGAGGCGGTCGGCGAACAGGCGGCGGAAAAGAAGCGGCTCGGCATGCTGCTCGAGGCCAAGCAGAAGCTCGAGGCCGACACAAAGGCGCAGATGGCGGCCGAGCAGCAGAAATCCGAGGCGCTGGCAGCCAGGGCCAGCAGCCTGAAGGATCTGATCGCGTCGCTCGAAGCGCAGGCCGAGAAGACCCGCAAGGCCGCGGATGCCGCAAAGGCGGCCACGCCGGGCGCCGATCAGACGGGCGGCGACAAGACGGCGTCGCTGCCGGTCCCCGAAGCCAATCAACTCACCGCGACTGCCCCCTTTTCAGCACTGCAAGGGCAGATCGCGCTGCCGGTCACCGGCCGAATCAAGCGCCGGTTCGGCGCCGATGACGGTAGCGGCGCCTTGATGCTTGGCGACATGCTTGCGACACAATCGGGAGCCATCGTCACCGCTCCGGCGGATGGGAATGTGCTTTATGCGGGGCCGTTTCGCTCCTACGGTCAACTCTTGATCCTCAATGCCGGCGACGGTTATCATGTCGTTCTGGCGGGGATGAGCAGAATCAGCGTCGTGACTGGCCAGTCGGTGCTCGCAGGAGAGCCGGTCGGCGCGATGGGAGAAGCCCGGGTAGCGAGTACCTCGGTTTCGAAGAATGGAAATGCCACGCCGGAACTCTATGTCGAGTTCCGTAAGGATGGAAAACCCGTCGATCCGGCCCCATGGTGGGCGGACCGTTTTTCTGGAAGGACGTGAAATGATGCGGAAACTGTCGCTTCTGTTTGCCGGTGCGCTGATGGGCGCGTCCGCCATGAGCCTTGTTTACGGCGCTCCTGGCTCGTCGGCGAACGCTGCGGGGTCGGAGACCTACAAGCAACTGGCGATCTTCGGCGACATCTTCGAGCGGGTGCGGGCACAGTACGTCACGCCGCCCGACGACAAGTCGCTGGTCGAGAACGCCATAAACGGCATGCTTTCCTCGCTCGACCCGCACTCCTCCTACATGAACGCCGAACAGGCGCAGGACATGCGCGTGCAGACCAAGGGTGAGTTCGGCGGCCTCGGCATCGAGGTCACCATGGAGAACGACCTGGTCAAGGTGATCACGCCGATCGACGACACGCCGGCCGCCAAGGCTGGCGTGCTGGCCGGCGACTATATCGCCAAGATCGACGGCGAAGAGGTTCGTGGCCTGACCCTCAACGACGCGGTCGACAAGATGCGCGGCCTGGTCAACACGCCGATCAAGCTCACCATCCTGCGCCAGGGCGCCGACAAGCCGATCGAGCTTACGGTGGTGCGCGACATCATCAAGGTCAAGGCGGTCAAGTTCCGGGTCGAGAACGACATCGGCTACATGAAGATCACCTCCTTCACCGAAAAGACCTATGACGACCTCGAGAACGCGATCGACACCATCAAGAAGCAGGTGCCGGACGATAAGCTCAAGGGCTATGTGCTCGACCTACGCCTCAATCCGGGCGGCCTGCTCGACCAGGCGGTGAGCGTGTCCGACGCCTTCCTCAAGCGCGGCGAGATCGTCTCGACGCGCGGACGCGATCCGAAGGACGTCACCCGCTTCGACGCCAAGCCGAAGCAGACCGACGACATCAACGGCAAGCCGATGATCGTGCTCGTCAATGGCGGCTCGGCCAGCGCTTCCGAAATCGTCGCCGGCGCGCTGCAGGACCTGCGCCGCGTCACGGTGGTGGGCACGCAGTCCTTCGGCAAGGGTTCGGTGCAGACCATCATTCCGCTCGGCGAGAATGGGGCGCTCAGGCTGACGACGGCGCTTTATTACACGCCGTCGGGCAAGTCGATCCAGGGCAAGGGCATCACGCCCGACATCAAGGTCGACCAGCCGTTGCCGCCGGAACTGCAGGGCAGGGACCTGACGCGCGGCGAGTCCGATCTCAAGGGCCACATCAAGGGCGCGGACGAGAGCAAGACCGGTTCGGGCTCGGCCGCCTATGTGCCGCCGGATCCGAAGGACGACCTGCAGCTCATCTTTGCAGAGCAGCTGCTGCGCGGCCAGAAGACCGATCCGGCCTTCCCGCCCAATCCGGAAAAGGCCGTGCTCAACCAGTAGTGGTTTGGCCGGCCAGGTCTGGCCGCCTGACCCAAGCAATGCGATGCTGCCGGGACCCTTGGGTTCCGGCAGTTTGATTCGGGGGCAAGATGGGGCCTCCAGATGCGGCGCCAAGGGGTGCGCCAGGATTGATGAATTCGCGCAGGTCTTCTCGAAGGACTACCCTTCGGAACGATGCGCCCCGGGGACAGGGCTTGGCTGATATCGGCAAGGACATCGAACGCCCGCTTGGACAGACTGTCCGGGCGCCGCGCGCCGCCGGCAAGATCAGCGCGGGCGTGGTCGCCGCAGCCATTGTCGTGCTGGGCGTGGTCGGCGTTTCCGGTGCGATCGCGCTCAGGGAAAAGCCGTTTCGCAAGCCGCAGGAGGTTGCCGTCTCGACGCCGAAGGTGACGGCGGCTGCCGAACCCGCCGCCGCACCTCCAGCCTTGGCGCCGGCCGCCGTCCCGAAGGCGCAGACGCCAGCCAAGACAGGCGGCCCGCAGATCATCCATGTGCAGACGGAAGAGGGCGACGGCCCGCCCAAGGCGGGGATCGTCATCCGCGATCCGTCGAGCATCGGGCAGAATCTGAAGATCGCACATCTTCCCGACAAGGCGCTGATCGAAGCCAGCGATAGCGGGCCCTTGCCGATGCGCGCCGCCGATGGAAGGCGGCCATTCGACGTCTATGCGCGGCCCTGGTCCGGCGCGCGCGGGGCACGGGTGGCGATCGTCATCGGCGGGCTCGCGGTTTCACAGACCGGCACCCAGGCGGCGATCGCCAAGCTGCCGCCGGAGGTGACGCTGGGCTTTGCCCCGCAGGGCAACAGCATCGGCCGCTGGATGCAGGCCGCCAGGCAGGGCGGCCACGAGATCGTCATGCAGGTGCCGCTCGAACCGTTCGACTATCCCAGCGTCAATCCGGGCCGCAACACGCTGACCGTGGCGGCAAGTGCCGACGAGAACCTGAAAAGCCTGCACTGGGCGCTGTCGCGGACCACGAACTACACCGGCGTCATGAACTATATGGGCGCCCGCTTCTCGGCCGACGCGACGGCGATGGGACCGTTTATGGCTGAGCTCGGCAAGCGCGGCCTCGCCTATGTCGACGACGGCTCGTCGGCGCGCAGCCTCGCACCGGACCTGGCGCTGAAGGACGGCGTGCCCTTCGTTGCCGGCGACATGGCGATCGATGCCGTGCAGGATCGCGGCGAAATCCTGAAGAAGCTCGACAGCCTGGAAGCGACAGCGCGGGCCAAGGGCTTTGCCGTCGGCATCGGCTCGGCCTTCGACCTGACGGTCGACACGGTGTCGTCCTGGGTGGCCGAAGCCAAGAAGCGCGGCATCGAGATCGTGCCGATTTCAGCGGTGGCCATTGATCCGCAAAAAGGCTGACGATCCGCTGATCGCAACGAACCCACTGGAACGACCGGAGAGAGCGTCGGATGGCCAAAAAGATCGACCGCGAAACGCTGCCTTATCGCCCGTGTGTCGGGCTGATGATCCTCAACGCCGAGGGCCTGGTCTGGGTCGGGCACCGCATTGCCGAACCCGACAGCGAATTTGCCGGCACCACGCAGCTCTGGCAGATGCCGCAAGGCGGCATCGACAAGGGCGAGGAGCCGCTGGAAGCGGCGGAGCGGGAGCTGTATGAGGAGACCGGCATGCGCAGCGTCTCGCTCATTGCCGAGGCGCCGGACTGGATCAACTATGATCTGCCGGACCATCTCGTCGGCATTGCCTTCAAGGGACGGTATCGCGGCCAGACGCAGAAATGGTTCGCCTTCCGCTTCCATGGCGATACCAGCGAAATCCAGATCAATCCGCCGCCGGGAGGCCACACCGCCGAATTCGACGAATGGGCATGGCGGCCGATGCAGGATCTGCCCGACCTGATCGTGCCGTTCAAGCGCCATGTCTATGAGGATGTGGTGGCGGCGTTCCGGCACCTGGTGGCATAGGAGGACGAGACGCAGCTGCGGTTGCCGCGCGGGTCCTGCGGTCCTATTGATGTATGTCCGCCACGAGAAGGGTCGCCATGAACGACGCCTCCAGAAGGTCGTTGCCCGGGGATACCGCTGCCGTAAGCGAAGCGGCGGCGGGAGCCATTCTCACCATCGATCTCGGCGCGATCCGTGAAAACTATCGGCGGCTGAAAGCGCAACTGGGCGGCGTGCGTTGCGCCGGCGTGGTCAAGGCGGACGGCTACGGTCTCGGTGCGGCGCAGGTGGCATCGGCGCTGATGAAGGATGGCTGCGACACCTTCTTCGTCGCGCTACTGGCCGAAGGTCTCGTCCTGCGCAAGGCGATTGGCGCCGGGCCGGACATCTACGTGCTGAACGGGCTGCCGCCGGGCTCGGAGCCGGAAGCCGTGGCCGCCGGCCTGTGCGCGGTCATCAACAGCGGCGCGCAGTTGACGGCCTGGCGCGCGGCGGCGCATGGCGCCGGCCGCCGGCTTCCGGCCGCCATCCAGGTCGACAGCGGCATGTCGCGGCTTGGCATGGCGCCTGCCGAGGTCGAGGCGGTGGTAAAGGATACCGGCGCGTTCGCGGGCATCGACGTCAGATACGTGATCAGCCATCTGGCCTGCGCCGACGAGCCGCGCCATCCGGCCAACGAGCAGCAGCGGCTGGCGTTTGAACGGCTGCGTTCCCTGCTGCCGGAGGCGCCTGCCTCGCTCGCCAATTCCTCCGGCATTTTCCTTGGGCCGCGCTACCACTACGATCTCGCCCGGCCGGGGGCGGCACTCTACGGCATCAACCCGACGCCTGGCGCGCCCAACCCGATGCTGCCCGTGGTGGGGCTGCGAGCCAAGGTTGCGCAGACGCGCGGCATCGAAAAGGGCACCGGCGTCGGCTACGGCCACAGCTACCACGCCGAAGGTCCGCGCAGCCTGGCGACGATCTCGTTCGGCTATGCCGATGGCTGGTTGCGCCGCTCGGCCTCGGCGGCCTGGTTCGAAGGGGTGCGTCTGCCTTTCCTCGGGCGTGTGTCGATGGATTCGATCATACTCGACATTTCGGCCTTGCCGCCCGGCAAACTGCGCGAGGGCGACCTGGTCGAGTTGCTGGGTCCTTCGCAAAGCGTCGACGATGCCGCCGGCCATGCCGGCACCATCGGATATGAAATCCTGGCCAGCCTAGGCACGCGCTTTCACCGCCGATACGTCGATAGCTAGCCCCTCGAGACTAGCCTCTTGGCGGGCGCGGCAAAATCCGGCAGACAGGGAATGGCATGCCCGGTGTTAGTGGCGGCGTGGAGCGTGATGCAATGAAAATCATGGTGCTGGGCGGTGGCGTCATCGGCGTGACCACGGCGTATTACCTCGCCGAGGCTGGCCACGAGGTGACGGTGGTCGATCGCCAGAAAGGCCCGGCGCTGGAAACCAGCTTCGCCAATGCCGGCGAGATTTCGCCCGGCTATGCCTCGCCCTGGGCCGGGCCCGGCATTCCGCTCAAGGCGATCAAATGGCTGCTGATGAAGCATGGCCCGCTGGTCGTGCGGCCGGCCTTCGACCCGCATATGTGGACCTGGCTGGTCAAGATGCTGCGGAACTGCACGGCCGAGCGCTACGCGATCAACAAGTCGCGCATGGTGCCGCTGGCCGAGTACAGCCGCGACACGCTGAAGGCGCTGCGCGAAGCGACCGGCATCACCTATGACGAGCGGACCCAGGGCACGCTGCAGCTGTTCCGCACCCAAAAGCAGCTCGACGGCACATCAGGCGATGTCGAGGTGCTGAAGAAATACGGCGTGCCCTACGAAATCCTCGACCAAGACGGCTGCATCGCGGCCGAGCCGGGCTTGGCCAGCGTGCGCGAGAAGTTCGTCGGCGGCCTCAGGCTGCCGCATGACGAGACCGGTGACTGCAAGATGTTCACCGACAAATTGGCCGAGCTCTGCGTGGCGCGGGGCGTGAAGTTCGAATACGACATGACGATCTGGCGCGTCCTCCGCAGCCGCAACCGCGTTGCCAATCTCAGCACCAGCAAGGGTTTCAAGGCGGCCGACGCCTATGTCATGGCGATGGGCAGCTATTCGGCGGGGTTCATGCGCCGGATGAAGCGGCCGATCCCGGTCTATCCCGTCAAAGGCTATTCGATCACCGTGCCGATCAAGGATGCCGCACTGGCGCCGGTATCGACCGTCATGGACGAGACCTACAAGGTGGCGATCACGCGGCTCGGCGACCGCATCCGCGTCGGCGGCACGGCCGAGATTTCCGGCTTCGACCTGAGGCTGCACGAATCGCGGCGGCGCACGCTCGAACACTCGGTCGGCGATCTCTTTCCCGGTGCCGGCGCCATGCGCGAGGCGACGTTCTGGTGCGGGCTGCGGCCAATGACGCCGGACGGGCCGCCGCTGATCGGCCGCACCGAGCTGTCCAACCTTTATCTCAACACCGGCCACGGCACGCTCGGCTGGACCATGGCCTGCGGTTCGGCCAAGGTGCTGGCCGACATCATCTCGAGCCGGGTGCCTGATATCGATGTCCGCGCCCTGGCGCAGGAGCGCTATCTCAAATAGCGGCCGCCAATTCAGAACGCCTGCCTGACCCATACGTCGTCGAACAGCAGCCGGTAGGCCCACGGGATCGTCACATTGGCGGCGACCGGGTTGGAATGGGCGAGGTAATCATCATAGACCGGCTTCATCCTGACGTAGAAGGCGGGGTCGAGCACCACCATGCCGTTCTCCGAGTCATGGAAGAAGCTGCGGTTGTTGAGGTTGACCGAGGAGATGGCCACCAGCCTCTCGTCGATCATCATGATCTTGGAGTGCAGCACCACATCGGGCGCCTTGAATTCGCGGATGTTGATGCGGTCGCCATATTCTTCGACGAACAGCTTGTTGAGCGCGGTGAGGAACTTGCCGCCGATATCGCCCTTGAGATCGATGCGGCCGACGATATCGATCTTGACCCCGCGCGCCAGCGCCCGGTCGAAGGCTCGCGCGAGGCTCGGCGTCAGGTTGAGGTAGGGATTGACGATCTGGATATGATGCTGGCGGCATCGACCAGTTCGACGAAATAATCCTCCAGCGCATGGCTGTCCTCATAGGGCACCGAAATGAAATGCCGGGCATTGCCTGAGAGGCGGCCACCCTTGGAACGGACCGGGATAGAGAAGGGGCGCGCCAGGTTGGTGTCGGCGTCGCGCAACCATATCGTCGACAGATGCGTGGCGAGTGTGTCGACAATTGTCGGGTCGGCGAACTCGATGTCGAAGTCGCTCCAATTCGAGTAGTAGTTCAGCGAAAACCCGTCGGTCTTGCCGTATTGCTCGAGGTCCGGATGGCGCGACAGATCGATCGGCTGGTGGAACAGGAAACCGTCATGGATGTTGCGGCCGCCGATGATGACGCGCGAACGCGCGGGATCGAGCGCCAGCGCCGCCAGCATCTTGACGTGATGGACCTTGTGCAATTGTGAAATCTGCTCGTCGATCGGTGCGCCATGGTCCGCCTGCCAGCGATATTCCTGCAACTCGACATTGGGGAACTCGGCCGCCAGCCGGTGCAGCATGGCGTCGTCCTTCTCGCGTTCCAGCACATCGGTGACCATGATGCGCACCTTGGTGCCAAGCGCTGCATGGTGGCGGATCAGCCTTTCGATGATGCGGCCGGAAAAATCCGCCTTGAACTCGAGCGATGAGAGATAGATCAGCTTCAGCCTTGGCGCCCTGGAGAAATCGAGCGGCAGTTCCGGGTCACCCTTGTCGATGGCCGCGTCCGACAGCGGCGTGCCCATCAGCGCCTCGACCTTGGCGTTGAAGCCGTCACGCGATTTGCGCAGCAGGCGCGGGTGGCCGATCGGCACGGCGCAGGTCTGCGACAGCCAGCGGCTGGCGTAGAAGACGCGCTCAAGCGCGTCTAGGCTGGCATCGTCGGGAACGGGGCAGCGCTGGTAGCGGCTGTCGAAGGCGGCAAGCCCTGGATCGGCGGCCTCTTCGCGCCGCATGGCGAGCGGTGCGCCTGCCCGAGCAAGGCTGGAGCGAATCGTCGCGTTGCAGCCGTTCAGGCTGTCACTTGGAAACAGGCTGGCCGTGTCGTCCGCGCCGGACAGACGAAAGCGGAATGCGGCGCCCGCGGCGATGGTGCGTGAGCCGCCGCCGGCACGAATGACCAGCGCGCCGTCGCAAGACCCTTCGATGTCGGCGGGCTGCTTGCCGGCCTGGCGCACGACGATCTCGACGCTGCGTGCCTGCAGGCCGGAGAAATCGAAAATCTTGGGCGCCGAGGGTCGTGCCGCAGCGTCGATGTAGAGCGTCTGCCGCGACACCCGCCAGCGTCCGTCGAAACGGCCCTCGCCGACGTCGCCGCCGGACGGCGGCAGACGCGGCTTGGCCACGGGTCCGGCCAGTTGCTGCAGCGTCGTGTAGGTCGCCTGGAAGTCGCGGTTCTGGACGTCGCGGCGGTTTCGCCCGAACGGTCCGGTGCCGTTGGCGCGATCCATGGCGCCGAGCTGGTTGTGGGCAAGCAGCTCCAGGAACCTTCTTTCATAGTCGCTGGTGCCGGCGTCTCCGAAGAATTGCGCCGCGGCGACCTGAGGCCCGGGCGTGCCGACCGACAGCGCGGGGCGGGTGCAGGCTGCCTGTCCCGGCAGGAACTCGCAGGCGTTCCGGCCTGGGCCCGCACAGCCGGCAAGGGCAGTGAGCGCCAGCCCGAACACGGCCAGGATGATCGATGCACGGCCGTTCAATCCGTTGCTCCGGCCTTCAGGGCACTCAACTGCGCCGGGTCTCGCGGTGGCATGAAGCCTTGCGGAAAAACCGTGCAGATCGGAATGGCAAAGGTGGCGATCAGCAATTCCGCTTCGCTGCGCATCTTGCGGGGCGCCGTCTTGTCATCGCGGATCGCCCTGGCCGAAGCGACAAGAGCGCCATCGCAGTCGCAATGGTTGTGACGGGCGATGTAGCAGGCGTCATGGGCCTGGCAAACCGCGTCGAGGCGGTCGACCGGCCGGGCCGAGAGATCCCCGGTGCGGGTGCCTGGGCCGCAGTAATTGCCGATGACGAAGGGCGAGGGGCGCGCCATGGCGTAACGGATGGGCTTGGGCAATTCGGCCTCCGGTACTTTTGTCCATGGGTTGGCGCAGGCCGAGACGAAAAGCAGCGGCAGGATGGCAAGAACGGCTCGCATTTTTTCCGCGCCAGCTTTCTGACGATTTCCCCACCCGGCGGCCCCGCTCATAGCCGGTGGCCGCATGCCTGATGCCACACTGGCTGGTTTTGTGGCAAGCGCAAGGCGGCGCCGACAGCCTCGGTCATGTATTGCAATGCTTGATCTGCCTGATAATACTCACTCGGGCACCCGGAGTGTAAGCACCAGTGATGCAGCGTTGCCTTATCGTTACGTTTGTTGGATTTCTGTCTGGCGTCGCGGGGGCGAATGCCGCCGACAATACCGTCCATGACCGAAATAACTGGATCTCGCTGACCTTTCCCGAAGAATGGACCAGTGAGCCGCCTTCTGGCGAAGCGATGTTGCTGGCTGTTGATTCCACAGAAAATGAGGGCCTTTCCTGCATGGTGTCGGGCTCGCTTTACAATCCAACCGGTTCGCCGCCCGATCCGCGCAAGTTCATCGAGGACTGGCCGATGGGCATTTGGCAGAGGATGATGGGCGAACCGTTCAACACAGCCGATTTCAGCAATGACAAGCTGGCAAGGTTTCCGGACGGCTATCCTGTGCGCCTTGCCGATCTGGACTTCACGGTTAGGAACGAGAATAACATTCTGCACGGCCATTCCAGGTTTGCGTTTTCAGTTCGGGGTGCGCGCTATGGTTATGTCAACTGTTCGTTGATGGCCGAGAGCGCCGAGGAGGTGGCGCAGCGATGGGCACCGTTGGCGGACGAGGTTGAGCGCGTGGTGAATTCCTTCGTTCTCTACCCGCCTTGAATGGCGCATTGCCTTCGCCGGTTGGTGAAATCAGGTGAAAAGGCCCCGCTCCCGCTCCACCGCCTTGGTGATGAAGCTGGCGACGATCTGAATGCGGCGCAGCGGCCTGACCGATTCGTGATAGACCAGCCAGTAGGCGCGGCGGATGGGTGCCACCACATCGACGGCCATCAGTTCCGGCATCGAGCGGGCGACAAAGGTGTGCAGGATGCCGATGCCGGCGCCAGACCTTACGGCTTCGGCCTGGCCGAGTGCGGAGGAAATGGCGAAGCTGGTGCGCCAGTCCGCGCTGAACTCGGCGGCATAATCAAGCGAGGGGCTGACGATGAGATCGGGTACATAGCCGATCAAGGTGTGCTGGCCGAGTTCGGCGGCTGTCTTGGGCAGACCATTGGCATCGGCATAGGCACGCGACGCAAACAGGCCGAGCGAATAATCGACCAGCTTTCCTGCCACCAACCGACCTTCGGTCGGCCGCTCGACGGTGATGGCGATGTCGGCTTCGCGCCGGGAGAGCGAGAAGGAGCGCGGCACCGGCACGAGCTGGATCGTCAATTCGCGGTGCAGCGCGGTCAGTTCGCCGAGGCGCTTGGCCAGGAAGGCGACGCCAAACCCGTCGGGAGCACCGATGCGGACCGTGCCGGAGACGTCGTCGCCTTCGCCCGATATGGTCGAGCGCGCGGCGATCATGTCGCCCTCCATGCGCTCGGCAATGTCGAGAAAACGCTCGCCCGCGGGCGTCAGCTCGCTGCCGGTGGTCAGCCGGCGAAAGAGTTTCGTGCGCAGCGCCTCCTCGAGGGCCGCGATGCGGCGCGAGACGGTGGCGTGGTTGAGTTCCAGCCGTTTGGCGGCGCCGAGGATCTGCCCAGCGCGGGCCACGGCGAGGAAGATACGGACGTCATCCCAGTTCATGAGAGTGGTCCGAATGACAATGGTCAGCGTAGCGTTCTGTGGCGCCCCCCTCTGTCCTGCCGGACATCTCCCCCTCTAGAGGGGAGATTGGCAGCGTCGCCGACAGTCCCTCCTTGACAGCCCCCATGATTGGCGAAGGCGAATATGACAGCGCAATCTCCCCCCTAGAGGGGGAGATGTCCGGCAGGACAGAGGGGGGCGCTAAGGAACTCAACGTTGATCATTCCTGGTGTAAGACGCCCCATCATTTGCGAGAATTGATGCTCTCCCGTCAACCGTTATCTATTTTTCGCACAACGGTTGCGTTCTCGCTCGCGTTGCCATTCGCCGGCCGAAGGCGGACAATGCTCCATCACAAACAAAGGGAGAGACATCATGATCGAATACGGTCACTTCATTGGCGGTAAGCATGTCGCCGGCACCAGCGGCCGCAAGCAGGACGTCATGCAGCCGATGGACGGCACCGTGCGCGGTACGGTGGCGCTGGCTTCGCAGGCGGAATTGCGCGCGGCGGTCGAGAACGCCAAGGCCGCACAGCCGAAATGGGCCGCCACCAATCCGCAGCGCCGCGTGCGCGTGCTTATGAAATTCCTCGAACTGGTCGCCCGCGACTATGACGAGCTGGCCGACATCCTGGCGCGCGAGCATGGCAAGACCATCGCCGACGCCAAGGGCGACATCCAGCGCGGCCTCGAAGTGGTCGAGGTCTGCATCGGTGCTCCGCACATGATGAAGGGCGAGTTCACCGACGGCGCCGGCCCCGGCATCGACGTCTATTCGATGCGCCAGCCGCTCGGTGTCGTCGCCGGCATCACGCCGTTCAACTTCCCGGCGATGATCCCGCTATGGAAGATCGCCCCGGCGATCGCCTGCGGCAACGCTTTCATCCTGAAGCCTTCCGAGCGTGACCCGGGCGTGCCGATCCGCATCGCCGAGCTGTTCCTCGAGGCCGGCCTGCCGGCGGGCATCCTCAACGTCGTCAATGGCGACAAGGAAGTCGTCGACGCCATCCTCGACGATCCCGACATCAAGGCCATCGGCTTTGTCGGCTCGACGCCGATCGCGCATTACATCTATTCGCGCGGCACTGCCGCCGGCAAGCGCGTGCAGTGCTTCGGCGGCGCCAAGAACCACATGATCATCATGCCCGACGCCGACATGGACCAGACCGTCGATGCGCTGATCGGCGCCGGCTACGGCTCGGCGGGCGAGCGCTGCATGGCGATCTCGGTTGCTGTCCCGGTCGGCAACGACACCGCCAACCGGCTGATGGAAAAGCTCGTTCCGCGCGTCGAGAGCCTGAAGGTCGGCCCATCGACGGATTCGGCCGCCGATTTCGGCCCGCTGGTGACGCGCCAGGCGCTGGAGCGGGTGAAAGGCTATGTCGACACCGGCGTCAAGGAAGGCGCCAAGCTGGTCGTCGACGGCCGCGGCTTCTCGATGCAGGGCTATGAGAACGGCTACTACATGGGCGGCTGCCTGTTCGACAATGTCACGGCCGACATGAGTATCTACAAGGAAGAGATTTTCGGGCCGGTGCTCTCGGTGGTGCGCGCGCCGACCTATGAGAGCGCGATCAAGCTCGCCAACGACCATGAGATGGGCAATGGCGTCGCCATCTTCACCCGTGACGGCGACGCCGCGCGCGACTTCGCTAGCCGTGTCCAGGTCGGCATGGTCGGCGTCAACGTGCCGATCCCGGTGCCGATCGCTTACTACACGTTCGGCGGCTGGAAGGCGTCGTCCTTCGGCGATCTCAACCAGCACGGTCCGGACGCTTTCCGCTTCTACACCAAGACCAAGACGGTGACCTCGCGCTGGCCGTCCGGCATCAAGGACGGCGCCGAGTTCGTCATCCCGACGATGAACTAGCCGGACGCTTTGCTGCTTGCGCGTCCTCGCCTTCGGCTGCGGGCGCGCGGGCGGCGTCTCTTCATTGCTTTGAAGGCTGACATCAAAGGCTCGGGCTCAGAACCCGAGCCTTTTTGCTGTCCGGTCGCGGTCGGTATCCACGTGAACGCTAATGTGATGGAACCTGGGGCGCGTTGCCGTCTTAGGTTGCAGTCCTGCCGCCTGGAGGCCTGGAGGCGCGGCAGATCAACCAACGGCGCTGGCGACAGCTTCGGGGGCAATCGTTTGGCGCAGGGAGGTGTCAGATGGCACGTCTTATGGCAACGATATCTCTGGCGGCGGCTTCCGCGTTTTTCGCCGCCCAGGCATCGGCAGCACCGCAATGCGCGGCGCGTACGGACATGGTCAAGGCGCTCGGTGAGAAGTTCCACGAAAGCCAGGCGGCGCACGGCCTGGTCAACCCGAGCGTGATACTCGAGATCTTCGTGTCCGACCAGGGCACCTGGACCATCCTGGCCACCGACATCCATGGCCAGAGCTGCGTCATCACGGCGGGCGAAGGTTGGGACGGTGCCGTGATGGCGGGGATGCCCGGCGCCTGAATTGACAAGCAGGCTCAGCGCGTCGCTGCCGCCTCGGCATGGCCGCGCAGCAGCGCCATCAGCCGCTTGGCGTCCTTGGCCGCGGCCTCTTCGTCTCCGTCAAGGATAGAGCGGATCAGGGCAACGTGGTGCTCGGCCGATTCGGCGAGGCCGGTGTCGGCCTTGTAGCGGAACCAGAAGCGGCGGCTGTGGGTCTGCAAAGGGGCGGCCAGCCGCGCGGCAAAGGGGTTGTCGGCGGCCATCGCCAGCGCTTCGTCGAGCGCCTTATCGGCCTGGATGAAGGCGAGCACGTTGCCTGAGATGACCGCCTTCTGCATGGCAAGGGCTGCCTCGTGAAACAGATCGGCGGCCTCGCGGGTGACGAAGCGTGCGGCCGAGCGGGCCAGCACCACCTCGACGCCGCGCCGGGCGTCAAGCACGCGCAGCCAGTCGCCGGGGTGCAGCGGCGCGATCGCGATGCCGGCACGCGGACGCACGTCGAGCAGCCCTTCCCAGGCCAGCCGCTGGATCGCCTCGCGCACCGGGGTGCGGCCGAGCGCCAGCCTATCGATCAGCGCGCCCTCCGTGACGAAGCTCGCCGGCGCCAGTTCGAGCGTGACGATCATGTGCTCGAGCACGCGATAGGCCCGGATCGCGGCCGGCTCCGACAAAGCGCTTGCTTCCTTGGATATCAAAGGCTGTCTCCTGATATATCCAGAATATATCATAACGGATTCCGTGTTGACAGCGGGTTTCTTAACAGATATACGACTGATATATCAGATGGAGCAATGATCATGTGGACCGGAGTTTTCCCCGCCGTCACGACCAAATTCACCGCCGACGATCGTCTCGACCATGCCGAGATGGAGCGTTGCTTTGCCCTGCAGATGGAGGCCGGCTGCGACGGCATCATCGTTTGCGGCTCGCTCGGCGAAGGACCGATGCTGTCGCATGACGAGAAGATCGAGGTGCTGAAGACCGCCCAGAAAGTCGCAGGCGACAAGCCCGTGCTGCTGACGGTCAACGAAGCCGGCACCCGCGAGGCTGCCAGCATCGCAAAGCGCGCCGCCAAGGAAGGCGCCAACGGCCTGATGGTGGTGCCGAGCCCGATCTACCACACCAATGCGGAAGAGACGGTGGCGGCCCTTCGCGCGGTCGCACAGGCCGGCGACCTGCCNCGATCTACCACACCAATGCGGAAGAGACGGTGGCGGCCCTTCGCGCGGTCGCACAGGCCGGCGACCTGCCGGTGATGATCTACTCCAACCGCCTGGCCTATCGCGTCGACGTCACCGTCGACCAGATGGAGGAGCTGGCGTCGGACAAGCGCTTCGTCGCCGTCAAGGAATCCTCCGACGACATCCGCCGCTCGACCGAGATCATCAATCGCCTGGGCACCCGCTACGACCTGTTCACCGGCGTCGACAATCTGGCCTTCGAGGCGCTGTCGGTCGGTGCCATCGGCTGGGTGGCCGGCCTGGTCACCGCCTTCCCGCGCGAGACCGTCGCCATCTACCAGCTGATGAAGCAGGGCCGCCGCGAGGAGGCGCTTTCGATCTACCGCTGGTTCCGGCCGCTGCTCGACCTCGACGTCTCGACCTATCTGGTGCAGAACATCAAGCTTGCCGAAGTGTTCGCCATCCAAACCAATGATCGCGTGCGCATGCCGCGCCAGCCGCTGTGGGGCGAGCGCCGCAAGGCGGTCGAAAAGATCATCAAGGACGCGCTTGCGGTGCGGCCGACGCTGCCGCAGTTCTAGGCGGGATATGTCGCCGCTGGCTGTAAGGGGCGGGATTGGCACATGCACCACGGCACGCAGCCATGAATAGCGATGCTGCAATCAACATCGCCATCGTCGGCGGTGGCATCATCGGCATTTGCGTGGCTGCCTCGCTCGCCGAGGCCGGGCGCGACGTCACGGTCTTCGACCGTACCGGCATCTGCGAGGAGACGAGTTCCGGAAATGCCGCCGCCTTCGCCTTCTCCGACGTGCTGCCGCTGGCCCACAAGGGCATGATCCGGCAATTGCCGAAATGGCTGGCCGACCCGCTCGGGCCACTCAGCATCCCGCCGGCCTACCTGCCGAAGCTCCTGCCTTGGCTGATCCGTTTCTGGCGGGCCGGCGCGCCGGAGAAATACGAGGCGAGCCTCGCCACCCAGGCCGGCATGATGAAGCTCGCCGAAGCGGAGTGGATGGGGTTGCTCGGCCGCTCCGGCACGCGATCGATGCTGCGCGAGGACGGCTCGCTGGAACTTTACGAAAGCGAAGCCGAGTTTCAGGCCGGGTTGTCCGGCTGGGTCGCGCGCGAACGTTTTGGCATCGGCTTCCGCCATGTCGAGGGCGAGGACCTTGCGACGCTGCAGCCGGGCCTGTCGGCACGCTTCGTCAAGGGCACGTTCGTGCCGGGCTGGAAGACGGTCGCCGACCCAAAGCTGCTCGGCAAGGCAGTGTGGGCCTATGCGCAGTCCAAGGGCGCGCGTTTTCAAATGGCTCGGATCGACCGTGTCGCGGCGGACCAGGATGGTGCGACGCTGACGCTGGCCGATGGATCCACAAGGCGCGCCAGGCAGCTCGTCATCGCCGCCGGCGCCTGGTCGCACCTTCTGGCCAGACAGCTCGGCGACCGCATTCCGCTGGAAACCGAGCGCGGCTACAACACGACCTTGCCGACGAGCGCCTTCGACGTGAAGCGGATGCTGATCTTCTCCGGCCATGGCTTCGTCATCACGCCGCTGGAAACAGGCTTGCGCGTCGGCGGTGCGGTCGAACTCGGCGGTATCGAACGGGCGCCCAATTATGCCAGATCGAAGGCGCTGCTGCGGAAGGCGCAGAAATTCCTGCCGGGGCTCGATCCCTCGGGCGGGCGCGAATGGATGGGATTCCGGCCCTCGCTGCCGGATTCGGTGCCGGTCATCGGCAAGGCGCAAGGAAGCCGGCCGGTGGTCTATGCCTTCGGCCACGGCCATCTCGGCCTGACCCAGGCGGCCGCCACCGGGCGGTTGATCCGGGGGCTCGTCCTGGGGCAGACTCCACCTGTCGATCTGGCCCCCTTCAGTCCACAACGGTTTTGATTTTTCGGGTTTAGATTTTCGAGGAACGACATGGCCAAGAAATCCTTCTTCTGCATCGACGGCCACACTTGCGGCAATCCGGTGCGGCTGGTCGCCGGCGGCGGGCCATTGCTGCAGGGTTCGACGATGATGGAACGGCGCGCGCATTTCCTCGCCGAGTATGACTGGATCCGCACCGGATTGATGTTCGAGCCGCGCGGTCACGACGTGATGTCCGGCTCGATCCTCTACCCGCCCACGCGCGAGGATTGCGACATCGCCATCCTGTTCATCGAAACCTCCGGCTGCCTGCCGATGTGCGGCCACGGCACCATCGGCACGGTGACGATGGCGATCGAGCACGAGCTGATCAAGCCGAAGACGCCAGGCGTGCTGAGGCTAGACACGCCGGCCGGCCTGGTCATCGCCGAATACAAACAGGTCGGCGAATATGTCGAGGAGGTGCGCATCACCAACGTGCCGTCCTTCCTCCATGCCGAAGGTTTGACGGTCGAGTGTCCCGGGCTTGGCGAGATCACCGTCGATGTCGCCTATGGCGGCAATTTCTACGCCATCGTCGAGCCGCAGGCGAACTACCGCGACATGGCCGACTATTCCGCCGGCGACTTCATCGCCTGGAGCCC
Organism: Mesorhizobium sp. LNHC232B00; assembly: GCF_000502435.1. NCBI lineage: Bacteria > Pseudomonadati > Pseudomonadota > Alphaproteobacteria > Hyphomicrobiales > Phyllobacteriaceae > Mesorhizobium > Mesorhizobium sp. LNHC232B00. Next base: position 223,396 of record NZ_AYWP01000010.1, read on the forward strand.
GGTGGTGCGGCAGCGGCTCAACGAGAAATACACTTTCGTGCATCCGGAGAACCCAGGCATCAACCGGCTGTCGCACATGCTGTGGACCGGCAGCCCAACGGTCGCGGGAGCCGACGCCCGCAACGCCGTCTTCTACGGCGACAAGGCGATCGACCGCTCACCCTGCGGCACAGGCACCTCGGCACGCATGGCGCAGCTTCACGCCAAGGGCAAGCTCAAGGCCGGCGACAGCTTCGTTCATGAATCGATCATTGGCTCGCTGTTCAAGGGCAAGGTCGAAAAGGAGGTCACGGTCGCGGGAAAGCCGGCGATCATTCCCTCGATCGGCGGCTGGGCGCGCACGACCGGATTGAACACGATCTTCATCGATGACCGCGATCCGTTCGCGCATGGGTTCATCGTCAAATAGTCGATTCATCACGTTAGGGAAGGCGCGCAAACGCAAAAGGGAATTCTGTCAGGAACGCAACGATTCTTCTCATCACCTAATTTTGACGGCGATTTCTTCGAAGCGGGGCGCATGATGAGGTCGAATCGTCAAAGACATTGCGTTATGCCAATGGTAGGGTCCGCGATAGTCCAGGGGTCGGGAGCGAAAAAACGGGCAATCGGACGGCGTGCCGCCAAAACACGCATCACGATTGAAAAATCACGTTGCAATCCGGCCTCGAAACTTTACGACTAGGGGAAATACGAAAAGGAATGCGTCTGCATGGGCGACATTCCAGGGGAGCCATGTACACATGCAGTATTTTGTCCAGCAGCTTATCAACGGGCTGACGCTGGGATCGATCTATGGGCTGATCGCGATCGGCTATACGATGGTCTACGGCATCATCGGCATGATCAACTTCGCCCATGGCGATATCTTCATGGTGGGCGCCTTCGCGGCGCTGATCGTGTTCCTCATCCTCGGCGCGCTGTTCTACTCGGTGCCCGTGGTCATCGCACTGCTGGTCATGATGATCGTGGCGATGCTGCTCACCAGCCTCTACAACTGGACGATCGAGAAAGTCGCCTACAGGCCGCTGCGCGGCTCGTTCCGCCTGGCGCCGCTGATCACCGCTATCGGCATGTCGATCGCACTGTCGAACTTCGTCCAGGTGACCCAAGGACCGCGCAACAAGCCGATCCCGCCGATGGTCTCCGAGGTCTACAACATCAACGGTGTCAGCGTATCGCTGAAGCAGATCATCATCGTCATCGTCACCGCGCTGCTGCTGGCGCTGTTCTGGTATCTGGTCAACAAGACCTCGCTTGGCCGCGCCCAGCGCGCCTGCGAACAGGACCGCAAGATGGCGGCGCTGCTTGGCATCGATGTCGACCGCACCATCTCGATCACCTTCATCATGGGCGCCGCCCTCGCCGCCGTCGCCGGCACGCTGTTCCTGATGTACTACGGGGTCGTTGCCTTCTCCGACGGCTTCACGCCTGGTGTGAAAGCCTTCACGGCCGCAGTGCTCGGCGGCATCGGCTCGCTGCCGGGCGCCGTACTCGGCGGGCTGCTGATCGGCTTCATCGAAAGCATGTGGTCGGCGTATTTCTCGATCGACTATAAGGACGTCGCGGCGTTCTCGATCCTGGCGATCGTGCTGATCTTCCTGCCTTCCGGCATTCTGGGCCGGCCAGAAGTCGAAAAGGTCTGAGATCATGGCCGTCACCGTATCTCCCGAGCGCGACACCGTCGCCACCCCTGTCCAACGCGCCCTCAAGGAAGCGTTCTATGCCGGCGCCATCTCGTTTGGCCTGTTCGTGCTGTTCATCGGGCTGAAGACCGGCCAGAACATGTCCAATGAACTGGTCGTGACGACGCGTTGGGGCCTGCTCGCCGCCGTGGTCATCGCCACGGCCGTCGGACGCTTCCTCTATGTCGCCTACGGCCAGCCGTTCATGGCCAGCCAGAAGATAACCAATGTTGCCACCGGCCTGTTGCCGGCCAGCGTGGCGTCACGGTTCTTCCAACTGCCGTGGTTTATCGCGGCCGTTGTCGCGGCGGTGCTGCTGTTTGCATTGAACAGTTCTCTCGCCGGATGGGTGGGAGCAGAACCGGCTGGCTATCTGCAATTCCTGCGCGCCGTGGCGGTCATCTACGTGCTGGCTTGCGTGATCTACTATTTCCGCGCCTTCATCCACGCCAACTTCACCAAATTGGGCATCACGGCGTTGGTGCTGTACCCGATCCTGGTGATCGCGGTGCTGTCGCTGAACGCCTGGTCGATTGTCGGCGGGATGCAGGGTTCGCTGAAATGGGTCGATAATTTCGGCATCCAGATCCTGATCTATGTGATGCTGGCATGGGGCCTGAACATCGTCGTCGGCCTCGCTGGCCTGCTCGACCTCGGCTACGTCGCCTTCTATGCACTTGGCGCCTATGCGTATGCACTTCTCGCCACGCATTTCGGCCTGTCTTTCTGGATCCTGTTGCCGGCCGCGGGCGCCATGGCGGCGCTGTGGGGCGTGCTGCTCGGCTTCCCGGTGCTGCGCCTGCGCGGCGACTATCTGGCAATCGTCACGCTGGCTTTCGGCGAGATCATTCGCCTGGTGCTGATCAACTGGCGTGAGGTCACCAACGGTTCAGCGGGCATTTCGGGCATTCCCAAGGTCAGCTTCTTCGGCCTGATGTCGTTCAACGTGTCAGACCCGAACTACATTGCCAAGGTGCTAGGCATCGCCCAATCGGGCGCCTACTACAAGATCTTCCTCTACTACCTGATCCTCGGCCTTTGCCTGCTCACCGCCTTCGTCACCATCAGGCTGCGCCGTCTGCCGGTCGGCCGTGCATGGGAAGCCTTGCGCGAGGACGAGATCGCCTGCCGCTCGCTCGGCATCAACACCACCACCACCAAACTGACCGCCTTTGCAACCGGTGCCATGTTCGGTGGCTTCGCCGGCTCTTTCTTCGCCGCGCGGCAAGGCTTCGTCAGCCCGGAATCCTTCGTCTTCCTGGAATCGGCCATCATCCTGGCCATCGTCGTGCTCGGCGGCATGGGATCGCTGGTCGGCATCGCGGTTGCCGCGATGGTGATGATCGGCGGCACCGAGGCGCTGCGCGAACTCGACTTCCTCAAGCAGATCTTCGGGCCGGACTTCACGCCCGAACTCTACCGCATGCTTTTGTTCGGCATGGCCATGGTCATCGTCATGCTGTGGAAGCCGCGTGGCTTCGTCGGCAGTCGCGAACCGACGGCTTTCCTGAAAGAGCGAAGGGCGGTCTCCGGGTCCTTTACCAAGGAAGGACACGGCTGATGAATGCGAACCCGATCGAGAAGACCAACACCGGCATGAACGACGCTATCCTGCAGGTCGAACACCTGTCGATGAAGTTCGGCGGCCTGGTCGCCATCGGCGACCTGTCCTTCACCGCCAGGCGCGGCGAGATCACGGCGCTGATCGGTCCCAACGGCGCCGGCAAGACCACCGTGTTCAACTGCATCACCGGCTTCTACAAGCCGTCGGAAGGCATGATCACGCTCAACCGGGCCGACGGCTCGAGCTACCTGCTGGAGCGGCTGCCCAACCACGAGATCCCGGCGCGCGCCAAGGTGGCGCGCACCTTTCAGAACATCCGCCTGTTCTCTGGTATGACGCTGCTGGAGAACCTTTTGGTTGCCCAGCACAACAAGCTGATGAAGGCATCCGGTTATACGGTGCTTGGCCTGTTCGGCTTCAGCGGTTATCGCAAGGCCTCGGCCGAATCGGTGGAGCTCGCCAAGCACTGGCTGGAGAAGGCGGACCTCGTCGACCGTGCCGACGATCCGGCCGGCGATCTGCCCTATGGCGCGCAGCGGCGGCTCGAGATCGCGCGTGCCATGTGCACCGGGCCGGAGCTTCTGTGCCTCGACGAGCCGGCAGCCGGTCTCAACCCGAAGGAATCGCTGGCGCTCAATGCGCTGCTGATGGACATCAAGAATACATCGGGCACCTCGATCCTGCTGATCGAGCACGACATGTCGGTGGTCATGAAGATTTCCGACCACGTCGTGGTGCTGGAGTATGGCCGCAAAATCTCCGACGGCAACCCGCAGTCGGTGCGAACCGATCCACGCGTCATCGCTGCCTATCTCGGCGTCGACGACGAGGAGGTCGAGACGGTGCTGACCGAAGTCGGCGACGAGGACGTCATCGAACAGCTCGACACCGGTCCGGATTCCGCGCATGGGCCGGGCACGTCATCGTCGTATCTCGCCGGGCCGGTGAGCGACACGGTTAGCCACAGCGAAGGTGAGCGCGTCACGGTGTCCAAGGGCGCCTCGAAGGCGGCGCAGGTCGATGCGCGCGCGGCGAGCGTGGCAAGCAGGCCAATCGTCGCCAACCCGGCTCCGGCAGCCAAGCCGGCGGCGAAAACGGTAGCGAAGAAACCGGCGGCCAAGAAAACGGCCGCGACGAAAACGGCCGAGACGAAAACGATGGGCAAGGCGCCCGCGGCGAAGGCCGAAGGCGTTTCGAACCGCCTCGCTGCCCCACGTGGCGGCAAGGCCGACAATCTGACCCTCATCAAAGGCATCGGTACGGTCAACGAGAAGAAGCTCAACGAACACGGCATCTTCCATTTCGACCAGATCGGCGCCTGGAAGAAGGCCGATGTCGAGGCGGTCGAAGCCTATCTCGCCTTCGATGGACGCATCGCGCGCGAGGAATGGGTCAAGCAGGCCAAGCTGCTCGGCCAGGGCAAGGATACGGAATTCTCGCGCCGCGTCGATGCGGGCAGGGTGGCGACCAGCCATGCTTCCGGGAAGGCTGCAAAAGCGGCTTCGAAGACCACAAACGTGGCTTCAGAAAAGACCGCAAAAGTGGCTTCGAAGACCGCAAACGCGGCTTCCGGGAAGACTGCTGCCAAGCCTGCCGCAGGCAAGCGCGGAGGGGGCAAGTGATGGCCGGGACAACGCTGCTCGATATCAAGGGTGTGCAGACCTACTACGGCAACATCCGGGCGCTGAACGGCGTCGACGTCACGGTCAGGGAGGGTGAGATCGTGGCGCTGATCGGCGCCAACGGCGCCGGCAAGTCGACGCTGATGATGACCATCTTCGGTGCGCCGCGCGCCCGCTCGGGCACGATCACCTTCGCCGGCACCGACATTACCCAGTTGCCGACGCACGAGATCGCACGCATGCGCATCGCGCAATCGCCGGAGGGGCGCCGCATCTTCCCGCGCATGACGGTGATGGAAAACCTGCAGATGGGCGCCAGCCTCGACAACCTCAAACATTACGACGAGGACGTCGAAAAGGTGTTCACGCTGTTTCCCCGCCTGAAGGAGCGCATCGCCCAGCGTGGCGGTACGCTGTCGGGCGGCGAGCAGCAGATGCTGTCGATCGGACGAGCGCTGATGGCGCGGCCGAAGCTGCTGCTGCTCGACGAACCGTCGCTGGGGCTGGCGCCGCTGATCGTCAAGCAGATCTTCGATGCCATCCGCGAGTTGAACCGCACGCAAGGGCTGACTGTGTTCCTGGTCGAGCAGAACGCGTTCGGCGCGCTCAAGCTCGCCACGCGCGGCTACGTCATGGTCAATGGCAATGTGACGATGAGCGGCACCGGCAAGGAACTGCTCGCCAATCCGGAAGTGCGCGCCGCCTATCTCGAAGGCGGACATCATTGAGTTTGGAGCGGGATGTGCATCCGGCATTCCGCTCCAAATTGTTTGTCACATGATCTTTGTCCGAAAGTCTGCAACTTTTCGGGATCATGCCAGGGAGACTTCACCATGCAAGGCATTCTCTATGAGGAACCGTCGATCTGGCAGTTCTTCTTCGTCACCTGCCTGCTCGGCGGCTGGGCTGCCTGGATGACCGGCAAGGCCAGCGCCCAGACATGGCGCAGCTTTATCCAGCTGTTCGCCTATCTGCTGGGGCTCGGCATCGGCATCCGCTTCATCCATCATGCGCTGTTCGACGGCACGATGTTCTCGCTGCATTACTATATCGTAGACACCATCGTGCTGATGATATTGGGCTTCGTCGGCTATCAATACACACGAACCAACCAGATGGTCACACAGTATAATTGGCTGTACGAAAGAGCTTCGATTTTGAGCTGGAAACCGAAAGGTTGACGTTCATCATTAACGCCGCGTCAGGGATGAAACGGCGTGACAAGTGCCTGAAAATCGGCAAACTATGCTTTCTGCGATAAGGGTGGGCATCGCATGAAAGCTTCATCCACGCCCACTCCGTTAATGGGAGCGTTTAAATGAAAAAGTCACTTTTGTCCGCCGTGGCCCTGACCGCGCTTATCGCGTTCAGCGGCAATGCGTGGGCTGACGTACTGTTCGCCGTCGCCGGTCCGATCACCGGCCCGAACGCGGCCTTCGGCGCACAGTTGCAGAAGGGCGCCGAGGCGGCCGTCGCTGCGATCAATGCCAAGGGCGGCATCAATGGCGAGCAGATCAAGCTCGAAATCGGTGACGACGTCTCCGATCCGAAGCAGGGCATCTCGGTCGCCAACAAGTTCGTCGGCGACGGCGTCAAGTTCGTGATCGGCCACTTCAACTCGGGCGTCTCGATCCCGGCCTCGGAAGTCTACGCCGAAAACAACATCGTCGAAATCACGCCGGCCGCGACCAACCCGAAGTTCACCGAGCGCGGCCTGTGGAACGTGTTCCGCACCTGCGGACGCGACGACCAGCAGGGCGCCATCGCCGGCGCCTACATCGCCGCGAATTTCAAGGATGCCAAGGTCGCCGTCATTCATGACAAGACCCCTTATGGCCAGGGCCTTGCCGACGAAACCAAGAAGGCAATGAATGCCGCTGGCGTCAAGGAAGTCATGTATGAAGGTATCAATGTCGGCGACAAGGACTTCTCGGCGCTGATCGCCAAGATGAAGGAAGCCGGCGTCACCCTGATCTACTGGGGCGGCCTGCATACCGAAGCCGGCCTGATCATCCGCCAGTCCGCGGATCAGGGCCTCAAGGCTCCGATGATGTCGGGCGACGGCATCGTGACGGACGAGCTTGCGGCGATCGCGGGCGACGCCGTTGCCGGTACGCTCAACACGTTCGGCCCCGACCCACGCCTGATCCCGGCCAACAAGGAGCTCGTCGAGAAGTTCCGCGCGCAGGGCTTCGAGCCGGAAGCTTACACGCTCTACGCCTACGCCGCCGTGCAGGTGGTCGCCGAGGCGGCCGCTGCCGCCAAGACGAACGACCCGCAGGCCGTTGCCAAGGCGATGCATGAAAATGGTCCGTTCCCGACCGTCCTGGGCGATCTTGCCTATGACGCCAAGGGCGACCCGAAGCTGCCGGGCTACATCATGTACGAGTGGAAGAAGAAGGACGACGGAAAATATTCCTGGTTCCCGAAGTCGTAATCCGCTCAGACAGATCTGAGACCAATGATGCCCGGCGCCACGCGCCGGGCATTTTCTTTGGGCGCATTCCTGTGGTCGATGACCCTTCTTCGCCGGCTCCCCTTGGGCCGGAGAGATCGCATCCAGGATCGAAATTGTCGCCCTTGTTCCGTCCGTTCGAGCGAATGCGTGCGAGTGTTGGCCGGATAATTGATTTAAATCGGTTTAAATGCGCGTTGATTTTGTTTGCACTGCAGCATTTTCACGCTAATCATGGCGCCGGTTTCTCTTCCCTTCCGCTGCTGGAGCCCAGTCCTTGGCCATCACGAAGATCCTCGTCGCCAACCGGTCAGAAATCGCCATCCGCGTCTTTCGCGCGGCCAACGAGCTGGGCCTCAAAACCGTGGCGATCTGGGCCGAGGAAGACAAATATTCGCTGCACCGCTTCAAGGCCGACGAGAGCTACCAGGTCGGGCGCGGCCCGCATCTCGCCAAGGACATGGGGCCGATCGAGAGCTATCTGTCGATCGAGGAAGTGATCCGCGTCGCCAGGCTTTCGGGCGCCGATGCGATCCACCCGGGTTACGGGCTTCTGTCGGAGAGCCCCGAATTCGCCGAGGCCTGCGCGCAGGCCGGCATCACCTTCATCGGGCCGAAGCCGGACACGATGCGCCGGCTCGGCAACAAGGTTGCGGCGCGCAATCTCGCCATCGAGGTCGGCGTGCCGGTGATCCCCGCCACCGATCCGCTGCCCGACGACATGGACGCGGTCAAGAAACTGGCCAAGGAGATCGGCTATCCGGTGATGCTGAAGGCCTCTTGGGGCGGCGGCGGACGCGGCATGCGCGCCATCCGCGCCGAGGCCGATCTCGTCCGCGAAGTCACGGAAGGCAAGCGCGAGGCGAAAGCCGCCTTCGGCAAGGACGAGGTCTATCTCGAAAAGCTGATCGAACGCGCCCGCCATGTCGAGGTGCAGGTACTTGGCGACACCCACGGCAACGCCGTGCACCTCTTCGAGCGCGACTGCTCGATCCAGCGCCGCAACCAGAAAGTCGTCGAGCGTGCGCCCGCGCCCTATCTCGAAATGTCGCAGCGCGAGGAGCTTTGCGGCCACGCGCTGAAGATCGCGCGCGAAACCAGCTACATCGGCGCCGGCACCGTCGAGTTCCTGCAGGATGCCGATACCGGCAAGTTCTATTTCATTGAGGTCAACCCGCGCATCCAGGTCGAACATACTGTCACCGAGATGGTGACCGGCATCGATATCGTCAAAGCCCAGATCCATATTCTCGACGGCTTCGCCATCGGCACGCCGGAATCGGGCGTGCCGGCGCAGAGGGACATCAGGCTGAACGGCCACGCCTTGCAGTGCCGCATCACCACCGAGGATCCCGAGCATAATTTCATCCCGGATTACGGTCGCATCACCGCCTATCGCGGCGCCACCGGCTTCGGCATCCGCCTTGATGGCGGCACCGCCTATTCCGGCGCGGTCATCACCCGCTTCTACGATCCGCTGCTGGAGAAGGTGACGGCGTGGGCGCCGACGCCGGCCGAGACCATCGCGCGCATGAACCGCGCCTTGCGCGAGTTCCGCATCCGGGGCGTCGCCACCAACCTCACCTTCCTCGAAGCGATCATCAATCACCCGAGCTTCGCCGACAATTCCTATACGACCAAGTTCATCGACACGACGCCGGAGCTGTTCCAGCAGGTCAAGCGTCAGGACCGGGCGACCAAGCTCGTCAACTACCTGGCGGACGTCAGCGTCAACGGCCATCCCGAGACGCGCGGCCGGCCGATGCCGAAGGCCGATGCGGCGCCGCCCGTGGTGCCCTATCTCAACGGCAACGTGCCCGCCGGCAGCAAGCAGAAGCTCGATGTGCTCGGCCCGGAAAAGTTCGCCGCCTGGATGCGCGAGCAGAAGGAAGTTCTGGTCACCGATACGACGATGCGCGACGGCCATCAGTCGCTGCTGGCGACCCGCATGCGCACGCATGACATTGCCGGCATCGCCGGCACCTATGCGCGCGCCCTGCCGCAGCTTTTGTCGCTCGAATGCTGGGGCGGCGCGACCTTCGACGTGGCGATGCGCTTCCTCACAGAGGACCCGTGGGAGCGGCTGTCGCTGGTGCGCGAGGCAGCGCCCAACCTGTTGCTGCAGATGCTGCTGCGCGGCGCCAATGGCGTCGGCTACACCAACTATCCCGACAATGTCGTGCAGCATTTCGTCAAGCAGGCGGCTGCCGGCGGCATCGACCTGTTCCGTGTCTTCGATTGCCTGAACTGGGTCGAGAACATGCGCGTCGCCATGGACGCGGTTGGTGCCGAGGGCAAGCTGATCGAAGCGGCGATGTGCTACACCGGCGATATTCTCGATCCGGCGCGGGCCAAGTACGACCTGAAATACTATGTCGGGCTGGCCAGGGAATTGCAGGCCGCCGGCGCCCACATCATCGCGGTCAAGGACATGGCCGGCCTGCTGAAGCCGAGCGCTGCCCGCGTGCTGTTCAAGGCGCTGCGCGAGGCGACCGACCTGCCGATCCATTTCCACACCCACGACACGTCGGGCCTGTCGGCGGCGACGGTGCTGGCGGCGGTGGAGAGCGGCGTCGACGCCGTCGACGCGGCGATGGATGCCTTCTCCGGCAATACGTCGCAGCCTTGCCTGGGCTCGATCGTCGAGGCGCTGAAGGGTACCGAGCGCGATCCGAGCCTCGACCCGCAATGGATCCGCAAGATCTCGTTCTACTGGGAAGCGGTGCGCAACCAGTATGCAGCCTTCGAAAGCGACCTGAAAGGACCGGCCTCGGAAGTCTACCTGCACGAAATGCCGGGCGGACAGTTCACCAACCTCAAGGAACAGGCGCGCTCGCTTGGGCTGGAGACGCGCTGGCACGAGGTGGCGCAGACTTATCACGACGTCAACCTGATGTTCGGCGACATCGTCAAGGTGACACCGTCGTCCAAGGTTGTCGGCGACATGGCGCTGATGATGGTGAGCCAGGATCTGACGGTCGCCGATGTCGAGAACCCGGCCAGGGACATCGCCTTCCCGGACTCGGTCGTCTCGATGCTGCGCGGCGATCTCGGCCAGTCGCCGGGCGGCTGGCCGCAAGCGCTGCAGAAAAAGGCGCTGAAGGGCGACAAGCCGATCACGGCGCGGCCCGGCTCGCTGCTGAAGCCCGCCGATCTCAAGGCCAGCCGCAAGGAGATCGAGGAGAAGCTCGAGCGCAAACTCTCGGAATACGAGTTCGCCTCGTGGCTGATGTATCCGAAGGTGTTTTCCGACTTCGCCGCGGCGCAGGAAGCCTACGGCCCGGTCAGCGTCCTGCCGACGCCGACCTATTTCTACGGCATGAAATCGGAAGACGAGATCTTCGTCGACATCGAGAAGGGCAAGACGCTGGTGATACGGTGCCTGGCCATCGGCGATGTCGACGACAAGGGCATGGTCACCGTGTTCTTCGAGCTCAACGGCCAGCCCCGTCGAGTCAAGGTGCCGGACCGGGCGCATGGCGCCTCCGCCGCCAAGGCGCGCCGCAAGGCCGAACCCGGTAACGAGGCGCATGTCGGCGCACCGATGCCGGGCGTGGTTTCCGCGCTTGCGGTCGCCGCCGGCCAGGCTGTGAAGGCCGGCGACGTGCTGCTCTCCATCGAGGCCATGAAGATGGAGACGGCACTGCATGCCGAGCGCGACGGCACGGTCGCCGAGGTTCTGGTCAAGGCCGGCGACCAGATCGATGCCAAGGATTTGCTGATCGCCTTCGCCTGAAGGCTCACTCAAGCGGGCAGGCTGTCGGCTTCTGTTGGCAGCCCTTGGCGCGCTGTTCGATAACCGCTTGACCCCGTGCCCCCGGTCGGGCATCGAACCGCTGAAATTCGCCGTGGCACGGTCCCCGAGTCGCGGCGGAGAACCGATTTTTTGGAGAAAAACATGGCCGACGATATCACCGAGACCAGCCAGACTGTTGCCGCCGGCCAGCTGCGTGCCCTCATTGAGCGCATCGAGCGGCTCGAGGAAGAAAAGAAGACGATCGCCGACGACATCAAGGAAGTGTTCGCCGAGGCCAAGGGCAGATCGGAAGAGCGTCGTGTAGGGAAAGNGCCATCCTCGATCTGTATATGGCCGCGCTCGGCATGGTGTAGAGACTGTTTGGAAATTCTACTCTGGCGGCCATCTGATGGCGTTTTCTGCGTTTCCGGTGCTCACGGACCAATGTCCGCTCCGCTCCGGTTCTCGAAACCACACCATATGACTCGCCAGACGAATTTCGAAACAGCCGCTAAGGGCTCGGCAACGATCTAAACCTGGGTGGTGCTGGAGCGGCATCGAACCATGAGCGAATTCGACTTTGGCGGCCGTCGCGCCTCGGAATTTCGCCATCGCGGCTTCTGGTCGCTGTTCGCTGAACGGCATCCGGAAGAAAGGGCGCGGTTGGCGCGGCGTGGACCCTGGTTCTGGCAGCGCGGATTGCCCGATTTTGCCCTGGTCCTGTCCATGTATGTCGCGCCCGCGCAGAACCATGTCGGCGTCTTCTTCGGCCGCAACGAGAAGTTCGGCGCCACGCAAAGCCGGTCGCGGCTGAAGCCGTTCCAGCCGGCGATCGAAGACAGGCTGAAGCTCAGGCCGGAGCAAAGTTGCGAGGGCCTAGGCATCAATTCGATGTGGCGGGTGAACTGCTATGCCGAGGACAACTGGCCGGCGATGACCGACTGGCTGGTGACGGAATGTTCACGTGTCGAGCAGGCTGTTATCGAAGTGCTGGGGCAGGGGTAGGTGATCGCGGATTTCTTCCGTTCGCGCTGGCTTGGCCAGGTGCCGCTCGACCGGCTGTTCTGGCGCGACATGCTGCTCGTCGGGACATTGATCAATATGGCGTCTTCGGCGCTGGCGCTGGTCCTGCTCGGCCTCAAGCTGCCGCTGTGGCTGGTTCTGGCGGTGCATTTCGCGCCGGTCCCCTACAACATCTTCCTGACCTCGGCCGTGTGGCGGACGGCCGAGAGCGGCGCCAAGGCGTCGCTAATGCTGCTGGGCTCCGCACTCTGGCTTATTGCCACCGTGGTCGTCTGAAGAACGGCACCAGGCATGAAAAAGGGCGGCCCAGGCCGCCCTTTCCGGAGCTATAGGCTGCCGTTCAGGCGGCCGGTTCGAATTTCAGCGCCACGCCGTTGATGCAGTAGCGCAGGCCGGTCGGCGGCGGGCCGTCCTCGAAGACGTGGCCGAGATGGCTGCCGCAGCGGGCGCAGTGGCATTCGGTGCGAACCATGCCGTAGCTGCGGTCGATGGTGTTCTCGACCGAACCTGGCACCGGGTCGTTGAAACTCGGCCAGCCGGTGCCACTCTCGAACTTCAGCTTGGATTCAAACAGCGGCTGGTCGCAGCCGACGCAGGAAAAGGTGCCGGCGCGCTTTTCGTAGAGCAAGGCGCAGCTTCCCGGACGCTCGGTGCCGTGGCCGCGCATGACCGCATATTGCTCCGGCGTCAGCCGGGCGCGCCATTCGGCGTCGGTGCGGGTGACGGGATAGGTGTGGGTGTCCATGTGATCTCCTCAGCCTTGGCGGCTCGTTATTGGTTGCAACCTCATATTCGCCTGAAGATAGGCGTTTGTTACCGGCATGGCCAGTTCTGGCGCACTCACTGCTTCCTTGAAAGCTGTTTCGTGGCGCCTTCCAGCCCGGCCAGCGTCAGCGGAAACATGCGGCCGCCGAAGATGTCGCGGATCATCGCGATGGAATGCGTAAAGCCCCAGTTCTTCTCGCTCTCCGGATTGAGCCACACCGCATTCGGCCACTGCTGCAGCAGACGGCCGAGCCAGACAGCGCCGGCTTCCGGGTTCCAGTGCTCGACCGAGCCGCCGGGATGGGCGATCTCGTAAGGGCTCATCGAGGCGTCGCCGACGACGATCACCTTGTAGTCCGGCCCGTATTTGTGGATGAGGTCGAAGGTCGGGACCGTTTCGGCATGGCGGCGCCGGTTGTCCTTCCACACGCCCTCGTAGAGGCAGTTGTGGAAATAGAAATATTCGAGCTGGCGAAATTCGGCGCGGGCGGCCGAAAACAGCTCCTCGACACTTTTGATGTGATCGTCCATCGAGCCGCCGACATCGAAGAACATCAAAAGCTTCACGGCGTTACGCCGCTCGGGCCGGGTCTGGACGTCGAGATAGCCGTGCTCGGCGGTGGCATGGATGGTGCCGGGCAGGTCGAATTCCTCCTCGGCGCCTTCGCGCACCCAGCGGCGCAGCCGCTTCAGCGCGATCTTGATGTTGCGGGTGCCGAGTTCGACGGCATCGTCGAAATTCCGGAATTCACGCTTGTCCCACACCTTCACCGCGCGGCGATTGCGGCTTTCATGCTGTCCGATGCGCACGCCTTCGGGATTGTAGCCATAGGCGCCGAAGGGCGAGGTGCCGCCGGTGCCGATCCATTTCGAACCGCCCTGGTGGCGGCCCTTCTGCTCCTCGAGCCGCTGTTTCAAGGTCTCCATCAGCTTGTCGAAACCGCCGAGCGCCTCGACCAGTCTTTTCTCTTCCTCGGTCAGGTGCTTTTCGGCAAGCCGGCGCAGCCATTCCTCGGGAATATTGGCGACATCCACCGCATCCGATCCGCCCAGCGCCTCGATGCCCTTGAAGATATGCGCGAACACCTGGTCGAAGCGATCGATATGGCGCTCGTCCTTCACCAAAGCGGCGCGGGCGAGGTAGTAAAAACCTTCGACGTCGTAGTCGACCAGCCCGGCTTCCAGACCCTCCAGCAGCGACAGATATTCCCTGAGCGAGACGGGAACGCGCGCGGCTTTCAGTTCGAGGAAGAAGGGGATGAACATGGCCGATTATAGCAAATCGTACTCGATGAAGCCCGTGCGGCGGGCGACGTGGTCGTAAAGCTTGCGTGCGGTGGTGTTGGTCTCGTGCGTCATCCAGTAGATATTCTTGACGCCGATCTTGCCGGCTTCCTGCTTCACCGCTTCAATCAGTGCCGCACCGATGCCCTTGCCGCGGACGTCCGGGTCGGCGAACAAATCCTGCAGATAGCAGTTGTTTTTCTCCGACCAGCCGGAGCGGTGGTACAGGTAGTGCGTGAGACCGACCGCTTTGCCGTCCAGTGTGGCGATGAAGCCTTTCGGCTCGAATTCACCCGGAGTGAATAGCCGCTTCCAGGTGATGGCGTAGACCTCTTCCGGCAGCTTGGTCTCGTAGAAGGTCAGGTAGTCGGTCCACAGCCGCCGCCAGTCGGCATGGTCGGATTGGGCAAGCGGGCGGACGGTGATCTCGGTCATTTCGTTTCCTCCGAAGGGGTCAGGTCGAAGCTGCCCACCTGTTCGGCTAACGGCAACGGTCCACAGCCGGGGAAAGCGCTAACCCTGCCTGCGCGCCAAGAAGGCCAGCCGCTCGAAAAGATGAACGTCCTGCTCGTTCTTCAGCAATGCGTCGTGCAGCTTGGGCAGCGCGTTCTTCGGGTCGGCGCGCAAATCCTCCGGCGCGATATCGTCGGCGACCAGCAGGCGGATCCAGTCGAGCGCCTCGGAGGTCGACGGCTTCTTCTTCAGCCCCGGCACTTCGCGGATCTCGTAGAATCGGGTGAGCGCCGCGCGCACCAGATCGTGCTTGATGCCGGGATAGTGGACGTCGACAATCCTGTGCAGCGTCTCGACGTCGGGAAAGCGGATGTAGTGGAAGAAGCAGCGGCGCAGGAAGGCGTCCGGCAGCTCCTTCTCGTTGTTGGAGGTGATGATGACAATGGGACGGATTGCGGCGCGGATGGTCTCGCCGGTCTCGTAGACGAAGAACTCCATCCGATCGAGCTCCTGCAGGAGGTCGTTGGGAAACTCGATGTCGGCCTTGTCGATCTCGTCGATCAGGAGCACGACCTTCTTGCCGGCGGCGAAGGCTTGCCAGAGCTTGCCGCGCTTGATGTAGTTCTTGATGTCGTTGAACCTGGTATCGCCGAGCTGGCTGTCGCGCAGCCGCGACACGGCATCATACTCGTAAAGACCTTGCTGGGCCCGCGTCGTCGATTTGACGTGCCATTCGATGAGGTCGAGGCCGAGTGCCGCCGCCACCTGGCGGGCGAGTTCGGTCTTGCCGGTGCCGGGCTCGCCCTTGACCAGCAAGGGCCGCTCCAGCGCGATCGCCGCGTTGACCGCCACCATCAGATCCTTGTCGGCGACATAGGCCTCCGTGCCTTCGAAACGCATTTCTGCTCCTTGGTTCATTCCAGGCGATCGTAAGGAGGCGGCTCGGCCCGCGCAAGGGTGGGGTGTCCGTGACGACTGTGCGAGACCCGCGGGGAAAGAACGCCAATTCTCTGGCGCTTGGCCGACCGGCGGCCTATATTGGGCGGGACGGTCTGCGCTTCCCGGCAGGAGAACATTTTCCCCGGGGCCTTAACGATCCTTAGGGAGCTGTCCCTGGGAAGACCCGTGGGTTTTCTCACACGGCGCCCACCTACTTTGTAGGTTCCCGGGATCGCTCTCTCCACCGGTTGTGTGGATCGTCACTTCTTGCCCATGTCCGCGCATTCCGGTGGATGACGCGGTAGAAAACGTCGCTCCTAAAACTTCATCCAGATTTGACCTTTTCTATCGTCGCGGCATGACATCTCTCAAAGACCTGAAAAAACAGCTGCGGCTCGAGGCTCTCGACCGCCGCGATGCGCTTGATGAATTCTGGCGTGTGGAAGTTGCGCTCGAGATGGCCGAGACGGCGCGCGACCAGCTCGCCATCGAACCCGGCCAGATCGTGTCGGGCTTCTGGCCGATGCGTTCGGAGGTCGATGTGCGGCCGCTGATGTTCGCCCTGCGCGAAAAGGGGGCAAGGCTCTGCCTGCCCGCCATTCTCGACAAGACCACCATCGTCTTTCGCGAACTGGTGCGCGGTGCGCCGATGGTCGAGATGGGTTTTGGCACGGTCGGCCCGCACCACGAGGCCGAGGTGCTCGACCCCTCGGTGATGCTGGTGCCGCTCGCCGCTTTCGACGCGCGCGGCCATCGCATCGGCTATGGCGCCGGCTATTACGATCGCGCCATCGCCAGACTGGTCGACAAGGGCCATGCGCCCCGGCTGATCGGCATCGCCTTCGACTGCCAGGAAGTTCCGCAGGTTCCGGACGAACCCCACGACATCATCATCCCGGAAATACTCACCGAGACCGGGTTGCGCCGCTTCACGCCAAAATTGTAGATAAATGGACGCATGATCTTTCACTGGCGTCATGCAGCTTTTGCTTCGCTGACTTTCGGTGCGGGATCATATGAGACTTCTCTTCCTCGGTGACATGGTAGGCAAGACGGGACGCACGGCGGTTTGGGAACAACTGCCCGGCCTGATCTCGGACTTCAAACTCGATTTCGTCATCGTCAATGGCGAGAATGCCGCCGGCGGTTTCGGCATCACCGAGGAGATATTCCGCGAGACCATCGCCGCCGGCGCCGATGTCGTCACCACCGGCAACCATGTCTGGGACCAGCGCGATGCGCTGGCCTTCGCGCCACGCGAGGAACGCTTCCTGCGGCCATCCAACTTCCCCAAGGGCACGCCCGGGCGCGGTTCCGGCGTCTACATGGCCAGGAGCGGCGCGCGCGTGCTGGTCGCCAACATCATGGGCCGGGTGTTCATGCATCCCGAGCTCGACGATCCGTTCCAGGCCGGTGAACGCGAGCTTGCCGCCTGTCCGCTCGGCGAGCAGGCGGATGCCGTGGTGATCGACTTCCACGCCGAGGCAACCTCGGAGAAGATGTGCTTCGCGCATTTCGTCGATGGCCGCGCCAGCCTCGTCGTCGGTACCCACACCCACCAGCCGACCGCCGACCACCAGATCCTCAATGGCGGCACCGGTTACTTGTCCGACGCCGGCATGTGCGGCGACTATGATTCCTCGCTCGGCATGGACAAGGAGGAGCCGCTCAACCGGTTCCTGTCGAAAGTGCCGAAAGGCCGGTTCGAGGCGGCGAACGGACCGGCGACATTGTGCGGCGTCGGCGTCACCATTTCCGACCGTACGGGACTGACCGAGAAGATCGCGCCGTTTCGTCGCGGGCCGCGCCTGGAAGAAACGGCTCCGTCCTTCTGGTCGTGACATTGATATGGGGGATCGCAGTACCTAACTGCCGGCGACACTGCTCTAGATCGTAGAGGGGACGACCTCCATGCAGCTTATCGAGTTCCTTGCGCCGCATTTTCAATTTGTTTCCGATCCAACGGCCTGGGTCGCGTTGTTGACGCTGGTTGTGCTCGAGATCGTGCTCGGCATCGACAATCTGATCTTTATCTCGATCCTGACCAACAAGCTGCCGGAAGCCCAACGCGCCCGCGCCCGCCGGCTCGGCATCTCGGCCGCGCTGATCATGCGGCTGGTGCTGCTCGCCACCATCTCGATCATCGTCCAGCTGACGGCGCCGGTGTTCACGGCGCTTGGCCACGGCTTTTCCTGGCGCGACCTGATCCTCATCGCCGGCGGCCTGTTCCTGGTGTGGAAGGCAACCAAGGAAATCCATCACACGGTCGATCCCGACGACCACAAGGACTCGATGATGGGCGAGACGCTGCAGATCAGCCTTGCCGGCGCGATCTTCCAGATCCTGCTGCTCGACCTCGTCTTCTCGATCGATTCGATCATAACCGCCGTCGGCATGACCGACGAGATCGCCATCATGTACATCGCGGTGATCGTCGCCGTCAGCGTCATGATGCTTGCGGCCGGGCCATTGGCGGATTTCATCGCCAAGAACCCGAGCATCGTCATGCTGGCGCTGGGCTTCCTGCTGATGATCGGCATGACGCTGATTGCCGACGGCATGGGCTATCACGTGCCCAAGGGCTACATCTATGCGGCGATGGGTTTTTCTGCGCTGGTCGAGGGCCTCAACATGCTGGCGCGGCGACGCAAGAAGGCGAAATCCGGCGACCGGCACTGAGGCGGCACTTGCCGGACGCCTAACTGGATTGACTCTTACGAAATTGTACGTACATTACTGTAAGTCGACGGTGCTGTTTTGCAGTTCGAATGGGACTTTGAAAAAGCTAGGCGCAACCTTGCCAAGCACGGCATCGCGTTCGATCTGGCCCAAAAGGTGTTCGATGATCCGCTTCATCTCATAGTGCCTGACCGCTTTGAAGATGGCGAACAACGGTGGCATGCGATCGGGGCGATCGGAGCCGTAGTGGTTATGCTGGTTGTCCACACGTATCCTGATCGCGAAGATGAAGAACGGATTAGGATTGTTGGCGCCCGGAAAGCGACACCGCATGAAAGGAGGCGCTATGAGCAAGAAGAACCTTAGTCGGGATCAGCGCGATCAACTCGCCAAGCTGGCTGACTTGCCTGACAGCGAGATTGATACTTCCGATATCCCGGAGGTTCCGGCGGAGAATTGGGTTCATGCTCGCCGCGGACATCTTTACCGACCACTCAAACAGCCGGTGACCATCAGACTCGATGCTGATGTGCTATCTTGGTTCAAGGAACATGTCGGGAGCGGCGGTTATCAAACCGAAATCAATCGCGTGCTCCGCCATCATGTGATCGAACAGGAACGGCGTAGAACCTAAGTTGGTTCACTCCGCGGCACGCCCTTTGGGTGACGGTCGCCGATCAGGCCCAATGTCAGGCCTTGCTCCAGCCAGGCCTTGGCGCCGGCCAGGACGAGCGTGAAGCCGCCGGTCGAGCCGACGGCTTCCTTCACCTGCTCGTCGCCATTGCCGGCAAAGCCGAAATTGCGGACCTCGACAAAGGTCGCATCAGGCATTTCGGTGAAGGTCCAGACCACCGTGGTCGGCGGATCGCTCCATTGCATGACGATCTTCTCGTTCTTGACGATCTCGCTGACATTGACCGTCGTCGAGACGCCATACATGCGCCATTCCCAGCGAACCTCATTGCCGCTGTCCAGCCGGCTGCTGCCGTCAGTGAACCAGAATTTGGTGGTGATGGCCGGATCGACGATGGCCTCGAACACCTCGGCGACGTGCCTTCGGATCAGCATGCCTGCTTCGGCGGTTGGTGTTTCGCGGATTTCCATGGTGGCCTCCTTCGAAAGGTCGTTCATCGCACGAAAGGTCGTTCATCGCACCGCGACCGGCGTTTACGCGGTTCCAGACAGCAAACGCCAAGTGCCATCCCGGAGTTGCCTTACCCCCAAGTTGCCTCAGGCAAGGTTGATCTGCCAGGAGACGCCGAACCTGTCGTTCAGCCAGGCGAAGCGGCGGCTGAAGCCGTAATTGTCAGGCGGCATCAGGAACGCGCCGTCCTTTGCCAAGGTCTCGACAATGCGGTCCAGCTCCTCTTCGGAGGAACAGTCCACGTAGAGCGAGACCGAGGGTGTGAAGGTGAAGGCGTGATGCACCGGGCTGTTGAAGGCCATGACCTCCAGGCCGGCGATGGACACGCGCGCCAGCTTGACCACGCCTTCCGGGCCATCCTCGCCGGCGCCGTAGCGCGTGACGTCAAGGACCTCGCTGTCGGGAATGGTCTCGCAATAAAGGGTCATGGCCTCTTCGGCCTTGCCCTCGAACATCAGGAATGGCGTTACTCTCGTCATCGCGAGTCTCCCCCCCCCCTCAAATGTTGGTCTCGTTGGCGGGTTCGCCCTTCATCTCGCTGCGGTAATAGCCGTCGCGCAAATTGATGCCATATTCGACATAGGCCTTCATGCAGGCCAGCATCTGCGACCAGCCCTCGCAGTTGAGGTAGGATTTCTTCAGCCCGACCGAGCCCTCCCGCCAGCCGCTCTCGGCGATGGTGACGAAGGTGCTGCCATCGTCCAGCGGCTCGAAGTTCATCTCGATACGGGTCTTGTAGGCGGGCTTGCCGTCGGCGTCGGTGGCGTCCCAGCGCAGCACGATGCGGCTGTCCTTGACCACTTCGTCGACCTCGACCGGCACCTTGCCCCACCAGACGACGCCCGCGCCGGCTTCAAGCGGCGCGCTGGCGCCGCCGATGGTGGTGAAATAGCCGCTCAGCTTCTTCGGATTGACGACGGCGTCGAAGACTTCGGCGACCGGCCTGCCGACGCGTCCGGAAACCTTGAATCCAAGAGACATAGCCACAGCTCCTTCCTTGATTGATCCGAGAATATGTTATAGAAACATAACATGTCAAGCCGATCGCAAGACGACAATGTTTTCAAGGCGCTGGCGCATCCGCGCCGGCGCGAAATGCTGGACCAGCTGAAGGAAGAGCCGAAGACCACGGGGATGCTGTGCGATGCCTTTCCCGACATCGACCGCTGCACCGTCATGCTGCATCTCAAGGTGCTGGAGGAAGCCGAGCTGATCGTGGCGCGCCGCGAGGGACGCGAGCGCTGGAACCATCTCAACGCGCTGCCGATCAAGCAGATCCACGATCGCTGGATCAGCCAGTATGCCGGCCACGCGCTCAGCATCATCGACCGGCTGAAATCCGATCTCGAGGCGTGAGCCGCGCTGTCTCTCCCGTTGCGAACGCACCGCGGCTGGACGAATTGAGCCGATTTATCTATAAGCCGGCCATTCCGACAGAGAACGCCGTGCTTCCGCGAGTTGCACCCGGGACGCTCTGAAATTTTGAATTCGAGCATTTTGCAAAAGCGAGGTGAGCCACCTCGTCGCAGTGTGCTCTAGCCGAACACGACAGGGGTGCCATGGCTGGCCATTCACAGTTCAAGAACATCATGCACCGCAAGGGCCGTCAGGACGCGGTGCGGTCGAAAATGTTTTCCAAGCTGGCGCGCGAAATCACCGTTGCCGCCAAGAGCGGAACGCCCGATCCTTCGATGAACCCGCGCCTGCGCCTGGCGATCCAGAACGCCAAGGCGGTGTCGATGCCGAAGGACAACATCCAGCGCGCCATCAACAAGGCCTCGATGGGCGATGCCGAAAACTACGAAGCCGTACGTTACGAGGGCTATGGTCCCGGTGGCGTCGCCGTCATCGTCGAAGCCCTGACCGACAACCGCAACCGCTCGGCCTCCAACGTGCGCGCCGCCTTCACCAAGGCCGGCGGGGCGATGGGCGAAACCGGCTCGGTGTCGTTCATGTGGGATCGTGCCGGCGAGATCTACTATCCGGTGTCGGCCGGCAGCGCCGACAAGGTCATGGACGCGGCGATCGAAGCCGGCGCCGACGACGTGGAGTCGGACGAGGAAGGTCATACGATCTATTGTGCCTTCGAGAACCTCGGCGAGGTGTCGAAGGCACTGGAAGCCTCGCTCGGCGAAGCGGAATCGGTCAAGCTGATCTGGAAGCCGCAGAACACCGTTCCGGTCGACGAGGAGCGCGCACAGTCGCTGATGAAGCTGGTCGCCACGCTCGAGGATGACGACGACGTCCAGAGCGTCTACGCCAACTTCGAAGTCGATGAGGCGACGCTGGCCAAGCTCAGCGCGGCATGAGCGCAGCTCAACCCGGCGTGGACGAAAAGCGGCTGCCCGGCATCCGCATCACCTATTGCACGCAGTGCCAATGGCTGCTGCGTGCCGGCTGGATGGCGCAGGAGCTGCTCTCCACCTTCGGTACGGATCTCGGCGAAGTGACGCTGGTGCCCGGCACCGGCGGCATCTTCACCATCTCCTGCAACGAGGTGATGGTCTGGGATCGCAAGCGCGACGGCGGCTTTCCGGATGCGGCCAAACTGAAGCAGCTGGTGCGCGACGTCATCGACCCGGATCGCGACCTCGGTCATGCCGATCGGAAAACAAAGGCGTAAGGGTCGCCGGCGCTACCGTCACTTTCCTCGCCATGCACCGAAGGCGGCGCCAATCGCGATGCCCATGGCAATGCCCACCGGAAGGTCATCCAGGGCGGTGCCGATCGCGGCGCCGACACCGACTCCGATTGCCATGCCGAAGGCCATAGTCGAATATTGATCCTTCAAAACGCGTCTCCCGACGATCGTCCTGAACTTTCAGGCGCGGCAGTGACTCCTGCCGTCAACGCGCGGCGAACCAGAAAGATGCCATTGCGGCTATTGCCGTGATGGCGCGGACATGGTTCCACATCACCCATTCATCAAGGTAGCGCGACCACAGCATTGCGCCTTCGCTGCTGGCCGGGTCGACGGCCGCCAATGCATCGTTGAGCGGCACGTTGAAGACCATGGTCACGATCGGGTTGCCGACGAGATAGATCAGCGCGCCGGCGAGAAGCCAGAACGAGCCCGGCTGGCTCCAACCGATGATGGCGCCGGCGATAAGCACAAGGCAGATCAGTCCGGTCCCGAAAAGTGCGGTCATGAAAGCCGGGGTGATGACGGTGACGTTGATCGAGTTCATCGCGGCGATGCCGCTCGCCGCAGGCAGGCGGGCGAGCGCTGGCATGACGAAGTTGGAAAAGGCAAAGAACACGCCGCCGACGACGCCGGAGCCGATTGCGGCGAAGAAGATCAAGGTGGGGAGAGATTTCGCGATCATGTCGGTTGCTCCAGAAAATATGAATAATCCTCACATTTGCAAAACGTGATAAACCCTCGTATTTTTCGAGTCAAGCCATTGCCTGGCCATTTTGTTGAAATCGGAGCCATCATGGAGGACACCGCAGCGCCTGTTTCGCCGCAGGAACAGCTTGCGTCGCCACGGCGCGCGCCAACCCAGCAGCGCAGCCGCGAGCGGGTCGAGCGCATGCTGGCCGCCGCCTCGGCGCTGATCGCCGAGCAGGGCAGCGATGCCATGCGCATGGGCGAGGTGGCGGAACGGGCAGGGGTTTCGATCGGCTCGCTCTACCAGTTCTTTCCCGACAAGCGGGCGATCATCTGGGCGCTGGCCGAGCGCTACACTGCCGAGAGCCAGGCCTGCATTTCAGCGGCGCTCAAGGATGTCCGTGATGCAGAAGGCCTGCGGCGGGCTTTCTCGGAATTGGTCGACATCTACTACCGGCTGTTCCTGGCTGAGCCGGTGATGCGTGACATCTGGTCGGGCACGCAGGCCGACAAGGCGCTGCGCCAGCTGGAACTCGCCGACAGCCGGGCCAATGCTGAATTCCTTTTGGCGGTGCTGAAGCGATTGCGTCCGCGAGCCGATCCGGTGGCGCTGGAGACCATCGCGTTTCTGGTGTGGCAGATGGGCGAAGCCGCGATGCGGCTGGCGATCTCGGTCGAGCGGCAGGAGGGCGACAGGCTGGTCGATGCCTACAAGCGCATGGCGCTGAGGGAATTGCTCGCCGAGTAAGATGCTCTCACCCTTGCCCTCGTGGGGAGGGTCGCTGCGAAGCAGCGGGGTGGGGGCGGCGCCGGACCCCCACCCGGACCTTCGGTCCGACCTCCCCACAAGGAGGAGATAGAGGCGCCAGCTTGAGGCGATCTGCCTTGCGGCCACAAAAAACCCGCCTCGGAGGCGGGTTTTTGATCTGCGGCAATGCCGAAAGGGCTTAGAGGCCGAAACCTTCGAAACGCTTCTTGAACTTCGACAGGCGGCCGCCGCGGTCGAGCAGGGTCTGCTGGCCGCCCGTCCAGGCCGGGTGGGTGGTCGGGTCGATATCGAGGTTCATCGTATCGCCTTCCTTGCCCCAGGTCGAACGGGTCGTGTACTCGGTACCGTCGGTCATGACGACCTTGATGGTGTGGTAGTCGGGATGAATAGCGCTCTTCATGGTTCGGTTCCTGGCTTGCCGGCGCCACTGACGGGCCAATGGCCTGCGTCGATGCGCCCCTTTTTAAAACTCGAAGCCGCAGCTATTGAGGAGCCACGGCTTCTAAAACGGTCGGCGTGCCTATACATCAGCCGGAATTGAATCACAAGGCCGCGGCGAGCGCATATTGAGGCGCACACACCGAGGCGGCTAGAGGAAACACCGAGATGGCGCAATCCAGCAGCGCAGACGAGCGTCGACGCTCGCTCAAGCCGCTCAGCCGCCTGTTCCCCTATATAACGCATTACCGCACGCTGGTTGTCGGTGCCCTCATCTCGCTGACCATCGCGGCGGCAACGACATTGGCGCTGCCGCTGGCCGTGCGGCGCATGATCGACCATGGTTTCTCCTCAGCCAACACCATCTTCATCGCCGAATATTTCGCCGCCCTTGTGGCAATGGCTGCCGTGCTGGCGGCCGCATCGGCCGGCCGCTACTATTTCGTCATCACGCTAGGCGAGCGCGTCGTCGCCGATATCAGGCGCGATGTCTTTGCCCATGTGACGACGCTGTCGCCTGCCTTCTTCGACACCGCCCAGTCGGGCGAGATCGTGTCGCGGCTCGCCGCCGACACCACGCAGGTCAAGTCGGCGGTCGGCGCCACCGCCTCGGTCGCGCTGCGCAACGTCATCCTTGGCCTGGGCGCAGTGGGAATGATGGTCGTCACCAGCCCGAAGCTGTCAGGCCTGGTCATTGCGGCCATTCCCGTCATCGTGCTGCCGCTGGTCGCCTTCGGGCGGTCGGTGCGGCGCAAGTCAAGGCAGGCGCAGGACACGCTGGCCGAGGCGACCGCCTATGCCAGCGAGCAGATCGGTGCGGTGCGCACCTTGCAGGCCTTCACCAATGAGAAGCTGGTCACCGGCCATTTCTCCAGCGCCGTGGAGGCTGCCTTCGAGGCGGCCCGTGCCTCGATCTTCGCGCGCTCCTTCCTCACCTTCTTCGCCATCTTCACCATCTTCTCTTCCGTCGTCGCGGTGCTGTGGTTCGGCTCGCGCGACGTGCTCGAAGGCACGATATCGCCGGGCACGCTCGGCCAGTTCCTGCTCTATTCGGTGTTCGCCGCCGGTGCGCTCGGCGCGCTGTCGGAAGTCTGGGGCGAACTTGCACAAGCCGCGGGTGCGGCAGAAAGGCTGACCGAGATCCTGGCCGAGGAGCCGGCGATCCAGGCGCCGGCCGATCCGAAGCCGCTGCCGGCGGTCGCCAGGGGAGCGATCGTCTTCGACGACGTCTCCTTCTCCTATCCGGCCAGACCCGACCGCGCCGCCGTCCACGGGCTGAGCTTTCAGGTCATGCCCGGCGAGACGGTGGCGATCGTCGGTCCTTCGGGTGCGGGCAAAAGCACGGTCTTCTCGCTGATCTTGCGCTTCTACGATCCCGAAACCGGCAAGGTGCTGATCGACGGCGTCGACGTGCGCGAGGCCGATCCCGCCTCGGTGCGCGAACGCATCGCGATCGTGCCGCAGGACGTCACCATCTTCGCGGCCACCGCGCGCGACAATATCGGCTTTGGCCGGCCGGGCGCCGGCAAAGCCGAGATCGAGGCGGCGGCGAAGGACGCGCTGGCCGACGAATTCATCCTCAAGCTCGACAAAGGCTATGACAGTCAGGTCGGCGAGCGCGGCGTGACGTTGTCCGGCGGCCAGCGCCAGCGGGTGGCGATCGCCCGCGCCATCCTGCGCGACGCGCCGATCCTGCTGCTCGACGAAGCCACGTCGGCGCTCGACGCCGAAAGCGAGACGCTGGTGCAGACGGCGCTCGAACGGCTGATGCAGGGCCGCACCACCATCGTCATCGCCCATAGGCTGGCAACCGTGCTGAAGGCCGACAGGATACTGGTCATGGATGGCGGCTCGATCGTCGAGGAAGGCACGCACCATAGTCTCGTCGCCAAAGGCGGCATCTATGCACGGTTGGCCAAGCTGCAGTTCGAGACCGGCGCCAGCGCCTTCCGGGGCGCGGCGGAGTAGGCATTTTCCGATCCGGCGGGCTGTTGCCGCCGGTCGCCGAAAACCGGAATGGCGCGATGGCCGGTTTCAGCCGCCGTAGCGCTGCTTCAAGTGGTTGACGAAATACGCGGCGTTGAGCTTTTCGCCGGTGGCGCGCTCGAGCAGCTCCGGGGTCGACCAGCGCGATCCTTGCGACCATATCTTCTTGCGGCGCCAGTCGTTGATATCAGCGAAATTCCCTTTCGCCAGATCGTCATCGACCGACGGATGCTCCCGCGTCAGCGCGGCCCATTGCTGCGCCGCCATCATCGCGCCCAGCGTGTAGGAGGGGAAGTAGCCGAAGGCAGCACTTGGCCAATGCACGTCCTGCATCGGCCCGTCGGCAGGATTATCAATGGTCGAGAGGCCGAGATAGTCGCGCATCCTGGCGTCCCAGGCTTCGGGCAGATCAGCCACCTCCAGCCGGCCCGTGACAAGTTCCTGCTCCAGTTCGTAGCGCAGGATGACATGCAGCGGATAGGTCACCTCGTCGGCGTCGACCCGGATCAGGCCGCGCTCGACATGGTGCACATGCGGCAGGATATGGTCGAGCGACCAGGCTTCGCCGAGATGCTTTTCCACCACCGGCAGAGCCCAGCGCCAGAAGGCGGGGTTGCGGCCGATTTGCTTTTCGACGAACAGGCTCTGGCTTTCATGCACGGCCATGCCGCGGGCCTTGCCGAGCGGCCAGTGCGACCATGCCTTGGGCAGGTTCTGTTCGTAGAGCGCGTGCCCGGTCTCATGCAGCACGCCCATCAGCGCCGACAGGAAATCCGATGTCTTGTAACGGGTGGTGATGCGCACGTCGCTCGGCACGCCGCCGCAGAAGGGATGGTGCGACACCGAGAGCGAGCCGTGTGTCAGGTCGAAGCCGACCGCCGCCATCATGGCAAGGCCGAGTTCGCGCTGGCGGTCGATCGCGTAAGCGCCCGAAAGCGGCTTCANTGCGCAGCCGCGCTTCCTGCACTGCCAGCGCCTCCGGCACGAACCCCTTGAGGAAGGCCTTTAACTCGGTGAAGACAGGGGTGATGTCGGCGACGCGGTTGCCGGGGTCGTATTGCTCCATCAGAGCATCATAGGGCGCGAGGCCGAGCACGTCGGAGCGCAGGGCGGCCTCTTCGCGCACCAGCGCCACCACGCCCTCCAGCGCCTGCTGAAAGCCCGCCCAATCATTCTTGGGGCGCAGGTCGCGCCACAGCTGCTCGCAACGCATGCGCGCCGTCGTCTGGCGTTCGACGAATTCGACCGGCAGGCAGGTCAAATTGGTGTATTGCCGCCGCAGTTCGGCGAGTGCCGCGCGCTGCTCGTCGTCGAGCACCTCACCTTCGGCGGCGGCGATCCAGTCGGATATCTCCGGTGCGGTCGCCCTGGTGTGGTACATGCCGGCAAGGGCTGCCATCGCCTCGGCACGCTTTTCGCCACCGCCCACGGCCATGTGGGTCGCTTCATCGGCACTGAGGATGGCCAGCGCATGCTCGAGCGCTTCAAGCTTGTGGCCGAGATCGTCGAGTTTCTGAAAGGACATGGCGGCTTCCGTGATTGAGGACGGCGCGAAAAGACACCAACGCAAAAGCGTTGGCAACCCTCAGAGATCGTCCGGCAGATGCGCCTTGCGCCGACGCCGTCGCGCATGAAATGCTGACGGGCCAAATGAAGGGGGAGCAAATGATCGGCAACATCCTGGTCGGGCTGGTGGCTTTGATCCATGTCTACATCGTCTATCTCGAGATGGTGCTTTGGGACACGCCGCGCGGGCACAAGACATTTCGCCTGACGCCGGAATTCGCCAGCGCCTCGAAGGTGCTCGCCGCCAATCAAGGTCTCTATAACGGATTTCTCGCCGCCGGCCTGATCTGGGGGCTTTACCTCGGCGCGGCCGGTTTCCAGGTCAAGGTCTTCTTCCTTTTGTGCGTGGCCATTGCCGGCCTCTACGGCGCGGCAACGGTCGGCCGCAAGATCCTGTTCATCCAGACCGTGCCGGCTGTGCTCGCCCTGATCGCGGTCTGGCTTGGCTGGTAGGCAAACTCGGCCGATCAGGAAAAAGGGCGCCCGCGGGATTGGGGTCCCGAAGGCGCCAGGTGGTCCTTCCTCTGGGACCTTTCCAGGCGGGATAGGCTCAGCCGTTCGGATAGTTTCCGCCGTCGGAGCCGTCGCCCATCATGAAACCGCTGCCGGTGTCGCCCCTCAGCCGCTGGTCGACATTGTCGAGGCGGCGCAGCAGGTCACGATACTGCGCTGACGGGATCCTGCCGTGATCCGACGCGGCGATCTTCTCGGCGGCCTGGCTGATCTGGTTGGTGCGCATTTCCAAGTGTTCGGCGACCGCCGGGGTGATGTTGTTAGCCTGTCTTGCGTCCACGATGCCCTGACGGACGCCCTGCGCCTGTTCGATGAGAGCCTCGACACGCGGGCGCGCCATTTCGGTCGGTGGGGCGGCGTCGAGCGCGCCCTTGTGATGGCCCGCGGCATAGGCGCCGGCAAGAGGGGCGGCAATCAGTATTGCGGCAAGGGTTGCAGTCTTGAGAGATGCTGAAGAGCGCATGACGGCGCCTCCTTTTGCTGGGGAAAAGGGAGCGGCCTTGCCGCCCCGCGTTCCGGACGCGGGCCGTCCGGTTCCGTCGCGTCGCGATGAGAGGCATCGCCGGCGGTTCTCGGCCCTGCGCAGCAAGCTAGGAGCGCTCCGGCGCGAAGTGTAATTAAAAAAAGATAATCTTTTCAGGCCTTGCCGGTCGCGCTTTGCGCCCTAGAGTTGAGCCGGCGAACAAATTCGCGTGACATCGCGTGATGATGGATCAACGTTCGGTGAGCTTGAGTTCAATGCGGCGGTTCTTGTTGCGCGCCTCTTCGGTGTCGGCGGGATCGAGCGGCTGGAACTCACCAAAGCCGGCGGCGACCAGCCGGTTGGCAGGCACGCCGTTCTCGATCAGGAACTTGACCACCGAGGTCGAGCGCGCCGTCGACAGTTCCCAATTGTCGCGATAACGGCCGGTGCCGGACAGCGGCTTGTTGTCGGTGTGGCCATCGACGCGCAGCACCCAGTTGATCTCCGGCGGAATTTCCTTCTGCAGCTCGATGATGGCATCGGCGAGTTTCTTCATCTCGACCTTGCCTGCATCGTTGATCACCTCGGAGCCGGTCGGGAACAGCACTTCCGACTGGAAGACGAAGCGGTCGCCGACGATACGGATGTTCTCGCGATCGGCGAGGATTTCGCGCAGGCGGCCGAAGAAGTCGGAGCGGTAGCGGTTCAGTTCCTGCACGCGCTGGGCCAGCGCGACGTTGAGGCGGCGGCCGAGATCGGCGATCTTGGTGTTGGAATCGCGGTCGCGCGTTTCGGACACGTTGAGCGCGTCCTCGAGCGCGCCGATCTGCTTGCGCAGTGCGGCGATCTGCTGGTTGAGGATCTCGACCTGGCTCAGCGCCTGCTGGCTGATCTGGCGCTGGTTGTCGAGTTCTCCGCCGAGCTCCGCGGCCCGCCGGTTGGCGGCGTCGCCGGCGCCGGCGCCTTGCGCCAGCAATTGTTCGAGCCGGCTCTTCTCGGCCTCCGCCGCCGATAGCGACGCCTGCAGATTGGCGAGCGAATCATCCTTGTCCTGTGCTGTCGAGCGCTCCAGCGCCAGAAGCTGGGTCAGTTCGTTGATCTGCGAGTTGAGGCGTGACAGCGCCGTATCCCTGCCGGAGATTTCGCGGCCGAGCAGGAATTGCGCCAGCACGAAGACGGTGAGCAGGAACATGATGGCCAGCAGCAGCGTCGACAGTGCATCGACGAAGCCCGGCCAATAGTCGATGCGGCGATCGGCGCGCCGCGCCCGTGCCAGGGCCACGCTAGTGTACTCCCTGCTTCTTCAGGGCGTCGGCGATCTTTTCCAGCGTGTTGCGCATCGCCTTCTGCTCGTCGGACTGAGCCTCGACCCAGTCGCGCATGATCTGCTGCTCGGAGCGCATGTTCTTGACCAGGCCGGAAATGCCGTCGGCGAGATTGGCCATGGCGGTGGCAACGCGCGGGTTGGAGCCGCCGCCGTTCTCCTGCATGCTGCGCAGCTTTTCGGACAGCACGCGGATCTCGTCGGAGGATTCGGTCTTGGCGGGGTCGGAAACCACGATGTCGGACGAGAGGTCCGTGACCGAGGACAGCCAGTTCTCGAGCTCGGTGTAGAAGCGCGTCTGGGCGCGGCCGGCCTGCAGGTCGAGGAAGCCGAGCACGAGCGAGCCGGACAGGCCGAACAGCGAGGACGAGAAGGCGGTGCCCATGCCAGCCAGCGGCGCCGACAGGCCCTGCTTCAGCGAATCGAGCACCGCGGCCGCGTCACCCGTGCCGGGATCGAGCGACTCGATGGTCTCGCGGATCGAGCCGATCGTGTTCAACAGGCCCCAGAAGGTGCCGAGCAGGCCAAGGAACACCAGCAGGCCGACAAGATAGCGCGAGGTGTCGCGGCTTTCATCGAGGCGCGTGGCGATGGAATCGAGCATGGTGCGCATCGAGGAGGTCGAGAAGGCCATCGACGACGAACGGCCGATCATCGCCTTCATCGGCGCCAGCAGCACCGGTTCGGTGGTTTCCGAGCCGGCCCGGAAGGAGTTGACCCAGCGCACCTCGCGAAACAGCCGCCCGACCTGGACGAAGGCCAGCAGGATGCCGACGGCGAGCACGCCGACGATCAGGCCGTTTAGGCCGGGATTGGTGACGAAGGCGGTCGAGATCTGGCGGGTCAATATCGCGGCGATAAACGCCACGATGGCCAGGAAGATGACCATGGTGAGCAGGAAGACCTGCGGGCTCGACAGTTTATGTGGATCGTAGATCAGGACGTCGGAGCGCCTGCCCATGCCGAAGGATCTGAGAAAAGCCATTCGTGCCCCGTTTCCGATGCCGCTGCCGCCGATCACGTCGTTGGCGACTCTAAACGGAATTGTGACCAAATTGAATGGCGCTTGGCAATATTGCCGTCGGGCTAATGTGCAGCGCGTCCAATCTCAAATGCGGTTAATTACCAGACAGTCGACCATGGCCGCCAGATGCAGGCCGGCGCCGGTGACGACGAAGCCATGCCACAGCGCGTTGTGGAAGCGCAGTCCCTTCCAGGCGAAGAAAACGACGCCGCAGGAATAGACGACGCCACCGGCGACAATGAGCACGATCGACGTCGTCGGCAGCGTCTCGACGAGCGGCTTGACCAGCACGACCCCGCTCCAGCCGATGGCGAGATAGAAGACGATCGCCAGGCGGTCGAAGCGGCCGGGGAACAACACCTTGATGGTGATGCCCGTTGCCGCCGCGACCCAGACCAACACGATCATCCAATTGGCCAGCGGCGAGCCGTCGAGCTGTGCCAGAAACGGCGTGTAGGTGGCCGCGATCAGGAGATAGATCGCGGCGTGATCGAAACGCCGCAGGACCCATTTTACCGGCGAGGTCACCGGCCACAGATTGTAGGTCAGCGATACCGACAGAACGGTGAGCAGCGAGACGACATAGAAGGCGGCGGCAATGTATTCGCCAAGCCCGACCCGAGACGCCGCCAGCGCCAGCAACGCCGAGCCGGCCGCGATCGCCAGCGCGATGCCGACCGCATGGACGATGCCGTCGGCGATCATCTCCGCGCGGGAGTAGTGCCAGCGCCCGACAAAGGGGATTTCGAGTGCGGCGGG
This sequence comes from Mesorhizobium sp. LNHC232B00, assembly GCF_000502435.1. Classification (NCBI taxonomy): domain Bacteria; kingdom Pseudomonadati; phylum Pseudomonadota; class Alphaproteobacteria; order Hyphomicrobiales; family Phyllobacteriaceae; genus Mesorhizobium; species Mesorhizobium sp. LNHC232B00. Next base: position 254,918 of record NZ_AYWP01000010.1, read on the forward strand.
GATTTCGAGTTGCGGCGGTGTGTTCGTCATCAATGATCCTGCGTCACCCTATCTGGGCAGCCGCCGGACAGTATTTCAAGCTTTGGTTGCGGTTTTGCGACTGCGGCGGTTCAGCGCGGCGGCATTTGTGCCTTTACGCAATTCCCCAAGGGAAAGCTGCGCGCCTTTCCCGGAATTGCTTCAGCGGGTCGCGAGGGGCTTTTTCACCGTCTTCAGCAACGCGCGCTGGATGATCTCGTTGCCGGCGACGACCGAACCATGGTCCAGCATGTCCTGTCCGCCATCCATGTCGGAGACGAAGCCGCCCGCCTCGCGGATGAGGAGCAGGCCAGCGGCGATGTCCCAGGCCGACAGGCCGATTTCCCAAAATCCGTCCATGCGGCCGGCGGCGACATAGGCGAGATCGAGCGAAGCCGAGCCAAGGCGCCTGACGCCGGAGACCTCGGCCATGACGTGGCGCAGCTCGATCAGGAAATTGCCGTGCTGGCCGCGTCCCAGATGCGGCACGCCGCAGCCGATCACTGCGTCGACGAGCTTGGTGCGGCCAGCGACGCGCAGACGGCGGTCGTTCAGGAAGGCGCCGCCGCCGCGCTCGGTCGTGTAGAGTTCGTCCATTGCCGGATTGTAGATGACGCCGGCGACGATCTGGCCCTGGCGCTCGAGCGCGATCGAGACGGCGAACAGCGGAATGCCGTGCAGGAAATTGGTGGTGCCGTCGAGCGGATCGACGATCCAGCGGTGCTGGCTGTCGTCGCCGGCGACGACGCCGCGCTCTTCCATCAGGAAGCCGTAGCCCGGGCGTGCCTTCGACAGTTCGGCAAAGACGATGTCCTCGGCCTTGCGGTCGGCCTGGCTGACATAGTCGCCCGGCCCCTTCATCGAGACCTGCAGGTTCTGGACCTCGCCGAAGTCGCGCGACAGCGAGCGGCCGGCCTTCATTGCGGCCTGGACCATGACGTTGAGAAGGGCTGAGCGTGCCATCGTATGTCTTCCTGTGCCCGCATTAAACTCTGTCTTGATGCATGTCGGTGACCCAAAACCGGGGCCACTTTTGGGCGACATGCATCAGTCGGCGCGGCGCACGTAAGTGATTTCGTTGGTGTCGACGATAATGCGTTCGCCGGCGCCGATGAAGGGCGGCACCAGAACGCGGATGCCGTTCTCCAGCACCGCCGGCTTGTATGAGGATGCCGCCGTCTGGCCCTTCACCACCGGGTCCGCCTCGGTGATGGCCAGGGTCACGTAGTCGGGCAGCGAGATGCCGATCGGCCTTTCCTCGTAAAGCTGCACCGTCACCATCATGCCGTCCTGCAGGAAGGCGGCGCGGTCGCCGACGAAGTCCTTGTTCAATTCGAGCTGCTCGTAGCTCTGGGTGTCCATGAACACCAGCGCGTCGTCCTGTTCGTAGAGGAAGGAAAAATCCTTCAGGTCGAGGCGGATCTGCTCGACCGTCTCGGCCGAGCGGAAGCGCTCGTTGAGCTTGGTGCCGTTGATGAGGTTCTTCAGCTCGACCTGGTTGTAGGCGCCGCCCTTGCCAGGCTTGACGGTGTTGGTCCTGACCGCCACCCAGAGGCCGCCATCGTGCTCGATGACGTAGCCGGGACGGATTTCGTTGCCGTTGATCTTGGCCATGATGAGGTGATCCGGGATGCTGCCAACGGCCAGCCGTTGGTATGGGATTGTCGCTGGGAAAGCGATTTCGGGCTTCCAAGACCACAAATCGCCCGGAGAGGCAAGGGACGCGGGATCGGCTCTGGCCTGCCAGCCGGCATCAGGTCTCGATTTTGATAGCTTCGCCGACGGCCTTTGCAATGGCATCCGCGGCATTCGCCAGCCGGTTGAGGTGCGGGGAGCGCAGCGCCACGACCTGCAGTGAAAGATCTAAATCTTCGATATCGACAAGCGCGAGGCCGTCGGGGAGTCCTCGCGCCGCGAGCCGCAATGGCATCAGGCCGAGGCCGTGCCCACGACGTACCCACTCCATCTGCATTGCCGGATCCTGAATTTCGGCCGCCACAACGAGCCGATGCCGTTCGCCGCCCAAACTTGAGAGGAGTTTCTGACGCGCGTCGCAGGGCTCGGGGCTAAGAACCCAAGACATGTGAGTCCCAGCGTCTGCAAGATGGGTTTCGGTGCCGCCAGCCTGCACGATGCAGAGACGTTCGATGCCGAGCGCGTCCGAGCACTGACGATCGGCAGGTCGCAGAACGATCGCCGCATCGAGTTGGCCGCGTTCGAATTGCTCGATGAGTTCCGCGCTCCAGCCAGTCTTGAGCCGCAGCGATAATTTGGGGAACGCAGCAGCCGCGCCGGCGATAGCGCCGGCGACGCTTGCATCGGACAAGCCGTGTGCCAGGCCGACACGCAGTACGCCTTGCGGCTCGGCATCTGCAGCGAACGCCTTCAGAGCCTGGACCGAAGCCAGTATGTGCTTTGCACGCGCCAGCACCTCCGATCCCGCTGCCGTCAGGCGCGGAGGCTTCTGCCGACGATCGAGAAGCGTGGTCCCAAGCATCTCTTCCAGCCGCTGGATCTGCCGGGTAACGGCCGGCTGCGTCAAAGGCAGGCGGCGGGCCACATTCTGGATCGAGCCTTCCTCAGCGAAGAGAATAAGCGTGCGCAGCTCCTCCAGCATCGTCGAAATACTCCAGATGCATAATCATTCTGATTATTATGAATTTGAAATCGGCGCGCAGGCAAGCGATTTTCCCTTGGCGGGTTGCCAAAAAGGAAAGGGAAGACAATGAAGGCCATCGAATTGCAGGCCCCCGGCGGCATCGAAAATCTCAGACCGGTGGAGCGGCCGATGCCGGAACCAGGCCGCCAGGAGATGATCATCAGGGTCAAGGCGACCGCGCTCAACTACCGGGATGTCGAAATCGCCCGTGGCAGCTACCACACTGCCTTTGCGCTGCCGCTGATTCCGCTTTCGGACGGTGTCGGCGAAGTGGTTGCGGTTGGCGCCGAAGTGACCCGCTTCAAGGCCGGCGACCGCGTCTGCGGCACGTTCTGGCAGCGCTGGGTCGGCGGCAGCTTTGCCATGGCCGAACCTTCCTATCAGCGTGGCGGTCCCATCGATGGTCTGCTCAGCGAGTTCGCGCGGCTGGACGAACAAGCAGCCGTGCTTGCGCCACCGCATCTGAGCGATGTCGAAGCGGCGACTTTGCCTTGCGCCGCGGTCACGGCCTGGCATGCGCTGTTCACTGAAGGCCGGATGAAGCCGGGCGATACGGTGCTCGGTTTGGGCACTGGCGGCGTGTCGCTGTTTGCTGTGCAGTTCGCCGCGGCAGCGGGCGCACGCATGATCGTCACCTCAAGCAGCGACGACAAGCTCGCGCGGGCTAAGGCGCTTGGCGCGCATGACGGCATCAACTACCGCAGCGATCCGGACTGGGCGGGGGCGGTGCTGGCGCTGACCGATGGCCGTGGCGCCGACCACATCATTGAAGTCGGCGGACCACAAAGCTTCGACCAATCGTTGAAGGCTGCGGCGCGCGGTGCCCAGATCAACGTCATCGGCTATCTCGGCGGCAGCGAAGGGTCGATCAATCCGCTCGACATCTTTCGCCGCCAGGTCAGGGCGCGCGGCATACCGGTCGGTTCGCGCGAGTCCTTCGAGGCGATGAACCGAGGCATGACCGTCAACCGGATGAAACCCGTGATCGACAAGGTGTTTGCCTGGCAGGATGCGGCCGCGGCCTTCCGGCACCTCGAACACGGATCGCCCTTTGGCAAGGTCGTCCTGGATCACATGCAATGACCGCATGAGCCGGTCTCAAGGCAGGCGGTTCGCCTTCTGCAAGGCCTGCTTGGTCTGGTCGTCGCTCAGCCCTTGCAGGAAATCATCCATCTGAGGATCGATGAGACCGGCGCGGCGCGCGACGATGTACCAGGCGGCGGCGAGCACCAGGTCGGGGTCGACGCCGATGCCTTCCATATAGAGTTTCGCCAGGCGGTTCTCGGCGGCGACATTGCCGCCTTCGGCTGCCTGCTTCGTCCAGCCGAAGGCGGATTTCAGGTCGCGCGCGCCGCCGCGGCCCTCGATCATCCAGGCGGCGAGGTCGATCTGCGCGGTGTCGTAGTTCTGCCGCGCGGCCTGCGCCAGCAGGCGCCTTGCGTGCGCGTCGTCGCGGGTCTTTCCGCCGACGCCGTTGGCATAGATCTGGGACATGGCGTACTGCGCGTCGGCGAGGCCGGTCGCTGCGGCGCGCTCATAGTAGGAGACCGCCTTGCTCCAGCCTGCGTCGCCGGGATCCTGCTGGACCAGCATCTGCGCGAAATTGAATTGCGCCAGCCGGTTGCCGGCTTCGGCGGCGGCCTGCATCAGCGCATAGGCCTCCTTCTCGTCCTTCTTGACGTAGCGCCCGTCGAGCAGCATCAGCGCGTACTGGAACTGGGATTCCGGCACGCCCTGTTCGGCGGCAAGCGCATACCATTTCGCCGCCTCCGCCGCATTGAGCGGCACGCCGAGCCCGCGCGACAGGATCTCGGCCACCAGCGTCTGCGCCGCCGGGTCGCCGTTTTGGGCGCGGACCAGCGCGAGGTTGTAGGCGGTCTTGTAGAGCCCGCGCTGGAAGGCGCCATAGGCCGCGTCCGCCGGCTTGGCGCCGAAGCGGTCGGGGTTGATGTTGTCGGCCGAGGGCAAGGGCGCGGGCTCCGCGGTGGTGGCGGGCTGCGGCAGCTGGTTTTCGATCGGCTTGTCGGTATGCATGCCGGTACCCGGCTTGGGCTGCGGCAAGGGTACCGTTTCAGCGGCGGCAGCGGTCTGGATCATGACCGCCGCAAGCAGGGCCTGAAGGGGAAGCCTAGCCGACGCCACGTCAATCCTCGAAGCGTGGCGCGGTTTCGTCGAGCGACGCGTTGGCTTGGGCGACCGCCGCCTGCGGATCGACGCCGTCGGCGAACACCGCGCTGGACAGGGCGACGAATTCGGCGCCGGTGTCGGCCACCGTCTCGATGGATGCGACGTCGGATCCAGCCATGACGATGCAGGGGATCTGGATCATGTCGGCCCACCATCGCCCCAGCGACAGGTTGCGCGGGTGCGGCTCGGGCTTGTTGTCGTAGCCGAAGCGGCCGAAGAAGATGTAGTCGGGCCGCGTCTCGCCAAGTTCAAGCGCATCGTCACGCGTCTTGGCGCCGCCGGTGCCGACCATCATCTTGGCCTGGAAATGCCCAATCGTTTCGGCGAGCTCGGCCTTGGAAACCTCGACATGGATGCCGTCGGCCTGGACACGGCCGGCGATCCGGGTGTCGCCGGCGATGATGACGGCCACGCCCGCGGCCTGCGCCGCCGGCACGATTTGTTCGGCGAAGGCCTGGAAGGAGGCCTCGTCCATGCCGTTCTCCGGCAGGATCAGCGAAGCGACGTCGCCGCCGTCGAATGCGGCCGCGATACGGTCCGCCGGCACGCCTGGCGGCGCGATCAGCACAATGCGGCAGCGGTTGGGGGGCGTTGCGTCGTTCATGGCTCTTCGATCCCGAGTTTCGCCTATGCCGGGCGAAGATGGTTGGATTGCGGCATAGAGCAAACTGCCCGCTTTGAACAGGCGGACGGGCGGGATCGCTGGTCGAAACGCCTCCAGGCATCTCGTGAGCGGTTGCGGTCGTCAGGCCGGGGCTCGCGACCTCCACAGCGTCCAGCCGAGGTTCATCCCGGCGGCAGCAATCAGGATGGCGGCCGCGCCGACGACCTGGCTGAGATGCAAGCGATGGCCGAAGGCGGTGACATCGACCAGGATGGCGACGATCGGATAGATGAAGGACAGCGATCCCTGCAGGTGCGTCGGCAATTTCTGGATGGCGCCATACATCAGGATGTACATCAGGCCGGTGTGGACGACGCCCAGCGTCGCCAGCATGGCCCAGCTCCATGGGTCGGCGGGGAGATGCGAGAGATTGGCGAAGGGCGCCAGCATGACGACGCCGACACAGACCTGGATGAGCGCGATCAAATGCGGCGGCGTGCCCTTGAGCTTCTTGGTGACGATGGCAGCGACTGTCCAGAAGAAGGCCGCGGCCAGCGCCATCAGGATGCCGGCGAAATAGTTGGTGCCGACATCGCCGGCGTCAGGGGCGGCGTCGACGATCAGCACCATGCCGGCGAAGGCTATTGTCAGCCAGGTCAGTTTGGTCAGTGTCAGCCGCTCGGCGAAGAAGAGCGCGCCGAAGCCGACCAGCATGAAGGGCTGGGTGTTGTAGACGGCGGTGGCGATGGAGATCGACGCGCGGGAGAAAGCACTGAAGAGCAGAACCCAGTTGATGACGATGGCGGCACCGCCAAGCGCGGCGAGGCCGATGACGCGCAGCGGCAGTCCGTTGCGCAGCAGCCCCAGTCCGGCGCAGATGACGAGCAGCGTCAGCGCGCCGAACGCGCAGCGCCAGAACACCACATCCATGATCGGCTGGCCGGACATGATCACGAACCAGCCGATCGTTCCCAGGATCGCCATGGCGGCGGACATTTCGATCGTGCCGCGTACCGTATCGTTCATGATGGACCTCTCAAACCCGTTGAGGCCGCATAATCTCATGCGACGCGGGTGCTTTCCATCATCTGAAAAAGGGAATATGGATAGATGGCCTAATTATATTAGGTATCTGCTCCGAATCTGCGAGAAATCTGAAATGCTTGACGATCTCGATCGAAATCTCCTCGAAATCCTGGTGAGGGACGCGCGGACCTCGCTGAAGGATCTGGCGGCCCAGGTCGGACTGTCGTCGCCAAGCGTTTCGGAGCGGCTTCGGCGGCTCGAGGAGCGTGGCGTCATCCGGGCGTTCACGGTCGAGATCGATCCGCTGGCGCTCGGCTATACGCTGCAGGCGATCGTGCGCATCAAGCCTTTGCCGGGCAAGCTGCACATCGTCCAGAAGCTGATCGAGGAGATTGCCGAGTTTGGCGAATGCGACAAGGTGACGGGCGATGACTGCTTCGTCGCGCGACTGTTCGTGCGCTCGATCGGTGATCTCGACGGCATTCTCGACCGCATCGCCGACAAGGCCGAGACCAGCACCGCCATCATCAAGGCGCAGCCGATCCGGCGGCGGCCACCACCGCTCGGGGCACCGTCGGCCTGATTGCCTTGACACCGCGTGGCCGAGGTGGAAATGCGCGGCCAGCCCACCAAATGTCAGTCTTCCACCAGATGATTGTCCGGGAACGATGATTGCCTGACAACGAGGAAAACATGGCTCAGAATATCTACGACCAGCCGGATTTCTTCGCCGGCTACAGCCAGCTTGGCCGTTCGGTCGAGGGCCTGGAGGGGGCTGCCGAATGGCCGGCGCTGCGGGCGATGCTGCCTGAAATCGGCGGCTTGCGGGTTGTCGATCTCGGCTGCGGCTTCGGCTGGTTCTGCCGCTGGGCGCATGAGAATGGGGCGCGAGAGATCCTTGGCTTGGACCTGTCGGAGAAGATGCTCGCCCGGGCGAGAGCCGCCGGCCCGGACACCGGCATCACCTATGAGCGGGCCGATCTCGACCAGCTCAGCCTGCCGCAAGGTGCCTTCGATCTCGCCTACAGCTCGCTTGCGCTCCATTATGTCGAGGACGTAGCGCGGCTGTTCGGGACGGTGCATCGAGCCCTTTCGCCCGGCGGCCATTTCGTCTTCTCGACGGAACATCCGATCTACATGGCGCCGACCAAACCCGGCTGGCTGATCGATGCCGAAGGCCGCAAGACGTGGCCCGTCGACCAATATCTGGTGGAAGGCCCTCGCAAGACCGACTGGCTTGCCAAGGGGGTGGTCAAATATCACCGCACGATGGGTACCACGCTGAACAGCCTGATCCGGTCCGGCTTCACCATAGAGCATGTCGAGGATTTCTGTCCGACGGCCGAGCAGATCGCGGCCAGGCCGGAACTGGCGGAAGAGCTCGATCGGCCGATGTTCCTGCTGGTTTCGGCCCGGCGATAGGGCCGGCGCCAGCCATTGGCCGGGTGCGCGGCGGGCGACCCGGATTTGCAGTCGCCCGACGCGTAATTCTAGGCTATTCAGGCCATTGACGCGCTTTCCCTCCAGACCAGTTCCTCCCCATGTCAGGCCTGCTTCTCGATCCGTGGTTCTATGCGGCCGCCATTCCGGCGGTCATTCTGGTCGGCCTGTCCAAGGGCGGCTTCGGCGGCGCCGTCGGCTTCGTCGGCGTGCCGCTGATGGCATTGACCATGCCGCCGGTGCAGGCGGCGGCCATCCTGCTGCCCATCCTGTGCCTGATGGACATCGTCTCGGTGTGGACCTGGTGGGGTGTTTACGACCGCAAGATGCTGGTCGACATGATGCCGGGCGCCGTCATCGGCATCGGCCTCGGCTGGCTGACGGCAGCCCTGGTCACCGAGGAGGCGGTGCGGCTGATCGTCGGCGCCGTCGCCATCATCTTCGTGCTGCGCTGGCTCTATTTGCAGTTTCGCCATGGCTCGGGCCATGCCGCCGAACCCAACCGCATGGCTGCCGCCCTATGGGGAACCGTTGCCGGCTTCACCAGCTTCGTCGCCCATGTCGGCGGCCCGCCCTTCCAGGTCTATGCCTTGCCGATCCGGCTGGACCCCAAGGTGCTCTCGGGCACGGCGGCGATCTTCTTCGCCGCCACCAATGCGTTGAAGCTCGTGCCCTATTTCGCACTCGGCCAGTTCGACACCGCCAACCTGACGGCGTCCGCCGTGCTGATGCCGCTGGCGCCGCTGTCGACCATCGCCGGCGCCTGGCTGGTGCGGCGCATGCGGCCGGAGATTTTTTACCCCTTCACCTACGCCACGGTGGCAGTGGTGGCGCTGAAGCTGCTGTGGGACGGCATCGCAGGCCTCATATAACAGGCGAGGCGGCTGTTCAGCCGCTCTCACCGTCTGCGGGATCAGGCGGCGCTGGGCACAAGGCGACGGCTTCCGCCGAAGGCCAGCATGGCGCCCGCCACCAGGACCAGCACCATGCCGGCGAGAATGCCGATGTCATTCGCGGTCGGCTTGAGCACCATGTCGGCGACGATCACCAGCATCACCGCATAGTCGAAGCGTGCCGTGCTCATCATGCGCTGGCCAATGGCAAGCAGGGAAGGCGTGACGCCTTCCGTGGCGATCATCGCAGCCATGCGCTCGCCGGTCGGCTTGAAGATGAACATGCCGATCGAGAAGGTGGTGGCGTAGCCGACCAGGCCGATGATGATCCAAAGATCGGAGAAACCGACCCAGAAGCCGCACATGACAAGGCCGAAGAGTAAGGTGAGCATCGACATCGGTGCGAAGAAACGCCCGCCCAACTGCCCACTGGCACGCATCGCCTGAAGCTTGTCCTCGATGTTGCCGGCGCGCTCGGCAAGCATACCGAGCAGAAACAGTACGAAGCCGCCGCCGACCCACAAGGTGGCTGAGACGATGTGGAGAAATTTGATGATCGAATACCAGTCCATCGGTTGCTCCTGGAATATTTCCGGGTTGCCGCGGCGGAGCGGACATGCGCCAGCCGTCAGAGGAGCGGGCGTTTAGCGTGCCGCCTGTTTCGGAACGATGTCGCGAAAAACCGCCTGTGTTTCGGCGGTTCGATCGGCGCGGCTCCTGGCAACAGCCCGGTGCGCGGTTTCGCCAGAGCGAATTTCGAAACAGGCTCCGGGCCTGAAGCAAGGCTCGGTCCGTGTGCTGTTACGGCACAGGAGCGGGGCGTTCGGTCAAAAAACATCGGCGCCGTTAAGGGTCCATTAAGCTTTACAGGCGTTTACTATGTCCATCCAGTGATCTGGATTCTTACCGAGTGGTTGGAGCCACTTTGTTTGACGCCTCCCTGTTAAACTCCTGAGAGCCGCCTTATCCGCGGCTCTTTTTTTGTCCGCTTTCCAGCGACATTGCGCACACGGGATCGCTGTTAACCTTCTGTTAAACATGTGCTTGCCTTCACCCCTGGCGAAGCGCATTTTCAAGCTTCAGTCATCTAGGGTCCCGGGTGTATCGGCAGTGAGCCGAATCGGCCGGTGGCAAGTGCAGGGGCGTATCCATGAACGAGGCTTCGAAGGGCAGTGCGAAAACCGTCAAACTGGCGGAGCGCCGGGTTTTTTCGCACTCCTTCAAACCGCTCTACCAGGAAGGCATGGGCCTGGTCGAACAGGCAGCGGAATATCTCGACGGCAAGGGCCGGGCCGAGGCCAAGAAGCTGTCGCGGCTGGCCGCCACGCTCTATGCGGCCGAATCGATGCGGCTGACCACCAGGCTGATGCAGGTTGCCTCGTGGCTGCTTTTGCAGCGCGCGGCCAATTCCGGCGAGATGACCCGCGACCAGGTCGCTTCGGAAAAATCCAAGGTGCGCCTCGACACGGCTTCCGCCCATGACGAGGCGGCCGGCTGGGCCGAACTGCCCGACGATTTCCTCGATCTCGTCACCCGCTCGCTGCGCCTGCAGGCGCTGGTGCGCCGCATGGACGAGGAGATCTACGGTGTCAGCGCCATGGTCGACATGCAGCCCGTGGCCCGCCGGGCCAATCCGGTTTCGGACCAGATCAGCCTGCTCAACACGGCTTTCGCCCGCAACTAGCTCCGTTTCTGGTTTGTTCACATTTTGCTGGCATCGCTGTCCGCCGGAGGTAAACTCGCCGGATGGGGGACGCGATTCGCATTATCGGGATTGATCCGGGGCTCAGGCGCACCGGCTGGGGCATCGTAGAGAGCCTCGGTAATTCCTTGCGCTTCGTCGCTTCCGGCACCGTGCGCTCCGAGGACAAGGCGGCACTGGCAACGCGGCTTTGCCAGTTGCATGACGGGCTCGCCGAGGTTCTGCATGCGGCCATGCCGCACGAAGCGGCCGTCGAACAGACCTTCGTCAACAAGGACGCGGTGGCGACGCTGAAGCTCGGCCAGGCGCGCGGCATCGCCATGCTGGTGCCGGCGCGCGCCGGCCTCGTCGTCGCCGAATATGCGCCCAACGCCGTCAAGAAGGCGGTGATCGGCGTCGGCCATGGCGACAAGAAGCAGATCCACATGATGGTGAAGGTGCTGCTGCCGAAAGCGACCTTCGACACCGAACATGCCGCGGACGCGCTGGCGATCGCGATTTGCCACGCGCATCACCGGCAAAGTGTTGCTTACCGGATGGCGGCATTGGCATCATGAGAGGCTTTGCGGAATGATCGGCAAGCTCAAGGGCACGTTGGACGAGATCGACGAGGATCATTGCCTCGTCGACATCCATGGCGTCGGCTATGTCGCCTATTGCTCGGCGCGCACGTTGGCAGCACTGCCTTCTCCCGGCGAAGCGGTGGTGCTGTTCATCGAGACCTATGTGCGCGAGGATATGCTGCGCCTTTATGGCTTCCAGTCGCAGCTCGAGCGCGAGTGGTTTCGGCTGCTGATGAACAATGTGCCGGGCGTCGGCGCCAAGGTGGCGCTGGCCATCCTGTCGACACTGACGCCGGCCGACCTCGCCAATGCGATCGCGCTGCGCGACATCGCCATGGTCAGCCGTGCGCCGGGTGTCGGCAAGAAAGTGGCCGAGCGCATCGTCACCGAATTGAAGAACAAGGCGCCGGTCTATGCCGGCGCCGCCTCCGGAACCATCGGCCTGAAGCAGGAACTCGGCGAGGGCGTGGCGCCCGCGCCGATCACCGATGCCGTCTCGGCGCTGGTCAACCTCGGCTATTCGCGCGACACCGCCGCCAATGCGGTATCGGCGGCGCTGAAGACGGCGGGCGAGGACGCGGACGCCTCGAAGCTGATCCGCTTCGGGCTGAAGGAACTGGCGCGGTGAGGGCTCGCTTGTCCGTTTCCCGGCCATATGCGAGGAAGACGGCATGAGCCTAGCGCCCCGCCTGATTGCTCCCGAAAAACGCGGCGAGGATGCCGAGCAGACCTTGCGGCCGCAGACGCTTGACGATTTCGTCGGCCAGGCGGCGGTGCGGGCCAACCTCAAAGTGTTCATCGAGGCCGCCAAGGGCCGCAACGAGGCGCTCGACCATGTGCTGTTCGTCGGCCCGCCGGGGCTCGGCAAGACCACGCTGGCGCAGATCATGGCGCGCGAGCTCGGCGTCAATTTCCGCTCGACCTCCGGGCCGGTCATCGCCAAGGCCGGCGATCTCGCGGCACTGCTCACCAATCTCGAGGAAGGCGACGTGCTGTTCATCGACGAGATCCACCGGCTGAACCCGGCGGTGGAGGAAATCCTCTACCCGGCGATGGAGGATTTCCAGCTCGACCTGATCATTGGCGAGGGGCCGGCGGCGCGTTCGGTCAAGATCGACCTTGCCCGGTTCACGCTGGTCGCCGCCACGACGCGGCTTGGCCTGCTCACCAATCCGCTGCGCGACCGTTTCGGCATTCCGGTGCGGCTTAATTTCTATACGGTCGAGGAACTGGAACAGATCGTGCGGCGCGGTGCGCGCATCCTGCAAATGCCGCTCGGCGACGATGGCGCGCTCGAGATCGCGCGGCGCGCGCGCGGCACGCCACGCATCGCCGGCCGGCTGCTGCGCCGCGTGCGCGATTTCGCCTCCGTGGCCGGCGACGGCCATGTCGACCGCCTGATCGCCGATGAGGCTCTGACCCGGCTGGAGGTCGACGCGCTCGGCCTCGATGCGCTCGACCGCCGGTATCTGTCGATGATCGCCCGCAATTTCGGCGGCGGGCCGGTCGGCATCGAGACGATCGCGGCCGGCCTGTCCGAGCCGCGCGACGCCATCGAAGACATCATCGAGCCCTATCTGATCCAACAGGGCTTCATCCAGCGCACGCCGCGCGGGCGCATGCTGACGGGCAATGCCTGGCGACACCTCGGCCTCGACGCGCCGAAGGATCTCGCGCAGCAGCAGATCAACCTGTTCCAGGAAGAGTAACGGCCAGGCGATCAGGCGCGGGTTCCAGACCCAATGATCAAGCATCTGTGAACGCCCTGCGCAAAATCTACTCGTCTTTGCCGATTTGCCGGCGCAATCGTGGACTTTATCGGCGCTGCCTCGCGGCACGACGCCGCGATCCAAATGCCGGAGCCACAGAATGATAACCAGACGCGGGTTCCTGCGCTTCATGGGCGGGTCGTTCCTGTCGGTCGCCGCGTTCAGCGCCTATGCGGTCGGCATCGAGCCGATGCTGCTGACGCATGTGAAGCGCTATGCGCTGACGCCGCCGCACTGGCCGGCGGGGTTGAAGCTGCGTGTCGTCGCCCTGGCCGACATCCATGCCTGCCGGCCGTGGATGACGCAGGAGCGCATCGCATCGCTTGTCGAAGAGGCGAATGCCTTGCAACCGGACCTGATCGTGCTGCTTGGCGACTACATCGCCGGCATGCGCCTGGTTTCGCAAAGAGTGACGCCACCGCAATGGGCGGGCGCCCTGTCAGGGCTCAAGGCGCCGCTCGGCGTGCTGTCTATCCTTGGCAACCACGACTGGTGGAATGACGGCTTCGCGCAACGGGCAGGGGTTGGTCCGACGATCGCGCGCAAGGCATTGGAGAAAGTCGGCATTCCGGTGCTCGAAAACGATGCCGTGCGCCTGGAAAAGGATGGGCATGGTGTCTGGATCGCGGGGCTTGCCGATCAGCTGGCCCTGCTGCCGACCAAAAAGGGCGACAGGCCCAAGGGGCTGGACGATCTCGACGGCACGCTGGCCAAGGTCAGCGATAGTTCCCCTGTCATCTTGCTGGCGCACGAGCCGGATATCTTCCCGAAAGTGCCGTGGCGGGTTTCGCTGACGCTGTCGGGACACACCCATGGCGGGCAGGTGCGGCTGTTCGGCTATTCGCCGATCGTGCCGTCGCGTTACGGCAATCGCTACGCCTACGGCCATATCGTGGAAAGCGACCGCAACCTGATCGTCTCAGGCGGACTTGGCTTCAGCAATTTGCCCATCCGTTTCGGAATGCGTCCGGAAATCCTGTCGATCGACCTCGGCTGATGCGTGGTTCAGCGCAGGTTGCGGATTGCCTTCATCACGTCCGGCTCGGCCTTGTCGCCGTTGAAGGCGTCGACGATGCCGAACGCGCCGCCATAGCTCCACACCGACCATGAGAAACCGTGCGCCTCGGCGCGGGCAATCATGTCGCTGACATAGGCGGCGCGGTACTCGGGCGGCATCACGTAGGAATTGCCGTATTCCTGGCGGATCATGCCGAACTCGCCCAGCGTGATGTTTTCCGGCTTGATGCTGTTGGCCTTCGCCCACGCCTCGACCTTCTTGAACGGCGCATCCATCAGGCCGTTGAGCTTGTCGGGGCTGTCCATGCTGGCGACCTGTTGGTCGAGATAGGCAAGCAGGCCGCTCTGCCGTGTCCATGGCGCCTCGGCCTTAATCCGGGCGCGGATGGTGTCGAGCGTCATTTCGAGCTGCGCCTTCGGCACTGATGTCAGCGGATAGGGCAGGCCGGTCACATAGGGGATGAAGTCGCCGGCCCAGGTCGCGCCTTGGTGGGTGAGCAGGAACGGATCGTAGGAATGGAAGGTCCAGATGACATTGTCGTCGGGGATGGCCTTCGGGTCTATCTTCTCCAGCGACGACGCGGCGGAATAGCAGGCGCCGGTCAGCACCAGGGTGAGTTTCGTCGCCGAGGATCGGGCGGCGGCGAACAATTTCTGCTGACGCTCGGGCCACAGGCTGGTGCCGTCGCTGTCGCAATCGACGATCGGTTCGTTCATCAATTCGAAGGCGACCTTTTTTGGATCCTCACCGGCCAGGGTGCGGGCCATCTTGCGCACCATGTCGACATAAAGCTCGAAGGTCCGCGGGTCGTCCATCACCTCAGCCATGCCGATCTTGCGGCTGCCGCCGGCGGGGATCAGATGCATATCGACGATCACCTTCATGCCGGCGCGGTTGATCATGCGCACCGAGTCCAGCACGCTGGCATAGAGGTCGTCGCGCAACGCTGTCGTCTGATCGGACAGCAAGGGCGAAGGGTCAACCGGCATGCGCAGGAAATCGAAGCCGGCCTGCTTCAGTGCCTCGAGATCGTCTCCGTTGAGGAATTTGCGCCACTCGGGATAGGGCAGGATGGCCTTGGCGTCGCTCCATTGATCTTCGCCGGGCCAGGTGACCCACTGGTCGAGATTGAGACCGCGCTTCATCGAGAAGGTCGCCGCATGGCCAGGCAGCGACAGGGCCGCCAGCACCAGCAGCCCCGCCATCAAACTCTTGATCATCGCCGTCAACAGTGCCATCCGATGCTAGGTCACGGGGAACAGGTGCCTCGCCGCGACTGAAAAAGGAAGCGCAATGGGCGATCATGGTGAATCGGCGACGCTGCTGGCCGGGCTCTCCGGCGTACTGACCGCGTCCGGGCATCGGCTGATGGCGCGAGTCTACTATGCCGACACCGATTTTTCGGGTGTCGTCTACCATGCGCGTTATCTCGAATTCCTCGAGCGCGGCCGCTCCGACTATCTCAGGCTCACCGGCGTGCATCACACCGAACTTGCCCATGGCAAGCATGGCGAAAGAATAGTCTGGGTGGTGCGGCGCATGGAGATCGACTTCCGCATCCCCGCCCGCATCGACGACATCCTGACCGTCGACACCCGTACCGAGGCCATTTCCGGAGCTCGCATCTTCATGGCGCAGCAGCTCAAACGCGGCGACGAGGTGCTGGTCGAAGCCAAGGTCGAAGCGGCGATTATAGGCGAGAATGGCCGGCCGAGACGCTTCCCCAAGGAATGGATCGCGGCGTTCATGCCCAAGTCTGGTGTGTAGGCTGATTGAACGGATTGCCCCTGGCGGCGCTAAAGCTCATCAATCTGGTTTTCAGCGGGGGTGGCGCGCCAGAAAATAGTATGACAGTGTCATACACTGTGCTATGAAGAAGGGGCAAGGAAACATTCGCCATGAGAACCAGCAAGCCCATAAGCGTAACGCTCGGACGCCAGCAGAGCAGCCTCGACGCCCGCCTGACGTCGGGAGCGTATGATTCCGCGAGCGAAGTCATGCGTGCCGCGCTTCGCGCCCTTGACCGCGAGGAACAGGTCATCGCCGCCATCATGCGAGCCAAGGTGCAGGAGGCTCTCGACGATCCGCGCGCGGACATCCCTGCCGAGGACGTGTTCAAGGCATTGCGCGAGCACCATGCAGACCGGATGAAGGTCGCCAAGCGTGACGCATAGGGTCATTTTCAGACCCTCGGCGCAATCCGATCTCTTTGCCATTTACAATTACATCGAAAAGGAAAGCGGTGCCGCGCGTGCCGGTGGCTATATTGAGGCGGCGTGCATGGCACTATCCACGTTCCCGGAACGTGGCATCGTTCGCGACGCCATCGGATCCGGCGTCCGCGTCGTCGGCTTCGAACGTCGTGCGTCGATCCTGTTTCGGGTCGACGCAGAACAGGTGCTGATCCTGCGTATCCTCTATGGCGGGCAGGACTACCCCACCTATTATGTGGACGAAACGGACTTCTAGCCGCATCGCACAAACCTTATGTCTGCCCTTATGTCTGCGCCCCGGCCACGCCATCGGGCGTGGCAATGCGCCGCGCCTTACGGACTAACCCATCCTTAACCATAACGGTTCATGAAGAGGTTGGTGAAGATTGGCGTTATCCAACGCCTTCCTTTCACCAATATTTGCCCCGAAAAGGCCGCGAAAGGCTCGACTTGGGGTGCCCGGTAGCTTCGTGCGAACCGACCACAAGGGATGCCAGGGGCCAGCCGCCAGCTTCGCCCGGAAATCTTAAGGACGTAACGATGGAAAATATCGCACTCGCCGAACCGGGCGCGCAATTGTCGATTTGGGCGCTGTTCATGCAGGCCAGCTGGGTGGTCAAGCTGGTCATGATCGGGCTGCTTTGTGCCTCGGTCTGGACCTGGGCGATCATCATCGACAAGCTGGTTGCCTATGGCCGCATGCGGCTGGCGCTCAACCGCTTCGAGCAGGTCTTCTGGTCCGGGCAGTCGCTGGAAGAACTCTACCGCACGCTCGCCGACCGCAAGACGTCAGGCATGGGCGCCATTTTCGTCGCCGCCATGCGCGAGTGGAAGAAGAGCTTCGAGAAAGGCGCGAAAACGCCGCTCGGGCTGCAAACCCGCATCGACAAGGCCATGGACCTGGCGCTGACCCGCGAGATGGAGAAGCTGGAGGGGCGCCTCGGCTTCCTCGCCACCACCGGCTCGGCCGCCCCCTTTATCGGCCTGTTCGGCACCGTCATCGGCATCATGACCTCGTTCCAGGCCATCGCCGGCTCCAAGAACACCAGCCTTGCGGTGGTCGCGCCCGGTATCGCCGAGGCGCTGCTGGCGACGGCCATCGGCCTGCTCGCCGCCATTCCCGCCGTCATCGCCTACAACAAACTGTCGTCCGACGCGAGCAAGATAGCGGTGCGCATGGAAGGGTTCTCCGACGAGTTCTCCGCCATACTCTCGCGCCAAATCGATGAAAAAGTCGCGCCGAAGGCCTGAGGAGCACAAAAGATGGGTATGTCCGTAGGCATGGCAGGGCGCGGCGGGCGCGGCCACCGGCGGCGCGGCCGTCACCATGGACTGATGTCGGAAATCAACGTCACGCCGATGGTCGACGTCATGCTGGTGCTGTTGATCATCTTCATGGTCGCCGCACCGATGCTGACGGTCGGCGTGCCGATCGACCTGCCGGATACGCAGGCCAAGGCGATGAACGCCGACACGCAGCCGATCACCGTCTCGATCGATGCCGCGGGTAAGATCTATCTGCAGGAGACCGAGATTCCGATCGAGGAGTTGGTAGCCAAGCTGCAGGCGATCTCGAAGACCGGCTATGAGGAGCGCATCTTTATTCGTGGCGACAAATCCACCGACTACGGCACGGCGATGAAGGTGATGGCCCGCATTTCGGCCGCCGGCTACAAGAACATCGGCCTGGTTTCACTGCAGGAACAGGATCAGTAGACAAGACGATGAAGACCGGCCTCACCACATCGGTGATCCTGCACACGGCGGTGCTGGCCTTCGGCCTGTTCACCCTGTCGGCTCCGGCCGCGCTGCCGTCGGCCGATGTCGAGTCGGTCGCGGTCGATATCGTGCCGATGGAAGCTATCGCGCAGACATTGCAGGGCGACAAGAAGGCCGTGATGCATGAAAAGCCGGCGCCGTTGCCGACGCAGCGTCCCGATATCGTGCCGGATGCGCAGAAGGTCGGCGAGAACAGCGTCGACACCGACAAGCCGATAACGCCGGAAGCCAAGCCCAAGCCGGTCGATACGACCTCGGCTCCGCCGCCTGCGCCGACTCCCAAGGAAGCGCCGAAGACCGAGGACGTGCCGAAGCCGCAGGAAAAGCCCAAGCCCATTCCGGCGACGGAAGTGGCGCCGGCGCCGCAGCCCAAGGAAGAGGTGAAGCCCGAGCCGGTCAAGCAGGTGGAGCCCAAGCCGACGCCGGCCAAGCCGGCGCCGACCCCGCCGCCGCAGGACAAGACCGCCGCGATCGATCCGACGCCCGAGGTCAAGCCTGACGCGGTAGCCGAGGCCATAGCGAAGGACCCGCCGACCGAAGAGACCCAATTGCCGAGTTCGGCGCCGGCGCCGGAAGCGCGGCCGAAGCCGCAGCCGGCACAAGCGGAAAGCGCCAAGGCGCCGGACCGCAAGGATGCCGACAAGCCGGTCAAGGAAGCGTCGTCCAAGCCCAAGTCCGACGACAAGCAGTTCAACGCCGACGAAATCTCTGCTCTCCTCGACAAGCAGAAGCCGTCCGGCGGCGGCGCCAAGCGTTCGACCCAGCAAGCCTCGCTCGGCGGTGACAAGGATCAGGGCCAGAAGCTCTCGAAGTCCGAACAGGGGGCGCTGGAAAGCCAGCTGGGCGGCTGCTGGACGCTGCCGGCCGGGCTGGAAGGCTCGGAGAGTTTCGTCGTGGTGGTGCGCTTCAACCTGGACAACTCCGGCAAGCTCGATGGTCGTCCGTCCGTAGAAAAATCGAGCGGCAACCGGCAGTTCGATGAGAGCGCGGTCCGTGCGGTGCAGAAATGCGACGTGGCCGGGCTGCAGGTTCCCGCCGGCAAGCAAGACATCTGGAACGACATCCGGGTCACCTTCGATCCAAGGGAAATGCTCGGCCTCTAGGTCCGGTTATCCGAAAATCTGTATGAGAAGCGAGAAGACATGAAATCAATCCTCAAGCCGCTCCTGATGGTCGCTGCGATGGCGATGGGCATGACCGCCGCTGGCACGCTGCCGGCACTGGCGCTGGTCGAGCTCAACGTCAACAAGGGCAATGTCGAGCCGTTGCCGATCGCCATCACGGATTTCCAGGGCGGCGATGCGCTTGGTGCCCAGATCTCGCAAATCATCACCGCCGATCTCAAGCGCTCCGGCCTGTTCGCGCCGATCGACAAGAGTGCCTTCATCGAGAAGATCTCGAATCCGGATGCCGCACCCCGCTTCGACGACTGGAAGGTGATCAACGCCCAGGCGCTGGTCACCGGCAGCGTCAGCAAGGAGGCCGATGGGCGCATCCGCGCTCAGTACCGGTTGTGGGATACTTTTGCCGGCCAGCAGATGTCGGGCGAGCAGTTCTTCGCCAACGACGCCAACCAGCGTCGTGTCGCCCACATCATTGCCGACGCCATCTACGAGCGGCTGACCGGCGAGAAGGGCTATTTCGACACGCGCGTCGTCTTCATCGACGAGTCCGGCGCCAAGAACGCGCGCAAGAAGCGCCTTGCCATCATGGACCAGGACGGCGCCAACGTCCGTTACCTCTCGGACGGCCGGTCGATCGTGCTGACGCCGCGCTTCTCGCCGAACCGGCAAGAGATCACCTACATGTCCTATGAAAGCGGCCAGCCGCGGGTCTATCTCCTGCAGATCGAGACCGGGCAGCGCGAACTCGTCGGCAACTTCCCCGGCATGACGTTCGCGCCGCGCTTCTCGCCCGACGGCCAGAAGGTGATCATGAGCCTGCTGCGCGACGACGGCAATTCCAACATCTTCGCCATGGATCTGCGCAGCCGCTCGACGACGCGGCTGACCAACTCGACCGCCATCGACACCTCGCCTTCCTATTCGCCGGACGGCAGCAAGGTCGTGTTCACATCCGACCGCGGCGGCCGCGCGCAGATCTACGTGATGGGCGCGGACGGCTCCGGCCAGACCCGCATCTCCTTCGGCGACGGCGTCTATTCGACGCCGGTGTGGTCGCCGCGCGGTGACCTCATCGCCTTCACCAAGCAGACCGGCGGCGAATTCCAGATCGGCGTCATGAAGACCGACGGTTCGGGCGAGCGCATCCTGTCGTCGGGCTTCCAGCAGGAAGGGCCGACTTGGGCGCCGAACGGCCGCGTCCTGATGTTCTTCCGCGACGCCAATGGCGGTCCGAAACTGATTTCGGTCGATCTCACCGGCCGCAACGAGCAGCCGATCCCGACTTCGAATTTTGCGTCCGATCCGGCCTGGTCGCCCTTGCTTGAATAGGGGAATTGAAGAACTGAGGAATTGAAGAACTGGGGAATGGAGAAGCATGGAGGCTACGTTGGGCGCGCCAGGGACCTTGAGGTCTACAAGCGGGCCTATGCTGTTTCTCTCGAAATTCACAAAGCCACCCTTGCCTTTCCGAAGATCGAGCAATATGCGCTCGCCGATCAATTGCGCCGTTCGAGCAAGGCGATCTGCGCCAATCTGGCTGAGGGGTTTGCCAAACAACCTCACTCCAAAGCTGAATTCGCGCGGTTCATTTCGATGGCGATGGGATCATGCAGCGAGGTGGAGACGTGGATTTCCTACGCATCCGATCTTGAGTACATCTCGAAGACACAACTCGACAGATGGCAGCAGTTCTATGGCCAAATCTACGGGATGCTGGTGAATCTCAGAGCAGCGCTGAAGTGACCTCTTTCTCCAACTCTTCAATTCTCCAGTTCTTCAATTCCCCTTTTTCCACGCCTTCGTCGCGTTTTGGCCGTATTTCCGCCTAGGGTCCGCGCCAATTGTGACCCCGGGGATAACAGCTGCGGACGGGTAGCTAAACCTAATATTAACCGTGTTTCTTGAATGCCGGTTAACCCAAACGTGGTTACTGGGTGATCAACGAAATCACTCGAATACGATCACTCGAAATACGAAGGAGAGGCGGCATGGGCCGTATCGCAGCACTTACCAGAAACCCGGTCATGATCGCGCTGGTGGCGATGCTCGCCATCGCCGGTTGCGCCTCGAAGAAGACGCCGAACAGCGCCGCTGATCTCGGCCTGAACGGCGCGGGTGCCGCAACGCCCGGCTCGGCGCAGGACTTCACCGTCAACATCGGCGACCGCATCTTCTTCGACACGGACTCGTCCTCGATCCGCGCCGATGCGCAGACGACGCTCGCCCGGCAGGCGCAGTGGCTGAACCAGTACAAGCAGTATGCCATCGTCGTCGAAGGCCATGCCGACGAACGCGGCACGCGCGAATACAATCTGGCACTCGGTGCCCGCCGCGCCGCCGCCGCCCGCGACTTCCTCGTTTCCAAGGGTGTCGCTTCCAGCCGCTTGAAGACCATTTCCTACGGCAAGGAACGCCCGGTCGCGGTGTGCGACGACATCTCGTGCTGGTCGCAGAACCGCCGTGCGGTCACCACGCTCAGTGGCGCCGGTTCCTGATCGGCGCAGAGCCGTCCAGCGTGCGCCAGGAGAAGGCGCGGCGGTAGCGGCAGAAATGCAACACAGCTTTGCGAAAGGCGGCCTCCGGGCCGCCTTTTTCATATCCGGCTGCCCGAAACAAAATTTGGCCGAAGTCTCGCGCCCTGCTATGAGCCGAGGGCGCTTGGCTGGTCTCATGGTGATTGGAATGCGCGAACAACTAACGACACACGCGAGAGGCACATGCATTTGAGATCGGTTCTGAGCGGCACGCTTGCACTGCTGCTCCTATCAGGCGTCACAGCCTCGGCTAGCGGCTTGGGGGCTGGTGGCCCGGGGCAATCAACCGGCAGCGGCTTTTCCTTCCATCTGCCGTCGATCGAGTTGCCCAGCCTGTTCGGCGACAAGAAGAAACCGGACCAGGTCCAGCTTGCACAGCAGTCGAATGGCGCCGGCGCAACCGCGCTCGAGGATCAGCTGCGGCAGATGAACGGCAAGATCGAGGAACTCAATTTCCAGATCCTGCAGATGCAGGAACAGATCCGCAAGCAGCAGGAAGACAACGAGTTCCGCTTCCAGCAGCTCGAGGGCGGGGCGCAAGGCGGACAAGCACCGGCACAGAAGAAGTCGGATGCCGGCACCAACAACGACGTGGCCTCGGCCCCCGCGACCCAGGCGCCGGCCGATGCCGGCGCCGCGGCCGGCAGCGATCAGTCCGCCGGCGGCAAGACGGTCGAGGACGTCATCGTCGAATCGCCCGATGGCGACCCGGGCAAGGTGATCCCTGGAAAGGGAGCACCGGAAAAGACCTTTGGTTCCATCACCGTCGACAAGAACGGCAATGTGATCGACGCCGGCGGCAACACCCAGGCGACCGCGCCGGCACAGGATGCCGCTCCGGCCACCGGTGCGCCGGCCAAGGCCGGCAAGTCCGACGGCACGGTGGTCGCGGCGCTGCCCGCCACCAACGATCCGGAAGAACTTTACCGCAATTCCTATCAATTCATCCTGTCGGGCGACTACGGCACGGCCGAGCAGGGGTTCCGCGATCACATCTCGCGCTTCCCCAGGGATGCCAAGACGGCCGACGCGCATTACTGGCTGGGCGAGTCGCTGCTGGGCCAGCAGAAATTCCGCGACGCGGCAGAGGTGTTCCTCTCGGCCAGCAAGGACTATCCCAAGGCCAAGAAGGCGCCGGACATGCTGCTGAAGCTCGGCGTGTCGCTGGTCGGCCTCAAGCAGCATGACGTCGCCTGCGCTACTTTCGGCGAGATCGGCAAGCGTTATCCCGACATTTCCAGCGCCCTCAAGGAACGCGTCAAGCAGGAGAAGGCACTGGCTGCGTGCTGATTTTTCGCCTGCATGTCCCAGCCCAAGAACCGGGATGTTGATGCTCGATTCCGGGCCTGATCTTTCGACCAGACTTTTTTCGCATATCGATTTCACCACCGGCGCTGTTGCGGCCGTATCCGGCGGCAGCGATTCGACCGCCCTGCTTCTGCTTCTCAAACATCATCTCGATCGATCCGCGCCGTCCGCCAAGCTGTTGGCGGTGACCATCGACCATGGCCTGCGGCAGGGCTCGGCGGCGGAGGCGCAAGCCGTGGCGAAGCTGTGCGCGGAGCGCGGCATCGCCCACCGCACCATGGTCTGGGCCGGGCGCAAGCCTTCGACCGGCCTGCCGGCGGCGGCACGGGAGGCGCGCTACCGGTTGCTGGCAAGCGCAGCCCGGGCGGAAGGCATCGGCCTGATCGTGACCGGCCACACCGCCGACGACCAGGCCGAGACGGTGCTGATGCGCCACGCCCGCGACGGGAGCCTGGGCAATGTACAGGGACGGGGGCTGGCCGGCATGGCGCCGGCCACGCTCTATGACTGGCGCGAATGGATCGTGCGGCCGCTGCTGGGTACGCGGCGCGCGGCATTGCGCGATTTCCTGCAAAGCAAACATGTCGGCTGGGCAGAGGATCCGACCAACAGCGATGAGAGCTTCGAGCGGCCGCGCGTGAGAGCGGCACTTGCCGGCGACAATGTCCGCCGCATGGACGAGGCTTTGGCCCTGGCCAGCCAGGCTGCCATCGAGCGCGGACAACTTGGTCTCGATGCCGCCGACCTGATCCGGCGTTTTGCCAGCCAGCCGGCCACGGGCCTTGTGCGCCTCGACCCGCAACTGCTCTCGACCGGCGACGAGCGCGCGGCCATCTATGCGTTGCGCATCCTGCTGGCGACTGTCGGGGGGATTGCCTTCCTGCCGGACCAGGCCCGCGGCGAGGCACTGTTCGCCCGGCTGAAGGCCGGATTTCTTTGTGCCACATTGTCGCGGACGGTGGTCGATTTCCGGCGTGCCGGCATCTTCCTGCGCCGCGAGGCGCGTGGCTTGCCGCCCGCCGCCGCGGCTATCGACAACACCATCTGGGATGGCCGCCGCCACATCACATTGAACGACAGCTCCGCCGGATTGTTGATCGCGCCGCTGGGTGCGGCAGCAGCGAAGCGGCTGCCGATCGACGCGGGAGAAACCCCGGCAAGCCTGATGCGCGCTGCGTTGGCCGCGGAACCGACATCGCGGCAAGCCTTTGAAAACCCTGATGTGCAGCAGGGCGAACCGGCATCGTCAGGGTTCGACGCGCGGCCGGTCGTTGCGCCTTTTGCCCGCTTCCTGCCGTCCTTCGACCTGGCGCCGGCGCGGGCCGTCGCCGGCCTGATTGGCGCGCCATCGCTGCCCGCCTTGCCTTTCGGCCGCCACAGTGCCGGTTGACGGTGGTCGAAAGCTTAACCCAGACATGCTGTTCTGCTTGGCAAGGGGGGACGCTCTCCCTATGTTAGGCCCAAGTTTCCTCTCATGATGCTGTCCGCAAGCGGACGCCAACGGGACAATTGATGAATCCGAACTATCGCAACCTCGCGCTCTGGGCGATCATAGCGGTCCTGCTCATCGCCCTGTTCAATCTGTTCCAGACGCCGCAGACGCGCGGGGCTTCGAGCGATGTGCCTTATTCGCAGTTCCTCCAGGATGTCGGGGCCGGCCGGGTCAAGACGGTGACCATCGCGGGTGCCCGCATCACAGGCACCTACACCGACAATTCCAGCGGCTTCCAGACCTATTCACCCGGCGATCCCCAGCTCGTTTCGCGGCTGCAGGACAAGAACGTCACCATCAACGCGCGGCCCGAGACCGACGGCTCCAACTCGCTGTTCGGTTACCTGATCTCCTGGCTGCCAATGATCCTCATTCTCGGCGTCTGGATATTCTTCATGCGCCAGATGCAGTCCGGATCCGGGCGCGCCATGGGTTTTGGCAAGTCGAAGGCCAAGCTTCTGACCGAGGCACATGGCCGCGTCACCTTCCAGGACGTCGCCGGCGTCGACGAAGCCAAGGAAGATTTGGAAGAGATCGTCGAATTCCTGCGCGATCCGCAGAAGTTCCAGCGCCTCGGCGGCAAGATTCCGCGCGGCGTGCTGCTGGTCGGCCCTCCCGGCACCGGCAAGACGCTGCTTGCCCGCTCGGTCGCCGGCGAAGCCAACGTGCCGTTCTTCACCATTTCAGGCTCGGACTTCGTCGAGATGTTCGTCGGCGTCGGCGCCAGCCGCGTGCGCGACATGTTCGACCAGGCCAAGAAGAATGCGCCCTGCATCATCTTCATCGACGAAATCGACGCTGTCGGCCGCCATCGCGGCGCCGGCCTCGGCGGCGGCAATGACGAGCGCGAGCAGACGCTGAACCAGCTGCTGGTCGAGATGGACGGTTTCGAGTCCAACGAAAGCATCATCCTGATTGCCGCCACCAACCGTCCCGACGTGCTCGATCCGGCGCTGTTGCGTCCGGGCCGTTTCGACCGGCAGGTGGTGGTTCCGAACCCCGACATCGTCGGCCGCGAGAAGATCCTCAAGGTGCATGTGCGCAACGTGCCGCTGGCGCCCAATGTCGATCTCAAGGTCGTCGCCCGCGGCACTCCCGGCTTTTCCGGCGCCGACCTGATGAACCTCGTCAACGAATCGGCGCTGATGGCGGCGCGGCGCAACAAGCGCCTCGTCACCATGGCCGAGTTCGAGGACGCCAAGGACAAGATCATGATGGGCGCGGAGCGCCGCTCGTCGGCCATGACCCAGGCCGAGAAGGAGCTGACCGCCTATCACGAGGCCGGTCACGCCATCCTGGCGCTCAACGTGCCGTCGGCCGATCCGCTGCACAAGGCCACCATCATCCCGCGCGGCCGCGCGCTCGGCATGGTCATGCAGTTGCCGGAAGGCGACCGCTATTCGATGAGCTACAAATACATGATCTCGCGTCTTGCCATCATGATGGGTGGCCGCGTCGCCGAGGAGTTCAAGTTCGGCAAGGAGAACATCACCTCGGGCGCGTCCTCCGACATCGAGCAGGCGACCAAGCTGGCACGCGCCATGGTCACGCGCTGGGGCTTTTCCGACAAGCTCGGCCATGTCGCCTATGGCGACAACCAGGAGGAAGTCTTCCTCGGCCATTCGGTGGCGCGCACGCAGAACATCTCGGAAGAGACCGCGCAGATCATCGACGCCGAAGTGCGCCGCCTGATCGACGAGGCCTACTCGACAGCGAAGTCCATCCTGACCAAGAAGAAGAAGGAATGGATCGCACTGGCGCAGGGCCTGCTCGAATACGAGACGCTGTCGGGCGACGAGATCAAGCAACTGATCGCGGGCAACAAGCCCGCGCGAGATTTGGGGGATGATACCCCTCCAAGCCGCGGCTCGGCCGTGCCGAAGTCTGGTGGCCGCCGCAAGAAGGGTCCCGAGCCCGAAGGCGGCATGGAGCCGCAGCCGTCAAGCTGAATGCGCTGCATCTTTGCGATGGAGGCGGAATGATTTCAGGTCGATCGACCTGAAATCATTCGCTTTTCAAGCACCCCGCCTGCATTCGCTCAGGCGCTTGGCGCTTCGGGGTTTGCCGCATGGTTCCTCATGATTCAGCTTTCAGCCGCGCATTGCACAGGCTGTAATAGCCGCCGCCCTTCTGGATCCAGCGAAGGCCGTTCAACGTACCCGCCTCTTTGTTGCCGTGGTAACTCTGCAGGCAGGTTTTCATCCGTGCCTTGGCCGGCTTTTCGGTCTTGAACTCGGCGGCGAGGGTAGTCGGGAATGTGACGCCCGCCGGCGCCACGGTGGGGGCGGACGCCGGACTGGCTTCGTCCTTCGGCTGCTGCGCGGTTTTGGCCGCATCTGCGCTGACACCCTCCGCGAGGGACGTCGCGCATTTCTCCTTACGGAAAGCGGTCCAGTCCATGCCGTTCAGTGTGCCGCCCTCCTTGGCGGTTCGATAGGTTTCGCCGCATTCCTTCATCGTCAGTGCGCTTGCAGGGGCGACGCTCCAAGAAACCAATGCCGTCGCGGCCAATACCGCCAATTTCAAACTGGACATAAGACCCTCCTAGTTGATAACAAGTTTGACGTCTTTTTGTATACTTTTTGTTCTTGTTATGTTCAATGGGAATCTTTCGCCAAGAGCACACGAACTGATGGGACCGACAACTCCGTCATGTACAGAAGCGAGCAAGCCGGAGCGCTGTCATGCGCAACAAAAAGCCCGCGAACCTCGCGGCTCGCGGGCCTATATTTTTTCTAAATGCTGCTGGAGATCAGCTCTTCAGCTTGGCATTGCACAGGCTGTAGAAACCGCCGCCCTTCTGGATCCATTTCAGGCCGCCAAGCGCGTTGGCGTCCTTGAGGGTGTAATACTGGTCAAGGCAAGTATGCATGCGGCCCTTTCCGGGGGTCTCGCTGGCATATTTCGGCGAGATCGCGGACGGGAAGGTAACGCCCTTGGGCGCGACCGTCGTCGGCTTTGCCGGCTCCTTGGTGTAGCTCGCCTCGCTGGGGGCAGGCACGGTGTCGTCATCGGAGGCGCCGGCACCGCATTCGGCCTTGCGGAAGTCGTTCCACTTCATGCCCTTCAGCGTGTTCGCCGTCTTGGCAGCCTGGTACTTGGTGCTGCACTCGGCCATGCTCAGGCCCTTGCCGCCGTCTGCGGGAGCCGCGGCTGCCTTTGTGGTGGCCGGCTTGGTCGTGTCGGTGGCAGCGGATGCGCCGGCGGCGCACTCGGCCTTGCGGAAGTCGTTCCACTTCATGCCGTTCAGCGTGCCGGCGGACTTCGCCGCCTGGTACTTGGCGCTGCATTCCTTGGCCGTCAGGCCCTTGGCCGTGCTGTCGGCGCCGGCAGCCTTTGCTGCCTTGGCGGGCTTGGTTTCGGTAGCCTTGGTTTCGGCCTTGGTGGTGGCCTTGGTGGTGGCGGCCGGCTTGGTGTCGGTGGTGGCGGCGGCGTCGGTGCCGCACTGCGCCTTGCGGAACTGGTTCCAGGTCTGTCCGGAAAGGGTCCCCGCGTCCTTGGCCGCGTTATACTTCGTGCTGCATTCGGCCATCGTCAGTGCGTTGGCTGGCGCGGCCAGGAACAATGTCACGACGGCGAGGCCGGTCAAAGTGGCAAGTCGGTGGATGAGCATAGCGTTTCTCCGTTGCAGCAGCCCATGATACGTCCCTGCGAATCAATAACGCTCAACGGTCGGTTGCGCCAGATGCTAAGTAGCGTATATGTCGCCGAAAGCAGGAGCCTCGCGGCAAGGTGATGAAATTGTTCGGACTGTTGGACTTGAGGACAAGATTTTCCAGGTGCATCTACGCTGAAAGGCTAACGTGACTGGTGTATTGCGGCGTGGCAGTCTCAGCAGGTCAGGATGCAATCAGGTTGTGTGCGGCGCACAACAATGATTTTCTAAGGAATGGTAACATATAATCACACAATGTGATCATAGGGCGCGGGCCAATTGTGGCATGACGTGCCGGCTAAGAACAATCAGGGATGCTGGTTAGCATGGCGGGAAATTACTTCGGCACGGACGGCATTCGCGGGCGCGCCAACAAGTTTCCAATGACCGCGGAAATCGCCATGCGGGTCGGCATGGCCGCCGGCCTTTCGTTCCAGCGCGGCAGCCATCGCCATCGTGTCGTTCTGGGCAAGGACACCAGGCTTTCCGGCTACATGATCGAGAACGCCATGGTGGCCGGTCTTTGCGCTGCCGGCATGGATGTGTTCCTGCTCGGCCCTATCCCGACGCCGGCGGTGGCCATGCTGGTGCGTTCGCTGCGGGCCGACATCGGCGTCATGATCTCGGCTTCGCACAACCCCTATTACGACAACGGCATCAAGCTGTTCGGGCCCGATGGCTACAAGCTCTCCGACGAGATCGAGGAGCGCATCGAGAGCATGCTCGACAAGGATATCGAACTGGCGCTCGCCGATTCCGACGGGCTGGGCCGGGCCAAGCGCGTCGACGGCGTGCATGACCGCTACATCGAATTCGCCAAGCGCACCTTGCCCCGCTCGATGTCGCTTTCGGGCCTCAGGATCGTCGTCGATTGCGCCAATGGCGCGGCCTACAAGGTGGCGCCCGAGGCGCTGTGGGAACTCGGCGCCGAAGTCGTGGCCATCAATGTCGAACCCAACGGCTTCAACATCAACAAGGAATGTGGCTCGACCCATCCGGCGGGGCTGCAGAAGAAAGTGCACGAAGTGCGCGCCGACATCGGCATCGCGCTCGACGGCGACGCCGACCGCGTCGTCATCGTCGATGAAAATGGCGCCATCGTCGACGGCGACCAGATCATGGCACTGATCGCCGAGTCCTGGCACCAGAGCGGGCGGCTTGCTGGCGGCGGCGTCGTTTCGACGGTCATGTCCAATCTCGGCCTCGAACGCTTCCTCGCCGACATGAAGCTGCAATTGCACCGCACCAAGGTCGGCGACCGCTACGTCGTGGAGCATATGCGCGCGCACGGGCTCAATGTCGGCGGCGAACAGTCGGGCCACATCGTGCTTTCGGATTTCTCGACCACCGGCGACGGTCTCGTCTCGGCCCTGCAGGTGCTGGCCTGCATCAAGCGGCAGGGCAGGCCGGTCAGCGATCTGTCGAAGAAGTTCGAGCCGGTGCCGCAACTCCTGAAGAATGTCCGCATCGCCGGCGGCAAACCGCTCGAGGAAGCCCCGGTCAAGGCCGCCATCGAGGATGCCCGTCATCGCCTCGGCAAGGCCGGGCGGCTGGTCATCCGGCCATCGGGCACCGAACCGCTGATCCGTGTCATGGCCGAGGGTGACGATCCGCAACTGGTCGAGGCCGTCGTCAACGACATCGTCGAGGTCATCTCGGAAACCCGCAGCGCCGCCTGATCTCCGGCGCGCCGAGTGCGTCGCCCTGCTACATCGAAAGCCCGCCCCCTCCGGCGGGCTTTTTTCGTTGGCGGCAGGACCGATCCCGCTCTCGATATTACCCTCGAATGCTTCGGATTTTACAGATTCGTGGTTAATCGACAGGGTTAAATGCCTTTTAACTTTTGCAATTCATTATCCACGCCTGAAAGCCAAATCTTATCCGGACACGATCGCCGTTCCGAGGGTTCTAGGGGTGACAAGCATGTTCAATACAGCAAGAAAGGCCCTGTTCGCGTTGCTGTTCGCGGGTCTGGCCTGGCCAGTGTTCGCGGCCGACCTGCCGGAGCCGCAGGTCGAAGAGGCACCGCCGCCGGTTTACGAACAGCCGGTTGCCGATGTCGGCGGCTGGTATATCCGTGGCGACATCGACTATCACAAGTCGGACGTGCGCGGCATCGACTACACGACCTACACCATCTGTCCCTGTAACGTGGTCACGCCGGGCAGCAACAGTTTCGATTCCGGCAAGCTCAAGGGCGGCTTCTCGCTCGGCGGCGGCGTCGGCTACAAGATCAACGATCACTTCCGCACCGATCTGACCGCCGACTACTGGTTCAAGTCGAACTTCAATGGCAGCACTTCCGGCGTGGACTCGGGTGGCAACCCCACGACCTCGGTCGAAGTGTCGAAGATGAGCGCCTTCCTGCTGCTCGCCAACGCCTATGTCGATATCGGCACCTACCACGGCATCACGCCCTATGTCGGCGCCGGTATCGGCGGCGCGCATGTCAAGTGGGATACCGTCTACGACCCGAACACCGCCGAGACCAATCCCGGCTCGTCCAACTGGCGTTTCGCTTACGCCCTGATGGCAGGTGCCTCCTACTGCCTGACCGACAAGGTCATCCTCGATGCAGGCTATCGCTTCTCGCATATCCAGGGCGGCCGCATGTTCGAGTGGGATGCAAGCAGCGCCGGTCCTGGCTTCGACCGTGGCATCAACACCCACGAAGTGCGCGGTGGCCTGCGCTACCAGTTCGGCGGCAACAACGGATGCGCCGCACCGGTGGTGGCCTACCAGCCCGAACCCGAGCCGATCTACACCAAGTAACCTCCGACATCGGAACAATCGCGAACCGCCCGGCTCAGCCGGGCGGTTTTCGTTTGGCGGTCTCGAGCCGGGCGGCCCGGATGAGTTCGCGTTCCAAATCAATCCGCTAACGCTCTGTTAGCCTTAACTCCGACTTAACCACTATGGTTAACAATGCTCCTTGAAACGATGGCAGCCGTCACGATCGCGGACGGGGCCGAATGCGGGAGCCGGGGACCATGACACTCACATCGCGTATGGCGCAGGCGCTTGCCGCGCTCACCCTGTTGCCGCTGACACCAGCCCTGGCCGCCGACTACGATCCTCCGATCTATGTCGATCAAGCGCCCGATTACGTGCCTGTCGAGGTTGGCTCCGGTTGGTACCTGCGCGGCGATGTCTCCTACCTGGTGGAGAAGAGCTTCAAGAATGGGGATTTCACCTTCCCGTCAACGATCAACAACGAAAGCTTCAGTCAGAGCGAAGACGCATTTTTCGGGAGCGTAGGCTTCGGATATCATTTCAACGATTACCTCCGCGCCGATCTCAACTTTGGCTATCTGCCCGGCAACAGCGCCGAAGCCAGCTATAATGATTCAGCGGTCGTAACGTTGCCGACATTGCCGACCGTGGGATCGGCATCGCTGAAGAACTACGCCTTCTCGGGCATGCTCAACGGCTATGTCGATCTTGGCACCTACGTCGGGATCACTCCCTATATCGGCGCCGGCGTCGGTGTCGTCCGCAGTACGCGCAAGCTTTCGGCGACCTACATCGATAACAATGACCCGGCAAACAATCTCACCCAGAAGGACAACAAGAACCAGTACTCGCTGGCCTACACACTGAATGCCGGTTTGGCTTACCAGGTGACGAAGAATGTTTCCGTCGATCTGGGCTATCAGTACTTCTCCGCCCCGGACGCCGAATATGTGACAGCCGAAAGCCTGACCTCCTTTCCGGTCAAAAAGGGGATCAGCAATCACCAGGTCAAGCTCGGTCTGCGCTACGATCTCTGGTAGGCTCGGGACACATCACGGCTTTGGCGGCGGATCCTTGCGGTCCGCCGTTTGCGTTTGAAATCACGGAATCCTGATCTCGGATCGCCAGTATCCTGCCAGCGACAAAAACTTTCCTCTTGACGCCCGAGGCCTGAACGCATATCGCCGTCCGTGGGCCACCCCTCCCCAACGAGGGGCCACTATCTGGAAGGATAGACCACGATGACGACCCCTACGAAGCCCGGACTCCGTCCGGCAAATCCCAATTTTTCCTCAGGTCCCTGCGCAAAACGCCCCGGCTGGTCGGTCGAGGCGCTGAAGCATGCCGCGCTTGGCCGTTCCCATCGCGCCAAGATCGGCAAGACCAAGCTCGAACAGGCAATCGAGCTGACGCGCGAAATCCTCAAGGTCCCGGCTGACTACCGCATCGGCATCGTGCCGGCGTCGGACACCGGCGCTGTCGAGATGGCGCTGTGGTCGCTGCTCGGCGAGCGTGGTGTCGACATGGTCGCCTGGGAGAGCTTTGGCTCCGGCTGGGTCACCGATGTGGTCAAGCAGTTGAAGCTCGCCGACGTGCGCAAGATCGAAGCCGGCTACGGCGAACTGCCTGATCTCACCAAGATCGATTTCGACCGCGACGTGGTCTTCACCTGGAACGGCACCACGTCGGGCGTGCGCGTGCCGAACGGCGATTTCATCCCGGCCGATCGTAACGGCCTCACCATCTGCGACGCCACTTCGGCTGCGTTCGCGCAAAAGCTCGATTTCGAGAAACTCGATGTCGTCACCTTCTCCTGGCAGAAGGTGCTGGGCGGCGAGGGCGCACACGGCATGCTGATCCTGTCGCCGCGCGCCGTCGCGCGGCTGGAGAGCTACAAGCCTTCATGGCCGCTGCCGAAAATCTTCCGCCTGACCTCGGGCGGCAAGCTGATCGAAGGTATCTTCAAGGGCGAGACCATCAACACGCCGTCGATGCTGTGCGTGGAGGATTACCTCGACGCGCTCAACTGGGCGAAGTCGATCGGCGGCCTCGATGCCCTGGTCGCCAGGGCCGAAGCCAATGCCGCGGTGCTCGATCGCTTCGTCGACAAGTCCGCATGGCTTGGCCATCTCGCCAGCCAGCCGGCAACGCGGTCGAATACCTCCGTCTGCCTGTCCTTCACCGATCCGCAAGTCGCGGCACTCGACGCCGACGCGCAGGCGGCTTTCGCCAAGGGCCTGATCTCGGCGCTCGACAAGGAGGGCGTTGCCTACGACATCGGCTCCTATCGCGACGCACCCCCCGGCCTGCGCATCTGGTGTGGCGCAACGGTCGAGGCTTCGGACCTCGAAGCGCTGCTGCCCTGGCTCGACTGGGCCTTCGCCGCGCAGAAGGCGTCGCTGAAAGCGGCGGCCTGAGATTTTCGTGGCGGCCCGCGGGCCGCCATTTCCCGACAATCCATTTCAAGGAGGCCGCCATGGCGCCCCGCGTTCTCGTTTCGGATAAACTCTCCACCACCGCAGTCCAGATCTTCAAGGATCGCGGCATCGAGGTCGACTATCTGCCGGACCTCGGCAAGGACAAGGAAAAGCTGCTTGAGGTGATCAGCCAGTATGATGGCCTTGCCATCCGTTCGGCGACCAAGGTCACCGAAAAGCTGATCAACGCCGCCACCAAACTCAAGGTCGTCGGCCGCGCCGGCATCGGCGTCGACAATGTCGATATCCCTGCGGCCAGCCGCAAGGGCATCATCGTGATGAACACGCCTTTCGGCAATTCGATCACGACGGCAGAACATGCCGTCGCGATGATCTTCGCCCTGGCGCGCCAGATCCCGGAAGCCAATGCCTCGACCCATGCCGGTAAATGGGAGAAGAACCGCTTCATGGGCGTCGAGATCACCGGCAAGACGCTGGGTGTCATCGGCTGCGGCAATATCGGTTCGATCGTCGCCACGCGCGGCGTCGGCCTGAAGATGCATGTCATCGCCTTCGACCCGTTCCTGTCGGACAAGCGCGCCGAGGAACTCGGCGTCGACAAGGTGGAACTCGACGAACTTTTCGCCCGCGCGGACTTCATCACGCTGCACACGCCGCTAACCGACAAGACGCGCAACATCATCGATGCCGCTGCAATAGCCAAGATGAAGAACGGCGTGCGCATCATCAACTGCGCCCGCGGCGGGCTGGTCGTCGAGGCCGACCTGATCGCGGCGCTGAAAAGCGGCAAGGTAGCGGGTGCGGGCATCGACGTGTTCGAGGTCGAACCGGCCGAGCAGAACGCCCTGTTCGGCATGGAGAACGTGGTGGCGACGCCGCATCTCGGCGCCTCGACGGCGGAAGCGCAGGAGAATGTCGCGCTGCAGGTCGCCGAACAGATGTCGGACTATCTGATCAAGGGCGCCGTCTCCAACGCCATCAACATGCCGTCGATCACGGCGGAGGAAGCGCCGCGGCTGAAGCCTTTCGTCAAGCTGGCGGAAGTGCTCGGCGCCTTTGTCGGCCAGGTCACCGAGGATCCGATCAAGGAGGTCGAGATCCTGTTCGACGGTTCGACCGCGACGATGAACACGCGCGCGCTGATCAGTGCGGCACTTGCCGGCCTGATCCGGCCGCAGGTCTCCGACGTCAACATGGTGTCGGCGCCGATCATGGTGAAGGAGCGCGGCATCATCGTCGCGGAAGTCAAGCGCGACAAGTCGGGCGTGTTCGACGGCTATATCAAGCTGACCGTCACGACCGAGCACAGGACGCGCTCGATCGCCGGCACCTGCTTCTCCGACGGCAAGCCGCGCTTCATCCAGATCAAAGGCATCAATCTCGATGCAGAGGTCGGCCAGCACATGCTCTACACGACCAATGCCGACGCGCCCGGCATCATCGGCCTGCTTGGCACGGTATGCGGCGAGAACGGCGTCAACATCGCCAACTTCCAGCTTGGCCGTAACCGCCCGGGCGGCGACGCCATCGCGCTGCTCTACCTCGACGCGCCGTTCCCGGAAAAGGTGCTGGAACAGGTGCGGGCACACAAGTCGATCGATTCGGCCAAGCGGCTGCAGTTCGACGTCGGTGGTGTTTAGGCCCGTACCTTCATAACCGGCAGGCGCATTGTGATGAAACGCGCCCGCGTGCCCGGCGAGCACGCGGGCGCGTTTCGGTTTTTGGTCCTTAAGTCAGCCGGCGGATTACGCCTGTGGTGGACGTCGGTGTGCGATCCCGGAAATCCAGGCCGTCCCCCGGGATCGGGCTTGACGGCAGCAAGTTCCGGACTGATCCAAGGATTGTTTGTTCAGTTTCTGGTACATTAGCAGGTGACGATAAGCAAAAAGCCTGGCCCAATCCAACGATCCAGTGTTCTGCTTGACGATCCCGCTTTCTTTTCGCAGGCTATCGCCAACTGATTGGTGCGGCTTAAACTTTACAGTTTTCGTCATGAATTTGGCTGCGGCTTTCGGCGTGTGCCTGTTGCTGTCGAGGAGCCTTCGATGGATCATCGCAATACTGTCCGGCTGAGCCGGCGCCTTTTCCTGTCTTCAGTCGCGATGTTTACGGTAACGGCGACCTCGGCAAGCTTCGCCCGCTCGTTCTCGGGATCCTTGCCTTGGACGCCCTTGTCGTCCGATCCGCCGATGCGGGTCGTTCCTGGCGGCTGGCAATTCTTCACGCCACAGGAAGCGGCCTTGGTCGAGGCCATCGTCGACCGCCTCGTTCCCGCCGACGATCTCAGCATGGGGGGCAAGGAAGCCGGCTGTGCCGTCTATATCGACAGGCAATTGACGGGCGCGTTCGGAACCTCGAGCCGGCTCTACACACAAGGGCCATTCGCGCCGGGATTGCCCACGCAGGGCTATCAGGGCGACGCCAATCCCGCCCAGCGCTACCGCACCGGGCTCGCTGCCATCGACGCCTTCCTGAAGCAGCGGGATGNGCCGGAAAGGTCGAATTGCCTGACGGCGTCAAGGCTGCCGGCTTCTTTGGGCTGCTGCTGCAGAACACCATGGAAGGGTTCTTCGCCGATCCGGTCTATGGCGGCAACAAGGACATGGTGTCGTGGCGCATGCTCGGTTTTCCCGGCGCGCGCTATGATTATCGTGATCATGTCAGCAAGCATAATCAGCCCTATCCGCGGCCGCCTGTCTCCATAGAGGGCAGCCCGGAATGGTTCACGAAGAGGAGCTGACGATGACGACGATCCTGCCCCGCAAAGATGTCGTGATCGTCGGCCTCGGCTGGACCGGCGCCATCCTCGCCCATGAACTCACCGATCAGGGCCTCGACGTGCTTGCCATCGAGCGCGGTCCATGGCGCGACACGGCAACCGATTTCAACATCGGCTATGCGCAGGACGAATTGCGCTACAGCGTCCGGCGCGACCTGTTCCTGCAGCCGGCCGTGGAAACCATGACGATGCGCAACGACCCGTCGCAGACGGCGTTGCCGATGCGCGATTTCGGCTCGTTCCTGCCCGGCAATGGTGTCGGCGGCGCCGGTGTCCACTGGAACGGCCACACGTGGCGGTTCTGGGATTCGGACTTTCAGATCAAGACCAACCTGACCCGGAAATACGGCGCGGCGAGGATAGCGGACCTTCAGGTCGAGGACTGGGGCGTGACCGGCGCCGAAATGGAGCCCTATTACGACCAGTTCGAATATCTGGCGGGGATCTCGGGCAAGGCCGGCAACATCAAGGGCAAGTTGCAGGAAGGCGGCAATCCATTCGAGGATCCCCGGGCTCGGGACTATCCGAACCCGCCGATGGAAATGACCTACGCACCGACCATGTTTGCCAATGCCGGCCGGTCGATCGGCCTGCACCCGTTCCCGACGCCGTCCGCCAACATGTCGCGGACCTATGTCAATCCGCTCGGCATCACGATGGGGCAATGCACCTATTGCGGTTTCTGCGAGCGTTTTGGCTGCGCCAACTATTCCAAATCGAGCGCCCAGACCACCGTCCTTCCCGTCCTGATGAAGAAGGCCAATTTCGAGGTCCGCACCGACAGCGAAGTGCTGCATGTCGATCTCGCCTCCGGCGGCAAGTCGGCGCGCGGCGTGACCTATGTCGATACGTCGGGGCAGGAATTCTTCCAGCCGGCCGATCTCGTGCTTTTGTGCGCCTACGGCCTGCACAATGCCCGCCTGATGATGCTGTCGGGTATCGGAAAGATCTACGACCCCGTCACCGGCGAAGGAACGGTCGGCCGCAATTACTGCTACCAGACAAATGCCGGCGTTCAGGTGTTCTTCGACGACAAAAATTTCAATCCGTTCATCGCCGCAGGCGCGCTCGGACAGACGATCGACGACTATAATGGCGACGCCTTCGATCACGGCGCACTCGATTTCGTCGGTGGCGCGGGCATCAACTGCATCCCCACCAATGGCCGCCCGATCGCCACCAGGCCGACGCTGCCCGGCACGCCGAAATGGGGCAGCGCCTGGAAGAAGGCCACCGTCGCAGGCTACAAGAGCACGCTCGGCTTCTCGTCGCAGGGCAGCAGCTACGCGACGCGCACCAACTATCTCGACCTCGACCCGACCTACAAGGATCGCTTCGGCCGGCCGCTGATGCGCATGACGTTCGATTTTCCCGACAACGATATCCGCATGTCGAACTATCTCTGCGACCGGATGGAGGACATCGCCAAAGCGCTCGGCGGCAAGCAGTATAGCGTCGGCCGCCGCAAGAAGGGCTGGGACAGCGTACCCTATCAGAGCACCCACAACACGGGCGGCGCCATCATGGGCACGGACCCCAGGAAAAGTGCCGTCAATACCTTCCTGCAGAGCTGGGATGTGCCCAACGTCTTCGTCATCGGCGCGTCGGCCTTTCCGCAAAATGCCGGCAAGAACCCGACAGGAACGGTCGGCGCGCTGGCCTTCCGGGCCGCCGATGCCATCCGCAACCAGTATCTGCGCAATCCCGGCGCACCGCTGGTGCAAGCGTGAGAACGCTCTCTCTCACATTCGCCGCCAGCGCTGCGCTGCTCGCGATCGCCCCGGCAATGGCTGCCGACCAGGCGGACCAGATCATACGCGGCCGATACCAGGCCGTGCTCGGCGACTGCGCGGGTTGTCACACTAGACCGGGCGGCAAACCTCTGGCCGGCGGCCTGCCGCTGGAAACACCGTTCGGCGCGCTGGTGCCGCCCAACATCACACCCGATCACGAGACGGGCATCGGCAATTGGTCTGAGGCCGATTTCCGCAGCATGATGAAGACGGGCATCGGCCACGATGGCGTGCGGCTCTATCCCGCCATGCCATACCCTGCCTATACCAGGATGAACGAGCGGGACATTTCGGACCTGTGGGCGTACCTGACAACGGTCGAGCCGGTTTCGAACAAGGTCGAAGCCAATCAACTGCCATTCCCGCTGAATGTCCGGCTGGCGATGTGGGGCTGGAATCTGCTCAACTTCAGCGAGGACGGCTTCAAGCCGGATCCGTCCAAGTCGGCGGAATGGAACCGTGGCGCCTATATCGTGCAGGGGGCAGGCCACTGCGGCACCTGTCATACGCCCAAATCCTTCCTTGGAGCTGATCAGGACAGCGTTTTCCTGCAAGGCGCATCGCTGCAGGGCTGGTTCGCGCCTGATATCACCAACAATGCTCAATCCGGCCTCGGGAAATGGTCGGAGGACGATGTAGTCGCCTACCTCAGGACCGGCGTCAGCGCGCATTCGATCGCGTCCGGCCCGATGGCGGAGGCGGTTGAAAACTCGACCTCGAAGATGACGGAACCCGACCTCAAGGCGGTCGCCGTCTATCTCAAGAGCCTGGGTTCGGATGCTGGCAATGCGTCGGCGCCAAAACCGGATGAAGCGAGGATGGCCGCGGGCGAGGCGATCTACCACGACAATTGTTCGGCCTGCCATGGTGGCGATGGTGTCGGGGCCGGGGCGCTCTTCCCGACGCTTGTCGGCAATTCGATCGTCGCGCAGGGCAATCCTGAAACGCTTGCCCGGGTCGTTCTCGCCGGAAGCCAGGCCGTCCACACGGCCGGCGCGCCGACGACGCCCGCCATGCCTTCGCTGGCATGGCGCCTGAAGGATCAGGAAATCGCCGACGTGTTGACCTATGTGCGCGGCAGCTGGGGCAATTCCGCTCCGGCCGTCTCATCCGACGACATCGCGGCGGTGCGCAAGGAATTGGTGCAGTAGCGGCTGTAAGCGGCCAGAGCGAACCTATGCGGGGCGGTTCGGCACCCTGGAGCGGTTAAGTATCGCCGTCTTTCGCCCGCTGTATTCGGCGAGCGCGATGCCGCCAAGCACGAGCACGAGTGCCAGCGCCTGATAGAGTTGGAATGTCTCGCCGACGATCACCACCGACAGCAGCGTGCCGAAGATCGGCACCAGGTTGATAAACAGGCCGGCGCGGTTGGCGCCGATCAGTTCGTTGCCCCTGATGTAAGTTATCTGCGAGATGACCGAGGCGCCGATCGCGGTATAGACGATCACCGTCCAGCCGCGCGCGTCGGGCACGATGACCTTGCCGGCGGCGACCTCCCACAGGAAGAAGGGCAGCGAGGTGATGAGCGCGGCGACCGCAAGGGACAGCATCAGGCTCTGCCAACGCATCACCGGCTTCATCCGCAGCCCGACCGAATAGCCGCTGTAGAGGACGACCGCCACCAGCATGATGGCGTCGCCGAAATTAAGTTCCAATGCGAGCAGCCGGCGCGGATCGCCATGGCAGGCAGTCAGGACTACGCCGAAGATGGTCAGCACCACGCCGGCAATCTGCGCCCAGCTCACACGCAAGCGGAAGAAGATGAAATTGGCGACGATGATCAAGACCGGCATCGCCGCCTGTTCGATCGAGACATTGATCGCCGTCGTGTAGTTGAGCGCGGTGTAGAAGATGGTGTTGAACAAGGTGAAGCCGCTGGCCCCAAGTGCGGCCAGCACGAACCAATGCCGGCGCACGACAGGCCAGTCCTCCTGGATCGTACGCCAGCCGATCGGCAGCAGGATCGCTACCGCCAGCACCCAGCGCAGGAAGACCAGCGTCATCGGCGAGACGTGATCGACCGCCAGCTTGCCGGCCACCGAATTGCCACCCCACAGCAGCGTGGTGAGCAGCAGGAATATGTAAGCGCTTCGATGCATCGCGGGATTCCGGCCGTGGGATGGCCACGGTCTTGCCGGCCTATTGCCCCCGTCAGCCCAAGTAAATGATGTCAAAGCCGAAAATTGTTGTGCCTCAGGGCATTTTCGGCGGCAAAGAAAGGTCGCACTCGCGAGGTCTTGACGCTATAGAGGCCTGTCGTTTCGAACCAAATCCAAGCCGCTCGGCGGCGTCTCAAGGGAAAAGAAACATGGCCAATGTGGTGGTCGTCGGCTCGCAGTGGGGCGACGAAGGCAAGGGCAAGATCGTCGACTGGCTGTCGGAGCGCGCCGATGTCGTGGTGCGTTTCCAGGGTGGCCACAATGCCGGCCACACGCTGGTCGTCGACGGCAAGGTCTACAAGCTGTCGCTGTTGCCGTCCGGCGTCGTGCGGCAAGGCAAGCTGTCCATCATCGGCAATGGCGTGGTCTTCGATCCGCATGCTTTCGTGGCCGAAGTGGCGAAGCTCAAGGCGCAAGGCGTCGAAGTGACACCCGATCGCCTGAAAATAGCCGAAAACACGGCGCTTATCCTGTCGCTGCACCGGGAGCTGGACGGATTCCGCGAGGACGCTGCCTCAAATTCCGGAACGAAGATTGGTACGACCCGCCGTGGCATCGGCCCCGCCTACGAGGACAAGGTGGGGCGACGCGCGGTTCGGGTGATGGATCTGGCGGATTTGGAAACGCTTCCCCTGAAAGTCGACAGGCTGCTGACGCATCACAATGCGCTGCGTCGCGGGCTTGGCCATGCCGAAGTCACGCATGATGCGATCATGACGGAATTGACCTCGGTCGCCGACGAGATCCTGCCCTACATGGACCGGGTCTGGAAGATCCTCGATGACAAGCGCCGCGCCGGCGAGCGCATCCTGTTCGAGGGCGCGCAAGGCACGCTGCTCGACATCGACCACGGCACCTATCCTTTCGTCACCTCCTCAAACACGGTCGCCGGGCAGGCGGCCGCCGGCGCGGGCGTCGGTCCAGGCGCCATCGGCTATGTGCTCGGCATCACCAAGGCCTACACGACACGCGTCGGCGAGGGACCGTTCCCGACCGAACAGAAGAACGAGATCGGCGAGTTCCTCGGCACGCGCGGCCATGAATTCGGCGTCGTCACCGGGCGCAAGCGCCGCTGCGGCTGGTTCGACGCGGTGCTGGTGCGCCAGGCCGTCGCCGTCAACGGCATCAAGGGCATTGCGCTGACCAAGCTCGACGTGCTCGACGGGCTGGATGAGATCAAGGTCTGCACCGGCTACCGCCTCGACGGCGAGGCGATCGACTATCTGCCGGCGAGCCAGGGCGCGCAGGCCCGTGTCGAACCGGTCTACGAGACGCTGGAGGGGTGGAAAGGCACCACCGCCGGGGCGCGCAGCTGGAACGATCTTCCGGCCCAGGCCGTCAAATATGTCCGATACATCGAGGAGCTCATCGGCGCACCGGTAGCACTCCTCTCCACCAGTCCGGAACGGGACGATACGATACTTGTGACCGATCCGTTTCAAGACTAGTTTCTGAAGCCTTTCCGGGCATTGCGGCTGATTTGCGGGGGCCGGCGCGGAAGCAAAAATACAGGTCGACTGAAGCATGGCAGATTTCGTTGCTGTTCTGAAGAAAACGATAGACAACCTCAGCGATCAATCGCCGGAGATGCGGGCGAGGGTCTATGACAAGGCCCGCTCGACGATCGCAGCCAAGATTGCCCTGCGCGATCCGCCGCTGTCGCCGTCGGATGCCGCCAAGCAGAAGCGCGGTCTGGAAGATGCTATCTCCAGTGTCGAGCGCGACTACACCAAGAGCGTGCCGGAGACGGATCCGCTCGCCGAGCTGGAAAACATCTTTTCCTCCATCGACCGCAACAAGAACCAGCCGAACCACACACGCCAGCCGGCAAATGCGGGGCCGTCGTGGCCAGCGCCCGCAGCGGCGCCCACCGCAAGGCCGGAACCCTACCGGCCCGCGCCGCCGCCCGCCGCCAAGCCCGAGCCAAGCTGGCCGAAGCCCGCGTCGGTGCAGCCGGAATCCTTCAATCTGGCTGACAAGAACCTGCCGGGCATGGACGCGGACCAGGAACACGACCAGCCGGATGTCTTTCCCAATGATGACGAGCCGGCCACGGCCGACACCTTCCAGCGTTTGCGTCCCGCCGAGCGCAAGCGCAGCTATGGCGGGCTGATTGCCGCCGTCGTCGCCCTGCTGGTCGTTGCCGGCGGCGGCTATGGCATCTGGCTGAACAAGGATGCCTTCGGCAAGATGCTGGGCCTGGACGGCAGCAAGGTTGCCAAGACCGAGCCGGTGAAACCGGCGCCGGCCAAGCCGGCGACCGACGCGGCGACGCCGCCGGCGGCGGGCGCCGAAGCGACGAAATTCACGCAGCGGCTGACACCTGAAGGCGGCGAAACCGATCCCGGTCCGGCCGGTGGGCAAAGCGGCATAGGCGAGGGCGAATCCGTCGCCGCGCTGACGACACCGCCCACGGCAACGAACGCGCCGGCCAATGCGCCTACGCCCG